>JBDLTT010000032.1:0-36092 GCA_039805725.1 Pseudomonadota bacterium | reverse complement strand
TTTGAAATCGCCGATGGGGAGCAACGTAGCTTTGTCCTGCTCGAGTTCATGCAGAAACAGCAGCGGGTATCGATCTCTACCGCCGATTTGCGGACGGCTAGCTATTAGCAAGTTCTTCTGTGTTGGCTTTATTTGGCTAAAAAATCGCGCGCCAGCTTCACCCAGTAGCTGATGCCGATGGCCGTGATGTCATCGTTGAAGTCATAGTGCGGGTTGTGCAGCGTGCAGCCCCCTTCGCCGGGGCCGTTGCCTAGCCAGACATAGCAACCCGGTTTTTCGAGCAGCATATAAGCGAAGTCTTCAGCACCCATCGACGGCAGCGCATCCTTGATCACATGGTCAGCGCCCAGTAGCTGGGCAGCGACATGCTGACAGAAATGCGTCTCGTCGGCGCTGTTGACGGTCGGCGGGTAGCGTTGTTCGAAACGTACCTCAATTTGTGCGCCGAAAGTGGCGGCGATGCCGGTGCAAATTTCCTGAACGCGGGTTTCGACAAGTTGTTGTACATCGGGCTTGAAGGTGCGGATCGTACCGCGCAAGACGGCATCTTCCGGGATCACATTCCAGGCATCGCCCGCATGAAATTGTGTGACCGAAACGACGCCGGCGTCACAGGGGTGCAAGTTACGCGAGACCACACTCTGCAAGGCCTGAATGACCTGTGTGCCAACCAGGATGGTGTCGACGCCCTGGTGTGGCATGGCGGCATGACAGCCGTGACCGCGAATCAGGATTTCGAGGCCACAAGTCCCGGCCATGACCGGGCCGGACATAATGGCCATCTGGCCGACCGGCAGGCCAGGCCAGTTGTGTAAACCAAAAACCGCCTCGACCGGAAACTGATTGAACAGACCCTGCTCGATCATCACGCGGGCGCCGCCCTCACCTTCTTCGGCGGGTTGGAAAATTAGCACCACGGTGCCATCAAAATCGCGGTGCTCGGCGAGGTAGCGTGCCGCACCCAGCAGCATCGCCGTATGACCGTCATGGCCACAGGCGTGCATCTTGCCGGCATGTCGGGATCGGTGCGGAAATTCGTTCAGTTCTGGCATGGGCAGCGCATCCATATCGGCGCGAAGCCCGACCATGCGTTGGCAATTGCCCTGGTTGCCCTTGATGACGCCGATAACGCCTGTGCCCGCCAGGCCACGATGCACCTCGACACCGTAACCTTCAAGCGTCCGCGCAACCACATCGGCCGTTCTGGTCTCTTCGAAGGCTAATTCGGGATGGGCGTGGATGTCGCGGCGGATAGCGTTGATATCGGCAAGGAAAGGCAGGTCGAGCAGTTTCATGGGGCACCTGAGGCCAAGCCTCTGTGTAAAGGGTTCGTCACCATTATGGCGCATTCCCCAGCTATACTGAACCCACCATGGAACTTGTCGTCATTAGCGGCCTCTCCGGCTCCGGTAAATCGATCGCCCTCGCCGTGCTCGAGGACGCCGGGTATTACTGTGTCGACAATCTGCCGGCGGACATGTTGCCGGTTCTGGTGGGTCACTTGCGCCAGGATGGGTATACCAGAATTGGTGTCGCTGTCGATGTACGCAGCGGTCCTTCGCTCGAAGCCCTGCCCAAGGCCTTGGAAAATTTACGTCGCGATGCGCGTGTGAGTGTACTGTTTCTTGATGCCGATGACGAAACCCTGATTCAGCGTTTTTCGGAAACGCGTCGCGCGCATCCGCTGACCAGCGACACCATGACCTTAGCCGAAGCGCTGCGTCACGAGCGCATGTTGTTGGAGCCAGTCGCGGAGATGGGCCATCGACTTGATAGCAGCCATTTGAAACCTGCTGTTTTGCGAACCTGGATCCGCGATTTTCTCAAGGTCGATAGTCAGGATGGTCTGACACTGGTGTTTGAATCCTTCGGTTTCAAACATGGCGTCCCGCGCGATGCCGATCTCATGTTCGACGTGCGCTGCTTGCCGAATCCACATTACGATCCTGCGTTACGGCCGCTCACCGGTAAAGATGCCCCCGTTGCTGCGTTTCTCGAATCACAACCAGACGCGATTAAACTTCGGGAGGAGATTGCCCGCTTTGTAAAAACCTGGTTGCCGAAATATGGGCATGACAATCGTTCGTATCTGACCGTGGCCATCGGTTGCACTGGTGGCCAGCATCGTTCAGTCTGGATGACCGAATGGCTTGCCACTCAGTTTGCCGACCGGCCAGATGTGCTGGTGCGCCACCGTGAATTGGTTCCTGCAACGTCCGCTGAAAAAACTACTGCGCCCCGGTGATGTCCTCGTGCTACTGGCTGGGTTTGCCGGCTGGTTAGCGTTATCAATATCACTCTGGCAGTCGGGTCCGGCTGCGCAGGCGCAGGTCAGACGCGATGGTATTCTGGTGGCAGCGTATGCACTGAATGAAGATCGAACCGTCTCGATCGATGGGGCACTGGGTGTCACGGTGATCCGCATCGAATCGGGACGCGCCCGTGTTGTTAGCGATCCAGGGCCACGGCAGTATTGTGTGAAGCAGGGGTGGCTGACACGGCCAGGTGAAATGGCGCTATGCGCCCCGAATCACGTCAGCCTCACGTTGACCGGTGGCCAGCCCGCGTACGAATCCATGGCGTACTAGAGACTAACGATGCGCCAACTCACGCTCACACCCGATGACCACCGCATTGCACGGCTGACAGCCGCGGCCATCGCCATCGCACTCGTTGAGTCGGCCGTACCAAGCCCATTGCCCGGAGTGAAGCCGGGATTAGCCAATATCATCACACTGCTTGTGCTGTTACGTTATGACTGGGTGACTGCCGCCTGGGTGACCGTACTGCGTGTCTTTGCCGTGAGTCTGCTGGTCGGACAGTTTCTGGCGCCCGGTTTTGTATTGTCTCTGGGCGGTGCGATCGCGTCATTGCTGGGGCTCTACCTGGCACAACCGCTGGTCCGACAAATGCCTCGGTGGTTTGGACCGGTTACGCTATCCATAGTCTCGGCGCTCGCGCACATGGCCACGCAGTTGCTGATCGTTCGGTTATGGCTGGTGCCAAGCCCGGGGGTCTGGATTCTGGCTCCCGTTTTTATCGGCGCCGCATTACTCTTTGGCACCCTGAATGGTCTGATCGTCGCCTGGCTCAGAGTATCTGATCCGGTTCAGCCATAAGCAATTTCCGCCAGGGCGTCGGCAGCGCCAGCTCTTCGACGTCGCATAACGGGTAAGCCTCCAATTCACGATGTCGATTGAGCGCTGTGGGTGCGGTTCGCACCGCGTATCGGCTCACCTCCGCCTGAAGTTCGAAATGGGTAAATTTATGGCGGATGGTCGTGCCCGGCAGCGCAATTGCGCTGCCGGGCAGACGCACTGATTCAGCATCAGGCAGGCTCAAGAGGCCGCCCCAGATACCGCAGGCTTGTCGACGTTCTAGCCATACATGATCCTTGTCCCGGATCAGCCAAACGTGTGCCGTGCGCACCGGGAGTTTGTTTTTGGGTTTGCGATGGGGCAGCTCATTCACACGATCCGTGTGGAATGCGTCACAGAAAGGCTGCATGGGACATGCATTGCAGTGTGCATTACTGCGCGTGCAACAGGTGGCGCCCAGATCCATGAGGCCTTGCGTATAGGTCGCGACATCTTTCTTGGGCAATAGGGATTCGGCGAGCGCCCAGAGTGATTTGTCGACGGTAGTCGTGGTTGGTACGCCATCGATGCCAAAGACGCGGCAGAAAACGCGCTTCACATTGCCGTCCAGAATGGCTGCGCGCTGGCCGAAGGCAAAGACACTAATGGCTGCGGCAGTAGACCGACCGATGCCGGGTAGCTTGGCGAGCGTATCAGCATCTTCCGGGAACTGACCGCCAAACTCGGTAACAAGCTTGCCGGCACACGCATGCAGGTTGCGCGCACGCGCATAGTAGCCTAGCCCTGACCACAGCTTCAGTACGTCGTCTAATGGCGCTGTTGCGAGTGCGGCAACCGTCGGAAAGGCTTCAAGAAATCGCGTGTAATAGGGGATGACCGTTTGCACCTGCGTTTGTTGCAGCATGATTTCAGAAAGCCAGATCCGATAGGGGTCGTCCGTTTGCTGCCAAGGCAAATCATGGCGACCATGTTTCTTTTGCCAGCGCACCAAAGTGAGCGGAAACTTTGCTTGAGCGGTAGCGATAGTTTTGCCAGAGGGCGTCATGGTGCCGGGGGGTTGGTGGTTGTGAGGTAGCGGTATAATCAGCGCCCATCCTAACGTATGCTGGCGAAGCAGGCGTTGCGTCCTGAATTTTGCACTGATTCTCCGATGATCGCTAACCCGGAACCGTTTCCCTTCGAGCAGGCTGAGCCCACCGGTGATGCCCAACGCGATCTGCGCCTAGCATTGGGGCGTTTTCCAACGGGCGTTACTGTGCTGACAGCGCTGGACGCTGATGGGCTAGCGATAGGATTAACAGTGAGCTCTTTCAACACCGTGTCACTGGAGCCCCCCTTGATTGTGTGGAGTTTACAGCTGTCATCCCGCCACCTAGAAACTTTTGATACAACTGCTACCTACGCCGTCAACGTTCTTTCGGCGGATCAGATCGACGTGTCGAATCTCTTCGCCTCATCATTAGAGCGTCCATTTGAAGCCGTGTCGTGGGCGCCCGGTCTCAGGGGTGTGCCCTTGCTTGCTGGCTGTAGCGCATGGTTCGAGGTTGATAATTTTCAGAAGCTCGATGGCGGTGACCATCGCCTTTACCTCGGCAAGGTGCTGCGTTTTGCTGCAGATCCGTCGCCCGCGCCGCTGGTATTTCATGACGGTGATTACCGAGTTCTGCGGAACGATTGATGCATATGACGCACCGGGGACCAAGGCTGTTTCTGGTGCTGGGGGATCAATTACATCCCGACCCCCACCCGTTGCTGTCGCGCGCGCAGCAGAGCGACTATGTGCTGATGGTGGAGGCTGCCGAAGAGGCAACACACGTGTGGAGCCACAAAGCCAGAATCACCCTATTCTTTTCGGCGATGCGCCACTTCGCCGAGCGTTGGCAGAGGCGCTGCCGTTTAACCTATCTACGTATCGGCACGCATCAATTTAAGACGCTGGTGGGTGCGTTGCATGGCTTCATCAGCGAACATCCAGAAGTCGAGCGCATCTGTCTGCTGGAGACCGGCGATTCACGAGTCATGAGCGCACTTGCTGCTTGTGGGGTGGAGATCAATCGTCAATTAGACGTTTACCCCGACCCCCATTTTTTGTGCAGCCGGGAGGATTTTGAGCGCTGGGCAAATCGGGGTGCGCAACAGAGCAAGGCTGCACAAAGTCTCCGAATGGAATTTTTCTATCGCTGGATGCGGCGACGGACGGGTGTGCTGATGCAGGATGATCAGCCGGTCGGTGGGCAATGGAATTTTGATGCGGAAAATCGTTCTGGGTTCAGTGCAAGCGGGCCACCGGCTGTTCCGCCACCACAACGATTTGTTCCGGATGGCGTTACGCGTGCCGTGATGGCAGACGTGGAAAGATTTTTTCCGGAGCACCCTGGATCGCTGTCAGATTTTGCGTGGCCGGTGACCGATCAGGAAGCGCGCCTGGCCCTAGCCGACTTCATCGAGCACCGTTTACCAGCCTTCGGGCAGTGGCAGGATGCGATGTGGCGTGACGAGCCCTTTCTATGGCATTCACTGATCTCTGCCGCAATGAATCTCAAGCTGCTTGATCCGCGTGACGTGATCTCAGCAGCCGAGGCTGCATTTCTGAAAGGTACGGCGCCGTTGCCAGCCGTCGAGGGATTTATCCGTCAGATTCTTGGTTGGCGTGAGTTCGTGCGGGGTATTTACTGGCGGTATGTTACGGCTTGGCCGGCAACGAATGCGCTCAACGCGACACAGCCGCTGCCGAACTGGTTCTGGACCGGAGACACCAAAGCTGCATGCCTCAATGCGGCGATTTCGCAGACCCTACAATTTGGTTACGCGCATCACATCCAGCGACTGATGGTGACGGGCAACTTTGCCCTGTTGGCTGGTATCGATCCGCGCGCGGTTGCTGACTGGTACCTGGCGGTTTATGTGGATGCGGTGGCCTGGGTCGAAGAACCCAACACGCTGGGTATGGCCCTTTTTGCGCTGGGCGGCCGGATGACCAGCAAACCGTACATTGCGTCAGGCGCCTACATCAAAAGGATGAGTAATTACTGTAAACAGTGTGTCTATCGGCCGGAGTTACGAACCGGTGCCCAAGCCTGCGCTTTTACAACCCTCTACTGGGATTTTCTGATGCGTCATGACAAGGTGCTTCGGTCCAATCCGCGCATGGCGATAGCCTACAAAAACCTCGACAAAATGGACGAGAATGAGCGCGCGGCGATTGGTGATTGGGCCAGGGTGCGCCTAGCCAAGTTGGAATCGCTGTAATGCTAATTGGTCGAATTGGTCACATTAATCATCGGCGTCACGTCAAAACCCAATTCCCTCGCCTTGTCTTTTAATCGGGCAACCGTTGCCTGATCCAGCTCGGGGCTGCGGGATAGAATCCAGAGATAACCTCGACTGGGTGCGCCGACCATGACCCAGCGATATTCCGGGTCGAGATCAATAATCCAGTAGTCGCCCCACACCACCGGAAGCCATGCCATCCAGTCGGGTGCAAAACGAACCCGCAACCGTCCGGGATATTGGCTATCGGGAATTTCGGCGATGCCTCGGGCGTTGATCTGACCATCTTCGGTACGGCAGCTATTGACGACATCGATACGATGATCGCCTCTGAGCGTGTAAGTCGCCGTGATGTTGTCCAGACACTTGCGTTCAAACCACATTGGTAGACGAGAGATTTCATACCACCGTCCGCTGTATCGCTGAAGGTCAACGTTTTGAACGGTAGGCAATCGATCAGCCGTCTCTGCCCGGCTCAGCGTGGGGAGACAGACGGCAAATACCAAAGATGAAAGCAAAGTCTTCCAGATGGCTCGCTTACGATGCATCATGAGGGTATCCCTAAACGAAAAATGGTTACCTTAAGGTTGCGGTAATCACAGATCGGCAAAATGTGAAAACAGTTCTGGAGACAAATTATGCATCGAACCCAATTTTATTGCCTGCTTCGTTTTTCGATACTGGCACTGCTGGGTGTTTCAGGATTTAGTCGGGCGGAGACGCCCCAGTTTTTTCTGGAGGAATACCGGCAGGCAGCTAAATCTCAAAATTCGGGATTCAAGGGATTTTCGCCAGCCGCGGGAGAGAGCCTTTACCGGAACAAGCATGGCGGCGATTGGAGTTGTGCGAGTTGTCATACCGATAATCCGGCTGCGATCGGGAAACACGTGGTCACGGGCAAGCCCATTCAACCCCTGTCGCCCAATGCCAACCCGGAACGTTTTAGCGACGCGGCAAAGGTCAACAAATGGTTCAAGCGCAACTGTAATGATGTGCTCAAACGTGAGTGCACTCCTGAAGAAAAAGGCAACTTTCTAACCTATCTAATCACGGTGAAATGATGACGAATTTTATGAAATCAATCGGATGGGCGATGGCTCTGGCATTGCTTTCAGCAAAGAGCATTGCACACGCGGGCGATAGCCACCAATATGGCCCTTACCCGGCAAATTATGCAGAAGAGTGCGGTAGTTGCCACGTGCCCTATCCGCCCCAACGGTTGACGTCAGCAGGATGGGAGACGCAAATGCGCAACCTTCACCAACACTATGGGTCGGATGCCAGCCTTGATGCGGCGAGCAACCGGGCCATCCTGTCTTACCTGCTTGCGAACGCTTCATCAAAAGAGAAAAGCGCCCCGGCTGACCCCACCGCACGCATGACCAAAACCCGCTGGTTCGTCAAAGAACACGGCTCGACGCCGCCCAAGGGTCTGAGTTTCAGCAACTGTGCAGCATGTCACACACAGGCAGACAAGGGTGATTTTTCCGAGCGCACCTTGAAAACTCCCGCAGGTTGGCGTCATGGCGACTAATGCTGATAACACCTCGCTAGACCTAAATGCGCATGTCGACGCAGCGCACGGCCGAATTCTGGTCTGGGATATACCGACCCGGATATTTCACTGGTCGCTGGTCGGCTGTTTTCTGATTGCCTATCTGACCAGCGAATCCGAGCGTTGGCAGCTGTGGCATGTGACGGCCGGATACGCCTTCGGCGTGCTGCTGCTCTTTCGCCTGGTCTGGGGGGTGGTGGGTACCCGCTATGCGCGCTTTGGTAATTTTGTGCAGGGTCCGAAGCAGACAATGCGCTATCTGGGCAGCCTTCTGACGCGGCATCCGCAACACTACGTAGGTCACAATCCGGCTGGTGCGTGGGCGATCATCGGCATGATCGGCCTGGGCTTGTTGACGGTACTGACGGGTTGGGCAAGTTTTAGTGACTACGGCGACTGGTCCGGGGAACTGCATGAGGGAATTGTCAATGTCCTGATTCTGGTGATCGCTATCCACATCGGTGGGGTCTTCGTGTCGAGCGTTCTGCACCATGAGAACCTGGTTCGCTCGATGGTGAATGGCCACAAACAGGGCAATCTGTTAGACGCTATACGATATCCGCAATGGATCGTTGGCGTCCTTCTGATCGTGGGCGTTGGTCTCTTTCTCTGGGCGCTTTTGAGCAGCCGATTGCCGGTATTGCTGCCCTGAGTTCCGGGTTCGGGCATACTAAACACCTAATCGCTTCAACCTGCAGGAGAACGAGGTGCGTATTCTGATCGTCGAAGATGACCCCATGCTCGGTGAAGGCCTGCAGACCGGTTTGCGTCAGGCTGGTTTTCAACCCGAATGGGTTAAAGATGGCGAGGCGGCCTGGCAGATTCTGCGTCACGAACCCTTCAGTGCCGTCGTTCTGGATTTAGGGCTTCCCAAGATGGATGGCTTGGAGGTGTTGAAACGCGTGCGCGCCGAGGGGCAGAAGCTGCCCGTGCTTGTGTTGACGGCAAGGGATACGGCGGGGGACGTCATTTCAGGCCTGGATACTGGCGCGGACGATTACATGGTGAAACCATGCGACCTCGGTGAACTGGGTGCACGACTGCGTGCGCTGGTGCGTCGCGCTGCCGGTACTGCCGCACCGATTATGCAGATTGGTGACCTGGCATTAGACCCCGCATCCCGCGAGGTCCGCTATCAGGGTCGTGATATCGAGTTGTCGCCAAGAGAGTTTGATCTGTTGCACGAACTTATGTTGAATGCTGGCAAAGTTCTGACCCGCGCACAACTCGAATCGAAAGTTTATCCCTGGGGCGAAGAAGTCGAGTCGAATGCTCTGGAAGTCCACGTTCATCACTTGCGGCGCAAAATCTCCAGTGACACCATTAAAACAGTTCGCGGTGTCGGTTATCTCATTCCCCGATGATGGCAGGATTCTGGCGCCGCGATTCGGGTAGTTTGCAACTGCAACTGCTTGGGGGGACGCTGGCCTTTGTTGGTGCGGTCTGGCTGGTTTTAAGCGTGGTGGCCTGGCGCGAAGCGGAATCAGAAGCGGAAGAGTTATTTGATGCCCACTTGGCGCAGACCGCCGCATTGCTCGTTATTCTGAGTAGTGAAGAATCGAGCGATCTACCTGAAGAGCTGCCCTCGCATCGTTATGCACGAAAGGTCGCTTTTCAAATTTGGTCTTACAAAGGAAAGTTGCTGGCGAGATCAACAACCGCACCGCGCGAGCCGCTGACCGATCAGACCAAGGGATTTTCGGACCGTCGTATTGATGGCAGGGAATGGCGAATCTATAGCAAGGTGGATGAGCGGCATCAGCATCGTATTCTGGTGGCAGAAAGCTATGAAGCGCGAAATGCGGTTGGTAAGGAGTTGGCTAAACATTTACTGACACCGCTTCTCATCGCGCTACCCACGCTGGCCTTGGGCCTGGTGTTGTTGATGCGCCAGCGCTTCAAGCCTTTGCAGCGGCTTGCCAGCTCGATTGGTCAACGGTCGCCCGATAGGCTGGATCCAATTGTGGCAACCGATGTGCCGAATGAAATCCGGCCGATCATTGAACAGACCAACCGTCTGTTACAACGCGTCTCAGATTCGATTGAGCAGGAGCGGCGGTTTACTGCCGATGCGGCCCATGAGATCCGGACTCCCCTGGCGGTGATTCGAACCTATGCCCAGGTGGCAGCCGCTGCAACCGAGGCGAATGAGCGAACTAAAGCATTGAATTCGGTTGTTCAAGCCAGTGACCGTGCAACACATTTGCTCGCACAGTTGCTCACGATGGCGCGTCTGGATAATGACACGCTCATCAGTAATTTTGTAAATTGTGATTTGCGCAAGATTGCAGTAGATGTCATTGCCGAAATAACACCACAGGCATTACAGAAAAAAGTAGAGGTCATGCTTGATGAAGGGCAAGCCGCCTGGGTACGCGGAGAGCCAGCCTTGCTGGCGGTTTTGCTACGTAATCTGATCGATAATGCCATTCGTTACTCGCCGGCTGATACCTTTGTTGCCGTAACGATCAAACGCCTTGACGGCAAGGTGCGTTTAACAGTCAGTGATCAAGGTCCGGGGATCCCCGAACACGAGCGTGATCGGGTGCTTTCGCGTTTTACCCGCCTTGAGGGTAATAATGCACCGGGTTCGGGGCTGGGGTTGTCTATTGCATTGCGAATCGCACAATTGCACGGTGCGACATTGGTTCTACAGGATGGTCCGGGAGAGTATGGCTTGAGTGTCTGCGCAAGTTTTCGGGAAGTTTCTGCCTAATAATTATCCTGTTTACCGTATTGTCCGATACATGTGGCGGAAAACATTGGCCAGCGCAACAGCGCTTAGCATCAAAATCATGGAGCCCACGATGTCGCCGGTCGCCATAGCGGCCCAAAGGCGGAAGGCCTCTGCCGGTGAAGGATGATCGTAAGCGATCTCGAGCGGATGATACGCATAAATAATTTGATGCAGAGAGGCCGAAAGCAGCCCTTGTGTAAAGACGATGGTCAGCACGTCATTAAAAGCGAGTTCATCCAGATTGTCGCCAATACGTCGCCACCAGCAAATCAGCCTCATCATCAGATAAGAAGAAAACGCCGAAACGGCTCCCACAATGCAGATATGAACAAAGTTCATGGATTTGACATGGCCCATATAGCCAATGGTCGATAGAATGGAGCCGAGAAACACACCCACGGCACCCCGAAATCCGAAGATCAGCACGGCAAGCGTTCGGATACCGGCGGGCAAAAATATCAACGAAACGCCAACGGCGTAATCAAGCACCGTAAGCTGTAGCTGGATCAGCCACGTACCGTACCAACCAAGAAACCCGAAAAAATACGGGGTCATCGGGGCATTTATGATGGCTTCGAGACGGTTGGGTTGGTTCGAGGGCATGAAGGGAATTTTAATCTATGTCAATCGAATTTTTCCGGGGTGCTGCGGTCGTTCGATTACAATATATGTCTATCAAACCCGCGGGCGTCGTATAGTGGCATTACCTAAGCTTCCCAAGCTTATGAGGAGGGTTCGATTCCCTTCGCCCGCTCCAGAGAATCTCGTCCCTCATGAATCTGACCGTTAACGGTAAAGCGTATCGATGCCCACCCAATACGACGGTAAGTGCCTTGCTCGAGCTTTTGGCGTTGGCTGGCCGCCGGGTTGCGGTTGAGCGTAACGGCGACATCGTGCCGCGCAGCTTACACCTGTCGACAGCCCTGGTAGAAGGCGATGAGATCGAGATTGTCGTCGCCGTTGGCGGAGGTTAAGCATGCAGCCCCAGGATTCCATGAGCGCCATCACTATCGGCAGCAAGACCTACCGGTCACGTCTGCTGGTGGGTACCGGTAAATACAAGGATTTTGATGAAACGGGCCGAGCCATTGCGGCCTCGGGTGCCGAGATTGTGACGGTGGCGATTCGCCGCACCAATATTGGCCAGGATGTGGGCGCGCCAAATCTGCTGGATGTGATTCCGCTGGATCGCTACACCATCCTGCCGAATACGGCGGGTTGCTTTACGGCTGAGGATGCTGTGCGCACACTCCGCTTGGCACGTGAACTGCTGGAAGGCCAACCGCTCTGTAAGCTCGAAGTCCTGGGGGATCAGACGACGCTGTTTCCGAATATGCCGGAAACGCTGAAGGCTGCGGAAATACTCGTGCGTGAAGGTTTCGAGGTCATGGTCTACTGCTCGGACGATCCGATTCAGGCAAAGATGCTGGAAGACATTGGCTGTGTCGCCATTATGCCGCTGGCGTCGTTAATCGGTTCGGGCATGGGGATTCTTAATCCTTGGAACCTACGCCTGATTCTTGATCAATCCAGCGTGCCGGTCATCGTCGATGCGGGTGTGGGAACGGCGTCTGATGCGACGATTGCTATGGAGTTGGGTTGTGCCGGTGTTCTGATGAACACCGCGATTGCACACGCGCAGGATCCGGTACTCATGGCCAGCGCCATGAAGCTGGCTGTCGAATCGGGTCGTGCCGCTTATCTGGCTGGCCGCATGCCCCGCAAGTTCTATAGCGCTGACCCGAGTTCGCCGACCACGGGCTTGATTGGCCGCCATTAATTTCAGACGCTCTGAATGAGGTACGGGTACATCGCGACGCTGTTACTGCTTTCGCCCATGGTGGCGAAAGCAACAGAAACGCCAAGAGTCCACGCTTATGCATTCGACCAGCCAGAAATTTTGGCGACCCAACGAGTCTTCGGAATCGGTAATGCCATTACCCTGCTAGGCCAGACATGTGAAGATGATCCGGATGCCAGCGCCAGCTACGCTCAGTGGTTGAGTGTGAACGGCGCAACGCTGAAGCAGATTACGGTTCGTCTCGCCAATTACTACCGTTTACCCAACCAGTCGGATGATTTGCAGCAGCGCGTTGCTGCTACGATGCATCTGAAGTCGCGGTTGAATCTATCTGACGATGCGAAGTTAGACGCTTGCGCTAGTTTGCCCGAGACCCTGGCTTTACCCAGTATGAATCTGACCAAACGCTACGACGCGGTGCTGGTAGAAGTTAAAAACCCAGACTATTTGAAACAAAAGCGTCCTGCTGTTACCGCCGAAGAGAAACAATCCGACCCCGTTGAAAGTAGCGATGACCGAGAAGAGCAAACCCGTTCTGAGTGATTTGCCCGAACACTTGCGCCGTATCCGAAGCTTTGTGCGCCGAGAAGGGCGTCTGACCGAGGGCCAAAGTTCGGCCATTGAGACTGGTTGGCCACGATGGGGGGTGGACTTTGCGCCGGTCATGGTTGATTGGGATGCGATTTTCGGTCGCGCCGCGCCGCGCTATCTCGAGATTGGTTTTGGCATGGGGGGAGCCACCGCTGAAATCGCCCGCAATCATCCGGCCAACGATTATCTGGGCATTGAGGTACATCGTCCCGGTGTTGGTAATCTGCTCAAGCTCATTGCACAAGACGGGCTGACGAATCTGCGCATCATGACTCACGATGCGGTGGATGTTGTCAACGAGATGATCGCGCTGGAATCACTGGACGGCATCTTGATCTTTTTTCCGGATCCCTGGCACAAGAAGCGTCACCATAAACGTCGCTTGATTCAGCCAGGATTCGTACGAATCCTGGCGGCCCGGTTAAAGCAAGGCGGGACGATTCACTGCGCTACTGACTGGGAGAACTACGCCGAACAGATGTTGGAAGTCTTATCGGCCGAGCCGACCCTTGAAAATACCGCCAGCGGTTACGCCGAACGCCCGGCTTACCGACCACTCACCAAGTTCGAGAGCCGTGGGCTCAAACTGGGTCATGGTGTGTGGGATCTGGTTTTCCGCAAGAGGTAAAGTCGTTACGATTTTTCTTTCAGAGAAACCGTTGCAGCAATACATTGAGAAAGCGACGTCCTTGATGTGTGGGTTTGACGTGTTTTCCGGGCGCCACCCACTCCAGAAACCCATCGCGTATCGCCGATTCAACCTCTTGGCTGACGACTAGCCAGGGCAGCCCGGTGTGTCGTTCGAAAAGATCGATTGTAAATCCGGCACTTAAGCGCAGTGCATTCATCATAAATTCGCCAGTCAGGGCTTCGGCAGCGATGCCCTCGTCGCTTTGGGTGAAGCTTCCTGTTCCGGTTGCACCCAGATAGCTTTTCGGAAGCTTGTGACGCATGGTACGGCGTACACCTTCATGGTTGGTCAATTTGCTATGCGCGCCCGGACCAATGCCCAGATAGTCGCCAAAGGTCCAATAGTTGAGGTTGTGCCGGCACTGATGGCCGGGTTGTGCAAAGGCTGAAGTTTCATAGTGGACATAGCCAGCAGCCAAAAACCGCGCCTCCAGTTGATCCTGGATTTCTGCACAGGTGTCATCGTCCGGTAAGCCGGCAGGCGGCATGGCCTCGAAAGGCGTGTGCGGCTCCAGCGTTAGTTGGTAGCAAGAGAAATGCGGTGGTTCAAAAGCCAGTGCATGATCAATATCAGCGAGCGCGGCTTCGACGTCTTGGTGCGGCAACCCAACCATGAGATCCAGGTTGAAGGTATCGAAGATCTGCGCTGCTGCTTCGATGGCGTCGATAGCTTGCGCCCGATCATGGATGCGGCCAAGGGCGTGTAAGGATGCATCGTTGAAGCTCTGTATGCCTAGTGATAACCGATTTACCCCAGCAGCGCGAAAGCCGCGGAAGCGCTCAGCGTTGACCGTGCCCGGATTTGCCTCCAGCGTGATCTCCGCTTCGGGTGAAAGCGGCAAAAGCGTGCGAAAACCCGTGATAAGCCGGTCGATAGCCTCCGGCGATAGCAGGCTTGGTGTACCACCGCCGAAGAAAACGGTTTCCACCCGACGCCCCCAGATGCTCGGCAAGGCAAGGGTCAGGTCTTCCAGCAGTGCATCGACGAAGGCCTTTTCAGGCAGCATCTCGGGTGCGATATGTGAGTTGAAGTCGCAGTAGGGACATTTGCGCACGCACCATGGCACATGCACATACAGCGAGAGGGGGATTGTCTGCGTAAATTCCGGTGTGATTGCTGGCACTGAATGCAGCAGCTGTTTTCCCCCGGGGACAAAGATGATCGGTTGTGTCACGAAAAAGGCTATATTGGGTTAGAGCACATGCAATCGTGCGAGCAGTTGCTGCATGGCGACCGCTCGATGAGAACAAAGGTTTTTGGCTTCCGGGCTCATTTCGGCGGCGGAGAGGTTGGCCTCTGGTACCCAGAATAGCGGGTCATAGCCGAAACCGTGTTCGCCCCGCGGCGCCTCTAGGATCTCCCCATGCCAATTGCCTTCGGCGATGATGGGTTGAGGATCATCAGCGTGTCGTGCGAGTACCAGCAGACTTACAAAGTGAGCGGTACGATCCGTTTGTCCTAAGAGTTTTTCCAGCAATAGCTGGTTGTTGCGTTCGTCTGATTTCGGTTCGCCCGCAAAGCGGGCGGATAACACGCCAGGCGCGCCACCGAGTGCGCGGACGCAGAGTCCGGAGTCGTCGGCGATGGCCGGCAGACCGCTTAAGCTTGCGGCATGCCGAGCTTTGGCGAGTGCGTTTTCAACAAAGGTGGCAAAAGGTTCTTTGGCTTCCCGGATGTTTAATGCCTCTTGTGGTACCAGTTCAATACCGAGGGGTGCTAATAACGTGCCAAGCTCTTTAAGCTTTTTGGCGTTATTGGAAGCAAGTACGAGGCGCTGCATACTCAAGCTTTAGTGGCCTGCTTTTGTGCAGCCACCAGATCGCGGATACCTTGTTCAGCCAGATCCACCAAGGCAGTGAGTTCGTTGCGCGTGAAAGGCGTTCCTTCGGCTGTCCCTTGAATCTCAACAATGCCGCCGCTACCGGTCATAATGACGTTCATATCCGTATCGCAGCTCGAGTCTTCGGTGTAATCGAGATCAAGCACGGGCTGGCTGTCGACGATACCGACCGAGATCGCCGCAACGTGGTCTCGAATCGGATTGGATGGCAGATCTCCGGCGGCAACCAGCTTGGCGCAGGCGTCATGCAGGGCGATCCAAGCCCCGGTGATGGCGGCGCAACGCGTTCCGCCATCGGCCTGTAATACATCACAATCCAGCGTAATCTGACGTTCCCCCAGGGCAACCAGGTCGGTCACGGCGCGGAGGCTTCGGCCGATAAGGCGTTGGATTTCCTGTGTGCGCCCCGTTTGCTTACCTTTGGCCGCCTCGCGGGCGCTGCGCGTGTGCGTGGCGCGTGGCAGCATACCGTATTCAGCCGTCACCCACCCCTGCCCCTTACCGCGCAGCCAGGGTGGCAGATTGGTTTCTACGCTGGCGGTGCACAGGACGCGGGTTTGGCCGATTTGGATCAAAACGGAGCCTTCTGCATGAACGGTATAGCCGCGAGTGATCGAAAGCGGGCGTAATTCAGCGGGTTGGCGCTGGCTGGGTCGCATGGGGGCTCCTGTGGTTTAAACTCGTCGGCATTGTACGACTTCTCCAGAGATTCAGGATTTCCCATGATCGCCAGTATGACCGGATTCGCCAACGTGACTCGACCCATTGCCGGGAGCAACGTTGGTGGCAGCCTCAGTTTCGAGATCAAGAGCGTGAACTCACGTTTTCTGGATCTGAGTTTTCGTTTTCCGGATGAACTGCGAACACTGGAAATGCCTTTGCGTGAGTTGCTGGGCAAGGAACTGGGGCGCGGCAAAGTCGAGTGTCGCGCTGGCTGGGCGCTAAAAGCCAGTGATGTGACAGAAACGCTGGATGCTGACCGATTAGAACGTTTGCTTAAGCTTGCGCAGGAGGTGCAGAACTTCTCTGCCAATAGCCGCGGCTTGAGCACGGCTGATATTTTGCGTTGGCCCGGTGTTGTGCAGTCTGCCGAGTTGGATTGGGCTGCGTTGCTGCCGGAGTTTCATACCATGGCTGCGCAAGCGATTAAAGAGCTTAAGGACGTGCGCGATCGCGAAGGTGCCCGGTTGGCCGAGCTCATTAAAACGCGTACAGCCGCGATGCGTGAACTTGTTGCTCGCGCCGAACCGCTGATTCCAGCGGCACAACAGGCATTTGCCGAGAAGGCGCGCGCCAAGCTGATCGAAGTCATCGGAAGTGCCGATGACGAGCGAATCCGTCAGGAGCTGACGCTATATGCAGTCAGGACGGATGTCGCCGAAGAGCTGGGACGCCTAAAAGTACACCTGGACGAGGTGGATCGAGTCGTTTCAACCCGGGGCCAGGCGGGTAAGCGGCTGGACTTCCTGATGCAGGAGTTGAACCGTGAAGCGAATACCCTGGGTTCGAAATCGGTCAGCACCGAGATTTCAGCAATCGCTATGGAGCTAAAACTTCTGATCGAACAGATCCGCGAACAGGTGCAAAATATCGAATAATCGACTAGTTAGCCCATTGACCCTCATCATGACACAGAACTCCACGACTCATCGCCCCGGACCTGGCAGCTTGTTCGTGATTGCGGCGCCCTCGGGTGCCGGTAAGACGACGCTGACCCGCATGGCTTTGGCGCAGAATCCCCGCTTGGCACTATCGATTTCCACCACCACGCGGACGCCGCGCCCTGGCGAGCGGGATGGCGTGGATTATCATTTTGTACCAGTAGAAACCTTCAAGCAGCTGCAGATCGCGGGTGAATTCCTGGAATCGGCCGAGGTTCATGGCAATTTTTACGGCACAACCCGTCGTGGTATTGAAGCGTTGCTCAGTGAGGACCGGGATGTCATTCTGGAAATCGACTGGCAGGGCGCGCAGCAGATTCGCAAGATCTATCCCGAATCGGTGGGCGTCTTTATCCTGCCCCCATCCTTTGATGTACTGGAGCGCCGGTTGCGGGGTCGTGGCCAGGATTCGGCCGAGGTCATCGCCCGCCGCGTAGCGAACGCTCGCGAGGAATTGCGGCATCTGGATGAGTTTCCCTACGTTATAATTAACGAAAACCTAGACGAAGCCCTGACCGAGTTACTGGCCGTGTTCGCGGCCGCCCGTGTACGTCTGGAAAACCAGACGCAGCGATCGTCGTCGTTAGTGGCTTCTTATCTTCATTGCTCTTAAGAACGGAAACGCATCATGGCTCGCATTACAGTTGAAGATTGCCTGAAAAAAATCCCGAACCGTTTTCAAATGACGTTGGCTGCGACCTATCGCGCACGCCAGCTTGCGAACGGCGCTACGCCGCACGTCGAAGCTGACTTCGACAAACCAACCGTTATTGCGCTGCGTGAAATTGGCGAAGGGTTGGTAGGTGTGGAAGTGTTGAACCGTCCGCAGGTCTGATGAACGGCTGATGTGTCGGATGGGAACAGGGGCCTACGATGAATACGGAAGCCCGTGCACCGCTCAACGTCGACGTTCCCCCTGATCAGTTGCCGGCTATCGGGCCGGACGACCCGGCTTACCGGGTTTTTATAGACAGCCTGGAGTATCTGCCCGCCCAGGACTTGGCGCGTGTCGAAGAAGCATTCGTCTTCAGCGAGCGCTGCCACCGTGGTCAAAAGCGAATCTCCGGTGAGCCATACATAACGCACCCGTTAGCGGTTGCCGGCGCCCTAGCCGAGTGGAAGATGGATGCCGTCGCCATCATGGCTGCGTTGCTTCACGATACGATCGAAGACACGGGTACCACCAAGGAAGAGCTGACAACGCGCTTTGGTAAACCGGTTGCCAATCTGGTGGAGGGCTTGTCGAAACTTGATCGCTTGGAATTTGCCAGTCAGCATGAGGCGCAAGCCGAAAACTTCCGCAAGATGCTGCTGGCCATGGCGCGCGATATACGTGTCATTCTGATCAAGCTCACCGATCGTCTGCATAATATGCAGACCCTGGGCTCAATGCGGCCAGATAAACGTCGCCGGATCGCGCGCGAAACACTCGAGATCTATGCACCTATTGCTAACCGTCTCGGTCTGAATACCCTCTTTCGGGAGTTGCAGGATCTGGCGTTCAAGAGCATTTACCCGCATCGCTATGATGTTCTGGAGCGTACGGTTAAATCGGTACGCGGCAACCGGAAAGAAATGGTGCAGAAGATTCTGAATAGTCTTTCAGAAAAACTCGCACAGGTAGGTGTGAACGCTGAAGTTTTTGGACGTCAGAAAACGCTTTACTCGATTTATCGCAAGATGATCGAGAAGCATCTTTCATTTTCTCAGGTACTCGACATTTACGGATTCCGGATTATTGTTGAAACAGATGCAGAGTGCTACCTCGCCCTGGGCGCATTGCACGCACTTTACAAACCTTTACCCGGTAAATTCAAAGACTATCTGGCGATTCCGAAAGTGAATGGGTACCAGTCATTGCATACGACCTTGATCGGCCCGTATGGCACCCCCATCGAGATACAGATCCGCACGCGCGATCAACATCGCCTCGCGCAGGAGGGCGTGGCCTCTCACTGGCTGTACAAGGAAACCGGCAAGTTCTCCGACGACCTGCACGATAAAACCACCAAGTGGTTGGAGTCGCTGGTCGAAATGCAATCAATGAGCGGTGACTCTTCTGAGTTCTACGAACTTGCCAAGGTTGATTTGTTTCCGGACGAAGTGTTCGTGTTTTCGCCCAAGGGAAAAATTTTTACGCTGCCTCGCGGTTCGACTGCTGTGGATTTTGCATACGCTGTGCATACCGATATCGGCAATCGTTGCGTGGCCGCCAGAATCAATCGTGAGTTCGCGCCATTGCGTACCGAGTTGCAAAACGGCGATCAGATCGAAATCATCACGGCGGTTATTCCCAATCCGAACCCGGCCTGGTTGAAGTTCGTGCGCTCCGGGCGAACCCGAAGCAAAATCCGTCACTTTCTGCGTTCCGCACACCATGATTCTTCGGCGGCGCTTGGCAAGCGTCTGCTCAGCAGCGAGCTGGCGCGTTATGGCCAGCGGCTGCAGGATGTGCCGGAAGCCGAATGGGGTCGGATCTTGTCAGCGTCAGGGGCTCAGGCCGAAGGCCAGATTCTGAGTCAGATTGGCACAGGGCAACGTCCCGCGACCGACGTTGCCGTAGAACTGCTCGGCATTGACCCGGCTCAAGCACTGCCAACCACGATCAGAGCACCGGTCATGATTAATGGTGCCGATGGCGTAGCCGTGCATCTATCGACCTGCTGTCAGCCAATTCCGGGCGATCCGATTGTTGGTTCGCTGGATGCCAAGCGTGGTCTGATCGTACACACGCATGATTGTCTACGGATCCGTCGGCAACTCGGCCACGCCACGCAGAAGTGGGTTGATGTAGAGTGGGCCCCGGATATGAATGGCCAGTTCGATGTTCGTATTCGGGTCGAGATTCGTAATCAACGCGGTGTACTCGCTAAGATTTCGTCGGCGATTGCCGAAGCGGAATCCGATATTGTTCACATCAGTATGGATGATCTTGGTGGAATGTATACGACATTGTTCTTCACGTTACAGGTTCGGGATCGTAAGCATTTGGCCAGAGTGATGCGCAATATTCGCCATTTACCCGAAGTGTCACGGATTACGCGTATTCGCGAGAGCGAGGAGAAGCCGTTATGAAAATGTTGGTGATCGGTGCGGGCGTCGTTGGCACCACTACTGCGTGGTATTTGTCGGAAGCGGGTCATGAGGTCACAGTTGTCGACCGGCAGCCCGGTGCCGGGCAAGAAACCAGTTTCGCTAATGGCGGCCAAATTTCTGTATCGCATGCCGAACCTTGGGCAAATCCCGGAGCAATACGCAAGATCTTCGGCTGGCTGGGCAAGGAAGACGCGCCGTTGCTATTCCGCTGGCGCTTGGATCCTGAACTGTTCCGCTGGGGCTTTCAGTTCCTACGCGAGTGCTCACCCGGAAGAACTAAAGAAAATATTCGTGCGATTGTGTCTCTTGCCAGCTACAGCCGTCGAAGCTTGATTGAACTTCGGAGCAAAACTGGCCTCTCTTATGACGAGTTGACTCGGGGAATTTTGCATTTTTATACCGACCAGCGTGAATTTGAAGGTGCTGCCATGGCGGCCGAAGTCATGCGTGATTTTGGTCTTGATCGAAGCCAGGTCGATGCTGTGGAATGCGAACGCATCGAACCGGCGCTGAGCGATGCAAGGCCAATGATCGTTGGCGGGCATTACACACCTTCTGATGAGTCTGGTGATGCGCACCTGTTCACGCGTCGTTTGGCTGAACTGGCGGCGCAGCGAGGTGTGCGTTTTGAATACGGCATGCCGATCGTACGTTTGCGCGGCACTGCTGATCGGATCGAATATGCCGAGCGCTACAACGGTGAAAGAATTCAGGCCGATGCATACGTTGTTGCTTGCGGCAGCTTTAGCAATGCCTTGCTCAACCCCTTGGGTATTCGCCTACCGATTTATCCGGCGAAAGGCTATTCCGCCACGCTGACACTGGCAGAAGGTGAAAACTTCGCACCATCTGTCAGCCTGACCGATGACGGACACAAGCTGGTATTTTCGCGTTTGGGTAATCGGCTACGGATCGCTGGTACAGCAGAAATGAACGGTTACGGTATGGGTCTGAATCAGGTTCGTTGCCAAGCCATTACGGCACGTACCCACCAGATTTTCCCGCATCTGCGTACCGTGGGTGAACCGGTTTACTGGACCGGATTACGCCCAGCAACGCCCTCGAATGTCCCGATTGTCGGCGCATCACGCTTAAAAAACTTGTTCCTAAACACAGGTCATGGCACTTTAGGCTGGACGATGTCGTGCGGCTCCAGTCGCGCGCTGGCAGACATCATTTCCGGCCAGCGGCCCGAAGTCGACTTCCCATTTACCTATTGCTACTGATGGAACCGCTTTCCAAGGGCTGGGTCGACACCCACGTACATTGGGATGCATCAGAGTTTGATTTAGATCGAGAGCAAGCGCTAATCCGTGCCAAACAGGCGGGGGTTGATTGCTGCTTTAATCCCTCCGTGGCGGTCTTGGGATTTCATGCAGTAGAAGCGCTTTCTGCTGCGTCTCAAACGCGGCAAGACTGGCCAATGATTTTACCGGCCTACGGGATTCATCCCTTGTACATTGAAAATGCCGTAGATACAGATCTACAAGTCCTGGATCAACAGCTAGAAGCGCATCGTCCTATAGCCGTTGGAGAGATTGGTTTGGATGGATACACCGGCGTGCCAGACATGGCGCAGCAGCGCCTATGGTTTGAGGCGCAGTTAGATCTGGCGATTAAGCATAGTCTTCCTGTTTTGCTTCATGTGCGCCATGCCGTAGAGGAAGTCATTCAGTCTCTAAAGCGTGTGCAAGGCAAGTATTCAAAGATACCAGGAGGCATCGCACACGCCTTCAACGGCAGCGAGAGTCAGGCAGAACAACTGATACGCATGGGCTTTCTATTGGGTTTTGGCGGAAGCATGACCTATGAAGGTTCGACGCGAATTCGCCGGCTAGCGGCACAACTCCCTTTAGGGCACATTGTTCTTGAAACTGATGCGCCCGACATGGCACCCGCTTGGTTGCGTAATAGGAGAAACGAACCCTCAGAGTTGCCGAGAATCGCCCAAACTTTGGCCGATCTCCGTGGCATTTCCATCCAAGTCGTGGCGGAACAAACCAGCACCAACGCCCGGAAAGTCATAGCCTGTAATGGTTTCAGCGCCACTAATGGTGCATGCGCACACTCATCATGATTCTCATGAAAAGCCGATAATTCATTGCGATGATAGGACTTTTTTGAAAGAGAGTCTTTGTAAGAAATCATGCCGCGTCACCGTGATGCGTGCGCGCACCATCCTGGAACCCGCCCGTGGCCGGTGTTTCAGCTTTCTTGCAACAAAAAAATTTATGGTGGTACTTGTAAAAGCTGCAGAAAGTCAGGGCATAATGACCACACGGAACTGATGAACCTCATTGGTCCTACAGATTTTTGTAAACACTTGGGAGACACCCTTATGAATAAAGCTGAACTGATTGAAGTAATCGCCAAAGACGCCAAGCTGAGCAAAGCTGCTGCTCAAGCCGCCCTCGACGCCACGATCGCTGCTGTTGTTAAGGCCGTGACCAAGGGTGACTCGGTGAGCCTGGTGGGCTTCGGTTCGTTCTCGAGCGGCAAGCGCGCTGCTCGTACCGGTCGCAACCCGCAAACCGGCGAAACCATCAAGATCGCTGCTGCCAAGACTGTTAAGTTCTCGGCCGGTAAGGCATTCAAGGATGCTGTGAACAAGCGCAAGTAATCGCGTTTCGATCCAAAGAAAAAGCCCGCTTCAGCGGGCTTTTTCTTTGCAGCGGGTGTAGCAGTTACTTGGCAGCTTTAGCCTTGGCTTTGGAAGCTGCCGGTGCTTTCTTGGCATCGGCACGCATTTTGACAAAGCTGCCCGGCGCATCTTCAATCGCCTTGAGCGGGCCGGTTCCCGGCACGCGGGCTGCAACCTTCTTATCGTCGATTGCCTCGACCCACTGCTCCCAGTTCGGCCACCACGAGCCTTCATGCTGCTTGGCCCCCTCGAACCACTCTTGCGCGGTTTCTGGCAATTGGGTGTTGGTCCAGTAGCAGTACTTGTTGCCGGCCGGCGGGTTGACGATGCCGGCAATATGGCCTGAGCCGCCCAGAACGAAATTGACCGGACCCGAAGGCAGGTGCACGCCCATGTAGGTGCTCATCCAAGGGGCGATATGGTCTTCGATAGCCGAAACGAAATAACAGGGGGTCTTGACCTTGCGGATATCAATAGGCACGCCGCCCAGCGTGATGCCACCCGGTTCCTTCAGAATGTTTTTCAGGTACATGTTGCGCAGGTAGAAACTGTGCATGGCGCGAGGCATGCGCGTCGAGTCCGAGTTCCAATAGAGCAGATCGAACGGGAACGGATCCTTGCCCATCAGGTAGTTGTTGATGACAAAGGACCAGACCAGATCGTTGGCACGCAGCATGCTGAAGGTACCGGCCATTTCCGAACCATCCAGATAACCGGTCTTTTCCATCTTCTTCTCAATCGTGGCGATGCTGGCCTCATCGATGAAGACGCCCAGTTCGCCCGGATCCGTAAAGTCCAGCATGGTTGTGAAGAAGGTGGCCGAATTGACGCGGGTATCTTTCTTGGCGGCCATGTAGGCCAGCGTCGACATGAGCAGTGTGCCGCCCAGGCAGTAGCCGGCGGTGTTGATCTTCTTGCAGCCTGTTGCTTGCTCAACAGCGTTGATGGCGGCCAGTGAGCCTTCCAGGAGGTAGTCCTCGAAGTTCAGATCGGCGTGTTTCTCATCCGGGTTGAGCCAGCTGATGATGAAGGTCGAATGTCCCTGATCCGTCGTCCACTTGACGAAAGAATTCTTTTCGCGCAGATCGAGGATGTAAAACTTGTTGATCCAGGGCGGCACGATCAGCAGCGGCACTTCAAATTGCTGCTTGGTGGTCGGTTCGTAGTGAATCAGCTGGAACAGGTCGTTCTGGTATATGACCTTTCCCTTGGTGGTGGCCACGTTCTTGCCTAGTTCAAAAGCCGAGGTATCCGTCATGCGGATACGTAGCTTACCGTCACCAGCCTCGACATCATGGAGCAGGTTGTTCAGACCTTTGACCAGGTTCTGACCCTGGGTGCGAACCGTTTCGCGGAACACTTCCGGGTTGGTCAGCGCAAAGTTGCTTGGCGAGAGGGCGTCGACGTACTGACGGGTGTAAAAGTTCACTTTCTCACGGTGCTTCTCGTCCATCCCTTCGACGGTGCCAACGGTGTCCAGAATGTGCTTGGAGGCGATGAGGTACGACTGTTTGATGAAATCGAACACGAAATCTTGTTGCCAGCCTTCATCCTTGAAGCGCTTGTCGGCACGATCCGGCGCCATGGTCGGCTCGGCGCTCATCCCCATCATGCGCATCATTGAGTTCTGCCAAAGCGAGAAATAATTGTGAACCATGTTCATCTGGGTCTGTGCCAGCTGGTACGGGTTCGACATCAGACGTGCTGACAGATCCATAAAAGCCTTGGCGATACCCACTTCTTCGCCGGCGGTGTTGACACCCTTTTCGGACTGACGCTCCAGAAAGCTGCTCAGAACGCGCGATGCACGTTGGGCAACTTCGGCATATACGTGAACCAGTTCGGCAGGGTTTTTGCCTTCCGAGCCCTCGGCGGGGTTAGGGGACTGCGACATGGTGATCTCCGGAATCTAAAAGCCAAAAAAATCGTGCTGCGTGGGGCGCGCGTAAACGGCAAACCCAGCCGGCACGGGGTGCGACAGCCATAGATTGCCTGTAAAGACCCGATAGCACAAGGGGTATGGCGTTGTCATTCTTTTCGGGTAGCCCCAAGGGGAATTTGAGGTCCTGTACTGGCAGCGTTACACTGCGACGATGGCCAGCCAACCAACCCAACCCGCTAACCCTGCCCCATCGCCCTCTGCCGACATTGAGGCGTTGTATCCCTGTATCGGGGTTTGCATGGCAGACCCGGATAGCGGCCTGTGTCAGGGGTGTGGACGGCCCTTGGGCGAACCGCAGATATTGGACCCGAAACCCACTGACTGAAGGACGTTACTGGGATGTTCCCGACCGATGTGCGCGGGTATAATCGTGCGAGACGTCATTGGTCGTTTTCCAAACTTTTACGCCGGAAATCTGCGCATGAACACTGAAAAATCTCGCTTCAATATGGTCGAACAACAAATTCGGCCGTGGAATGTCCTAGATCCAAACGTGCTGGATCTCTTGTTCGAAGTGCGTCGGGAAGACTTTGTGCCACAGAACTATCGATCGCTAGCTTTTGCCGATATCGAGATCCCACTAACGTCCAACGCCGTTATGATGGCGCCGCGCATGGAAGCGCGCATGCTGCAGGAGTTGGAACTGGCGCCCGATGCGCAGATTCTGGAAGTGGGTACCGGTTCGGGGTACATGACTGCGCTGCTCGCATCGCAGGGCGCGCATGTGACCAGTTTGGAAATTGACCCGGCACTGCAGGCTCAGGCACAGACCAATCTGGCCGAAGCCGGTATTGAGAACGTAACGCTCATTCTAGGCGATGGTCTCAAGGGGTACGAAGCGGGCGAACCCTACGATGCGATCGTTTTGACCGGTTCGGTACCGGAAGTCCCCAATGCGTTGCTGCACCAGCTAGCCTTGGGTGGCCGTCTGATGGCGGTAGTCGGCACGGGCCCCGTGATGGAAGTTGTGCGTATCCATTGCACTGGCCCGGGCGCCTATTCCCGCGAGACCCTGTTTGAGACCTATGTGCCGCCGCTAGAAAACGCGCCGCGCACCGCCCATTTTAATCTTTAAGATCAATCCGCTGGCGCTTCCAGGGTTGGCGGTTGACCGGCCCCCGAAGCGCCGGTCTTTTTTGTCTGCAGACCCTTGAGTCGCGGACATCGCCGGAGAGCATATGCAAAAGGATCTGCGCGCAGCTGCGCTGGAGTACCACCGTTACCCTACGCACGGAAAAATCTCCGTGACGCCGACAAAAGGTCTGACAAACCAGCGCGATTTGGCGTTGGCATACTCTCCGGGCGTGGCGTTTGCCTGCGAAGAAATCGAAGCCAATCCCAACGAGGCAGATACGCTCACCGCCCGTGCCAATTTGGTTGGCGTTGTCACCAACGGAACAGCTGTCCTCGGTCTAGGTAATATCGGTCCGCTGGCCTCTAAGCCGGTGATGGAAGGCAAGGGTTGCCTGTTCAAAAAGTTTGCCGGCATCGATGTCTTCGATATCGAACTGGCCGAAAACGACCCGGACAAACTGATCGAGATGATTGCTGCGTTGGAGCCGACGCTTGGCGGTATCAACCTCGAAGATATCAAAGCACCGGAGTGCTTCTACATCGAGCGTGAGCTCAAGAAGCGTATGAAGATCCCGGTCTTTCATGATGACCAGCATGGCACAGCCATCATTTCCGCATCGGCGCTGATCAATGGTCTCAAGGTCATTAAAAAAGACATCGCCACAATCCGTGTGGTCGTGTCAGGCGCGGGTGCCGCCGCAATCGCCTGTTTGGATCTCTGGTGCGAAATCGGTGTCAAGCGGGAAAACATTACGGTCTGCGATTCCAAGGGCGTGATCTATGTTGGCCGTGACGCCAACATGGAACCGACTAAGGCAAAGTATGCACAAAATACGAAGGCGCGTACGTTACAGGATGCACTAAACGGCGCGGACATATTCCTGGGCTTATCTGCTGCCGGGGCACTCAAGGCAGAGTGGTTGCACGGCATGAGAGAAAATCCGCTGATTTTCGCGTTGGCAAATCCAACGCCGGAAATTATGCCGGAAGAGGCGCGCAAGGTTCGTCCCGATGCAATTATTGCCACCGGCCGTTCGGATTACCCCAACCAGGTTAATAACGTGCTGTGTTTCCCGTTTATTTTCCGTGGTGCACTCGATGTCGGCGCGACAACGATTACAGAAGAAATGAAGTTGGCGTGTGTCTACGCCATCGCCGAACTCGCCGAAGTGGAAGTTTCCGACGAAGTGGCCATGGCCTACGCCGGTCACGAACTGCAATTCGGGCCAGAGTACTTGATTCCCAAACCTTTCGATCCGCGCCTCATTACGCGTATTGCGCCTGCCGTGGCGAAGGCCGCAGTCAGCTCGGGTGTTGCTCGCCGACCGATCGCCGATATGGATGCGTACATCGAGCATCTCAAAGAGTTTGTTTATCACACCGGCATCGGCATGCGCGCAGTTTTTGTCGCCTGCAAGGAAGGTCCGCGCCAGCGGATCCTGTTCGCCGAAGGTGAAGACGAGCGTGTGCTGCGTGCAACCCAAGTGGTCCTCGAAGAGCAATTGGCAACGCCGATATTAATTGGCCGCCCGGAAGTGGTGGCCACGCGCCTCGAACGTGCCGGCTTGCGCATCAAACCTGGCGTTGATTTCGAGCTGGTGAACCCACATGACGATTCGCGTTATCGCGAATGTTGGACGGCATATCACAAGCTCATGGCGCGCCGCGGTGTGACACCGGATATCGCCAAGTCGGAAATGCGTCGTGACACAACCCTCATGGGCGCTATGCTCATGAAGCTCGGTCACGCTGATGGCATGATTTGCGGTGTGATCGGACAGTACGCTGACCACCTTAAAGTGGTCAGCGAGGTTATCGGCAAACGGACGGGCGTGAATGTGTTTGCCGCGATGAACTACCTGATGCTACCTGGGCGCTCACTGTTTATTACCGATACACACGTGAATGAAAACCCGGATGCCGAGCAGATCGCCGAGATTGCCATGCTGGCTGCCGACGAGGTGAAGCGCTTTGGTGTGCATCCGAAAGTTGCGCTGCTGTCGCATTCGAACTTCGGATCATCGGCATCGGCGTCCGCGCTCAAGATGAGCCGTGCCGCCGCCCTGTTGCCAGCTTTGGCTTCGGGCGAGCTCGAAGTCGATGGCGAAATGCATGGTGACTCGGCCCTGTCTGAAGAGATTCGTCTGAACGCTTATCCGGAGTCGACGCTCAAGGGCGAGGCCAATGTCCTGGTCATGCCTAATCTGGATGCTGCCAATATTTCGTATAACCTGATCAAGATGATTGGTGGTTCCGGCGTGACAATTGGTCCCGTTCTATTGGGTGCCGCCTTGCCGGTTCATATCCTGACATCGTCATCGACGGTGCGCCGGGTGGTGAACATGACCGCCATGGCAGTCATGGACGCCCTCCAGGCTAAGCGCTAGACTTGCTGTAAACGAGTAGAGAGAATAGAGTTATCCAATGCCGTTACAAGACGGTTCGTAAACCCAAGGAGAAATCCCGTGAAAAAAACCTTCGTCATGGCTACGGCCGCTGTTGTTTCTGCCACTGCATTTGCTGCAGCGCCGGCGCCGACTGTTAAGTTCATAAGCACCGAGCAAATCGTGACCATGTGTAAAAACAAGGGCAATCCACAGGATCAAGGTTATTGCGGTGGCTTTGGGCAGGGTGTTTATGATGGCTACCTGCAGATGGTTCATCCGAAGAAGATGCGCCAGACGATTTGTATTCCCCAAGATTCCAAAGATCCTGGCATCGTTGAGGCCTTTATCCAATGGACTGAAGCCAATCCGAAGTACAACAACAAACCTGCATCAGAGGCTGTGCTGAACTTCCTGGATCAGCGTTATCCCTGCAAGAAGTAATTTCGGAGCGTGAAACCGTGACTAAAACTTTGATTGCAGTACCTCTGGCTGCCGCTTTTCTGGTCGGTTGCTCGGGCATGAGCAATACGCAGCAAAAGATGCTCTCGGGTGGCGCGATTGGCGCTGCAGCCGGCGCCGGTATCGTGGCGATTGCTGGTGGCAACCCGATTTGGGGCGCCATTGGCGGTGCGGCCGTGGGCACGGCCGGCGGCTATCTGATGTCGAAGTGAACGACTTTCAGAATTTATACAAGGAATAAAGCAATGAAGAAGACACTGGTTATTGTCCCCGTAGTCGCCGCGTTTCTGACCGGCTGTTCGGGTATGAGCGATACCCAACAACGTACCTTGTCGGGCGGTGCAATTGGTGCCGCTGCAGGCGCCGGTATTGTGGCGATTGCTGGCGGCAACCCGATTTGGGGTGCCCTTGGTGGCGCAGCGGTGGGTGCAGTGGGCGGTTATGCTTATGATGCCTACGAGAAGAGCAAGCAGAAAGAGTACAACCAGGGTTACCAGGCTGGTAAAAAATCGGGTAGCACTGGCAACTGATCGGGCCGAGCTCGGTCGCACCAGTAAAAACGGCGCCTCTGGCGCCGTTTTTACTGGTGTTTCTTACGAGTACCCATTAGCCCTTGCGCGTTACCTGAGTAATATCACGCACGGCACCACGGTCGGCCGAGGTGGCAAATAGTGCGTAGGCTTTGAGCGCCTGAGAGACCGTCCGTTCACGGGCAACCGGCTGCCAGGCTTTATCGCCACGGGCGCACATTGCGGTTTCACGCTTGGCAATTTCGTCATCGGTAACCGCCAGGTGAATGCGCCGATTGGGAATATCAATCTCGATGGTGTCGCCGGTTTCAACGAGACCGATTAAGCCACCGCTGGCGGCCTCGGGTGACACGTGGCCGATCGATAGGCCCGAGGTGCCCCCAGAAAAACGACCATCGGTCAGCAGCGCGCAGGCTTTTCCTAGGCCACGGGACTTCAGGTATGACGTCGGGTAGAGCATTTCCTGCATGCCCGGACCGCCCTGCGGGCCTTCGTAGCGAATCACGACGACATCATTCTCGACGACTTCGCCAGAGAGGATACCTTCGACGGCGCTTTCCTGGCTTTCGTAGACGCGGGCCTTGCCAGTGAACGTGAGAATAGACTCATCGACCCCGGCAGTTTTAACGATGCAGCCATTGATAGCCAGATTACCGTACAGGACGGCCAGGCCACCATCTTGGGAGTAGGCGTGGGCACGATCCCGGATGCAGCCATTGGCGCGATCCGTGTCCAAGTCATCGTAGCGACGTTCCTGTGAAAAAGCCGTCTGGGTCGGAATGCCACCAGGAGAAGCGCGGAAGAATGTCGTCACGCGCTCATCGTTAGTCTTGGTGACATCGTAGTGATCAATCGCATCGCCCAGAGTTTTGCTATGGACGGTGGGTGTGTCACGGTGAATCAATCCTGCACGATCCAGTTCGGCGAGCAAGCCCAGGATCCCGCCGGCGCGGTGCACATCTTCAATATGATATTTCTCTGTCATCGGTGCCACCTTGCACAGGCAGGGAACGTGGCGCGAAATCCGGTCAATATCTTTCATCGTAAAATCAATGCCGGCTTCCTGGGCGGCGGCTAGGATGTGCAGCACGGTGTTGGTTGAACCACCCATTGCCACATCCAGCGTCATGGCGTTTTCGAAAGCCTTCTTGTTAGCAACGTTGCGGGGTAGCACAGACAGGTCATCCTGCTCGTAATAGCGCCTACATAGATCGACAATCTTCTGACCTGCACCCAGGAAGAGTGACTTCCGATCGGCGTGCGTCGCGACGATCGTGCCGTTCCCCGGCAACGACAGCCCAAGTGCTTCAGTCAGGCAGTTCATCGAGTTGGCGGTGAACATCCCCGAGCATGAACCGCAGGTGGGGCAGGCCGAACGCTCGACGGCTTCAACTTCTTCATCCGAACATTGGGAATCGGCCGCCTTTACCATGGCGTCAACCAGGTCGAGGGCGATCACTTTGCCGCCAATTTTGACTTTGCCGGCTTCCATTGGGCCACCGGAAACAAAGATCGCCGGAATATTGAGGCGCAGCGCCGCCATCAGCATCCCCGGGGTAATCTTGTCGCAGTTGGAAATGCAGACCAGTGCATCGGCACAGTGGGCATTCGCCATATATTCGACCGAGTCGGCGATGAGCTCGCGCGATGGTAACGAATAAAGCATCCCGCCGTGCCCCATAGCAATACCGTCGTCGACCGCGATCGTGTTGAATTCTTTGGCAATCCCTCCCGCCGACTCAATCTCCCTGGCGACCAACTGACCGAGATCTTTCAGGTGCACGTGACCCGGCACGAACTGGGTAAAGGAATTCACCACGGCAATAATTGGTTTGCCGAAGTCGCCATCTTTCATGCCGGTCGCGCGCCAAAGCGCGCGGGCGCCGGCCATGTTACGGCCGTGTGTGGAGGTGCGGGAGCGATATTGCGGCATAGTAGATCCTTTGAAACGAGGTCGGGCGAAGTCGCCTATAATTTCGACATTCTATCGCCACCGAAGGATTTGCGTGGGGTGTACCTACTTCACGCAGGGTCTTTGTGGTCACCCTGAGCCGTCCGTACAGAGCCCCATGACCCCCTTGATGCATCCGCAGTTTGATCCCGTCGCCATCAGCATCGGCCCATTGTCCGTACACTGGTACGGGCTGATGTATCTGGTGGCTTTTGTACTCTTCGTCGTCCTGGGTCGACTTCATGCCCGGCGATTGCCCCAGCAGGGCTGGACGAACCAAGCCATCGACGATTTGCTTTTCTATGGGGCGTTGGGTGTGGTACTCGGTGGCCGTCTCGGCTACGTGTTTTTCTACAAGCCGGCGTATTACCTGGTACACCCTCTAGAAATCTTCGCGCTCTGGCAAGGGGGGATGTCGTTTCATGGTGGTTTGCTGGGTGTGCTGGTGGCCATGGCGCTCTACGGTCGCAAGCATGGCCGATCATTCTTCGAAGTTACTGACTTCATTGCCCCCTTGGTACCGCTGGGGTTGGCGGCCGGACGTCTGGGTAACTTTATTAACGGTGAATTGGTTGGTCGAGTCACTGATGTACCCTGGGCCATGATCTTTCCGCGCACCGACTATTTTCCGCGCCATCCTTCCCAGCTCTACCAGTTTGCCTGTGAAGGGGTGCTGCTTTTTGTACTACTCTGGTGGTATGCGTCAAAGCCACGCCCACGGGCCGCAGTGTCAGCGGTCTTTCTCATGGGCTATGGATTAGCGCGCATCATCGCCGAGTTTGGTCGGGAACCGGATGATTTTCTTGGATTGCTCTTTGGCAATCTGTCGATGGGGCAATGGCTCAGCATGCCCATGATTCTTGCTGGCATCGTGATGTATCGGTATAGCCAGCGTCAACCTGCTTGATTTTAAGGAGCCACTATGACTCGCCCATTCAAAATTCTCGGTGTACAACAGATCGCCATTGGCGGCCCCTCGAAAGAAAAGCTGCGTACCCTGTGGGTTGATATGCTGGGTCTGGAAATCACCGGTAATTTCGTGTCCGAGCGTGAAAATGTGGACGAAGACATCACCACCATGGGCAAAGGCCCGTTCAAGGTCGAAGTCGATCTCATGCAGCCCTTGGATCCGGAAAAGAAGCCGGCCGTGCACGCCACGCCGCTCAATCACATCGGCCTGTGGGTCGACAATCTGCCGGTCGCTGTGGAATGGCTCACCAACAACGGCGTGCGCTTTGCCCCGGGCGGTATCCGCAAGGGTGCTGCCGGTTACGACATCACCTTTATGCATCCTAAAGCCAATGACGAGTTTCCGATTGCCGGCGAAGGTGTACTTATCGAGCTGGTGCAGGCGCCGCCGGAAGTGATCGATGCCTTTGCCAAGCTGGCCGGTTGATTGACTCTCAGCCAGCAAAAAGCCCGGTCTAGGCCGGGCTTTTTCTTGAAGCGATTTCAGATTACTCAAACTCGATAATGATTTGATCGACCGACAGCGATTCGCCGGCAGCTGCTGACACCTTCTTCACTTTGCCGTCCTGTTCAGCCTTGAGGATGTTTTCCATTTTCATGGCTTCGATGACGGCCAGCTTTTCCCCGGCCTTCACGTCTTGGCCGACCTTGACAGCCACTTCACGAAGTAGACCCGGCATCGGCGACAGCAGGAACTTCGACATATCCGGCGCGGCCTTCTCCGGCATCAGTGCTTGTAGTTCGGCCGCACGTGCCCGCATGACGGTCAGGTTCGCCTGGGTGCCCCAGTGGAACAGACGGTAGGCCAGCTTGTGTCGTTCGACCTGCATGGTGAATGGCTCGCCATTGACCGTGCCTGTAAACAACGGCTCGCCCAGATTCCAACCGGACCGGAGCTTCAGCGTTTCGCCCTTGTAGACAACATCGTAGCCACCTTCGGCCGGGATGACGGCAACAGCATGTTGTTCGCCATTGCGCACAACAACCCATTCATCGCCAACTTTTAGCTCGTGGCCGGGGAGCTGGCCGCTGACCTTGGCGGCGCGGTCGATGTAACGGCGATGCACGAATGCGGCGACCGACAGCAGTAATGCCGGGTCATCGTGCGGTACATCGCTGGCATTAAAGCCCTTTGGGTACTCTTCAGCAATAAAAGCCGTTGTGAAATTGCCAGCCTGGAAGCGCGGGTGTTGCATCAGCGCGGCTTGGAACGGGATATTTGACGAGATACCGCGGATGACAAAGCTGTTCAGGGCGTCCCGCATGCGCTCGATGGCCTGTTCGCGGGTGGCGCCATGCACGATCAGCTTGGCGATCATCGAGTCATAGTACATCGAGATCTCGCCGCCTTCGTACACGCCGGTGTCGACACGCACCTGGCCCGCCACCTCTTCCGGCGGGGCAAACTTCACCAGGCGGCCCGTTGAGGGCAAGAAGCCACGGAAAGGATCTTCGGCGTTGATACGGCATTCCATCGCCCAACCGTTGAGCTGCACGTCTTCTTGCTTGAAGGCCAGCTTCTCACCTGCAGCCACACGAATCATCTGCTCGACTAGGTCAAGGCCCGTGATTAATTCCGTGACTGGGTGTTCCACCTGCAGACGGGTGTTCATTTCCAGGAAGTAGAAAGACTTATCCTTGCCAACCACGAATTCCACCGTGCCGGCCGATTGATATTGCACGGCCTTAGCCAGCGCAACGGCCTGCTCGCCCATGGCTTTGCGGGTGGCCGGGTCAATGAAGGGTGACGGCGCCTCTTCGATGACCTTCTGGTGGCGGCGCTGGATCGAGCAGTCGCGCTCGTTGAGGTACACCACGTTACCGTGCGCATCGCCCAGCACCTGGATTTCAATATGGCGTGGTTCTTCAACGAACTTTTCGATGAAGACGCGGTCATCGCCGAAGGCGTTCTTGGCTTCGTTCTTGCACGAGGCGAAGCCTTCGTAGGCTTCCTTATCGTCGAAGGCAACGCGTAGACCCTTGCCACCACCACCGGCCGAGGCCTTGATCATGACCGGGTAGCCGATGCCCTTGGCTATTTCGACGGCCTGTTCCGGTGTATCGATCGGATCGTTGTAGCCCGGTATGGTGTTGACCTTGGCTTCGTTGGCCAGCTTCTTCGAAGCAATCTTATCGCCCATCGATTCAAGGGCGTAGACCTTTGGGCCGATAAAAACGATGCCGTTCGCTTCGAGCTTCTTGCCGAATTCGGCGTTTTCCGACAGGAAACCATAGCCCGGGTGCACGGCCTCGGCACCGGTCTGCTTGCAGGCGGCAATGATTTTGTCGATGACCAGATACGATTCTTTTGAAGCGGCCGGGCCGATACAGACGGCTTCATCAGCCAGCTCGACATGGCGTGCCGAAGCATCGGCTTCGGAATAGACGGCGACGGTTTTGATGCCCATCTTGCGGGCAGTCTTGATGACGCGGCAGGCAATTTCACCGCGGTTGGCAATCAGGATTTTCTTGAACATGTTGATATCTCCCGGGGCGATCAAAGCGGAATGTTGCCGTGCTTGCGCCACGGATTCTGAATGTCTTTGTCTTTCAGCATGGCCAATGAGCGGCAGATGCGCTTGCGGGTCTCATTCGGCATGATGACGTCGTCAATGAAGCCACGAGCACCAGCCACGAACGGGTTGGCGAACTTGGTCTTGTACTCGGCCTCACGTTCAGCCAGCTTGGCGGTGTCGCTCTTGTCTTCGCGGAAGATAATTTCCACGGCGCCCTTCGGGCCCATCACAGCGATTTCCGCCGATGGCCAGGCGAAGTTGACGTCGCCACGCAAGTGCTTCGAGCTCATCACGTCATATGCGCCGCCATAAGCCTTGCGGGTAATGACGGTGACCTTTGGCACGGTACATTCGGCATAAGCATAAAGCAACTTGGCGCCGTGCTTGATGATGCCGCCGTATTCCTGCGCGGTACCCGGCATGAAGCCCGGTACGTCAACGAAGGTCACAACCGGAATGTTGAACGCATCACAGAAACGCACAAAGCGGGCGGCCTTGATCGAGGACTTGATGTCTAGGCACCCGGCCAGCACCAGTGGCTGATTGGCGACGATTCCAACGGTACGACCTTCCATGCGGCCAAAACCGACAATGATGTTCTTGGCGTAATCCGGCTGGATCTCGAAGAAGTCGCAGTCATCAACGGTCTTGATGATCAGTTCCTTCATGTCGTACGGCTGGTTCGGGTTGGCCGGGACCAGGGTATCGAGCGAGAAGTCCAGGCGATCGGCGCTATCCAGCGTTGGCTGTACCGGTGGCTTTTCCTTGTTGCTCGACGGTAGGAAGTTGATGAGTCGACGCAACATCAGCAGCGCTTCGACATCATTTTCAAAAGCCAGATCGGCCACGCCCGACTTGCTGGTGTGCGTCACAGCGCCACCCAGTTCTTCAGCGGTCACCTCTTCGTGTGTGACGGTCTTCACCACTTCCGGACCCGTTACGAACATGTACGAGCTATCTTTGACCATAAAGATGAAGTCGGTCATTGATGGCGAATAGACAGCCCCACCAGCACACGGGCCCATAATCATCGAGATCTGCGGGATGACCCCCGATGCCATCGCGTTGCGCTGAAAAACTTCGGCGTAACCGCCAAGTGCGGCGACCCCTTCCTGAATCCGGGCGCCACCTGAATCGTTGAGTCCGATTACCGGGGCGCCAACCTTCAATGCCTGATCCATGATTTTGCAGATTTTCTCGGCGTGCGTTTCTGAAAGAGATCCACCCAGTACGGTGAAATCTTGCGAGAACACAAAAACTAAACGGCCATTGACCGTGCCGTA
>JBDLTT010000031.1:0-9036 GCA_039805725.1 Pseudomonadota bacterium | reverse complement strand
CCGAGCACAAAGACGACGCCATTCTCGGTGATGACCTTCATCGCGTTACCCAGTTCCGGGTGATCGCCGATTAAGCGGCTCTTGACCTTGGAGGTAATGAAGCTGTCGTTGTTGCGCACTTCCAGAGAAGTGATCGGGCCAACGACCAGCTGGTTGTCGACACCTTTCACGCCGGAAATGGCTTTGACCACATCAGTGGCTTTTTGCCTGTCTGCTTCCGACGCGACTTCGCCGGTCAGCAGCACACGGCTATTGAACGCGTTGGCGATGATATGCGTCGTGCTTGTCGGGCCAATCTCGTTGAGTGGGGTCGCGGCTTGCACATCAATCCAGGCATCCTTCGAGTACACGGCCACCGAACGACGGTCGGATAGCACGATGGCGCTGGCAGCGACTGCGCCGACGATCGCCGTTTCGATACAGGCGGTGAGTTGCGTCGTTAGGCAGATGGCGGCGATAGCGCTGACGATGGTGCGCTTGGCGCTGAGTGTTTTCCTAAGCTTCATGCATCCTCTCCGAGCAGCGAAACGTCGATGCCGTCACACAGCGCGTGAATAATGGTCAGATGCGTTTCTTGCGTGCGCGCGGTGCGATCCGCCGGTGCGCACAGATGGATGTCGCCATCGCGCAGCATGGCGCCGATCTGGCCGCCGCCCTTACCGGTAAGCGCAATGACTTTCATGTCGTGTTCGTGGGCGGCCTTGATGGCTTCGATCACATTCTTGGAGTTACCCGAAGTAGAAATGGCAAGCAATACATCACCCGGGTGGCCCAGGGCGCGCACCTGCTTCGAGAAAATCACCTCGTAGGCATAGTCGTTGGCGATGGCCGTGATGATCGAGGTGTCGGTGGTCAGCGCAATCGCCGCCAGCTCCTGGCGCTCGCGTTCGAAGCGACCCACCAGTTCTGCGGCGAAGTGCTGGGCATCGCCGGCCGAGCCGCCGTTGCCGCACGACAGAATCTTGCCACCGGCGATTAAGGATTGCACCATCGTGTCAATGGCGGCGGCGACTGGCGCGCTCAGCGTTTCGGCGGCCTTGAGTTTGGTTTGGGCGCTGTCTTCGAAATGGCGTTTAACGCGCGTTTGTAAGTCCATGCAGAAACTCCGTGAGGGTTGCGGTCTCAGTTCGTCTGGTGTTGAGGCCGGGTTCTGATGGCGATGATCTTAACACGCCCCTCGTAGGCGTTAGCGTGTTGATTTGGCGTCAGAATTACCGGTCGCTGGCGGTGCCGCATCCAGTGGGACGCTGATTTCAAAGCGTAGGCGGCGCCAGGGGGTTTCATTCGGCTGCAGCGCGACCACCCGGGCGATCAGGGGCTCGTTGCGATCCATGGCACGGGCGACCGCCTTGTTTTCGCGGCGGGGCACAAAGCCCAGCAGGTGTCCCTGCCACAGCACCTGAATCGCGTTTCGATCAAAGGGGTTGTCGGCTTCGCGTTTGAGCGTCAGTGCATCGCCGACCCGAATCTGCGAGACAACTTCTGGTAGAGCGTGATACTGACTGCCCGCCAGGGGAGATGATTGGATCAGCAGACTGGCTTGTGATGGGCGGACTGCAGGCGCTGTCGTATCGACGCTGGGCATCTGCGCGTGGCTCAATGATGCTAGGCTGAGACACAGCAAGGTGGCGGCCAGGCGCGCGTGGCTAAAAAAGTTGAAAGGCATCTTTAATCCATTCGGCGGCGTTGGTGTCGAGCGCGTCGAGTAACACGCAGTCGAAGCGGCATGATCGGTTCGCATGCCGGGGGTTTTTCATCAGATAGATCTGTGCGGCATGAATGATCCGTTGCTGCTTGCGTTGATCGATGCTGGCGGCAGCGCCGCCGAAGCGGTGGTTCTTGCGGAAGCGCACTTCGATAAAGACCAGGGTCTCGCCATCGAGCGCGATGCCATCGATCTCGCCGCCCCGCACCCGGTAGTTGCGCTCGAGTACATGTAGTCCGGCGCGTTTGATGAGCGCAATCGCCAGGCTTTCCGCCTGGTCGCCCGCAAGCTGTTTGTCGGTGCGCATGTTATCGTGCGATTCCATTGCTTCAGTTTGAACGTCTATGACTTTAACGCAATCGCCAGCGACCGCCGCAAGCCCCCCCGAAGAAACCGGGCAGGGTTCGGTGCTCTACGTGGTGGCGACGCCCATCGGCAATCTGGAGGATCTGAGTCCACGTGCCGCGCGCATTCTTTGCGAAGTCGCGTTTGTGGCGGCGGAAGATACGCGCCGTACGGCCACCCTATTGCGCCATGTGGGCAGCAATGCCGCCATGCTGGTGGCGGATGAACATCACGAACAACGGGCGGCGCAGCAGATCGCGCAGCATCTGGCCGCGGGGAATTCGGTGGCGCTGGTCAGCGACGCGGGTACGCCAGCGATTTCAGACCCCGGTGGTCGTATCGTCGCCGCCATCCGTGCTGAGGGTTACCGGGTTGTTGCAGTGCCCGGCGCGTGTGCCGCAGCGGCGGCATTGTCCATCGCCGGCCTGACGCATGCCGGTGGTGGCTGGATCTTTGCGGGTTTTCTGCCGACCAGAACCCAGGAACGTTTGCGTATCCTCGCCGATTGGAAAGCGCGCGCCGGTACCGATCTGGCGCTGATCTTCTACGAAGCACCGCACCGCATCGACGCCGCACTGAAGGCGCTGGCGCACGTGTTCGGCGCCGAACGTGACATCCTCATTGCGCGAGAGCTGACCAAGCTCTTCGAGCAATCGGTGCGACTACCACTGGGCGAGGCCCTGACCTGGCTGAATGCCGATCCGAATCATGCCCGGGGCGAATTCGTACTCGTCATTTATCCACCCGCAGAACAGCCGGTGGCTGCGGCTGGTCTCGAGGAGGATGCCGACAAGGTGGTACGTACGTTGGTGGAAGCCGGGTTGCCGACCAAACAGGTGGCGCAGATCGCGCAGCAGCTGACGGGGGCACCCAAGGATCTGTTGTATCAGCGGGCGCTGGATTTAAAAGCCTGACGCGTAAAATACGTTCATTGCATTTATTTCACCGGGCCGTTGCCATGAACGAACTCACAAGCCAAATCACGCTGCGCCAACCCGATGACTGGCATATCCATCTGCGCGATGACGATGCCCTGAAGCTGACGGTGCCCCACGTCGCTGCGCAGTTTGGGCGCGCCATCATCATGCCGAATCTGCGCCCGCCTGTGACCACCGTGGATGCCGCAGCAGCGTATCGCGATCGCATTCTGGCGGCGCGTCCGGTAGGTTCGAGCTTCGAACCGTTGATGACCTTGTATTTGACCGACACGACGAGTCCCGAAGAAATAGCCAAAGCCAAAGCTTCGGGTTTTGTGAAGGCCGTGAAGTTGTATCCGGCAGGCGCAACGACCAACTCGGATGCGGGCGTGACGGCGATTGAAAAAACCTATCCGGCGCTCGCGGAGATGGCGGCACAAGGCCTCCCACTGCTGGTGCATGGCGAAGTCACCGATAGCCACATCGATCTCTTTGATCGCGAAGCGGTGTTCATCGAGCGCGTGCTCAAACCCCTGCTCCATAAGTTCCCGGATCTTCGTGTGGTCTTCGAACACATTACCACCGCCGATGCAGCGGCCTTTGTACGTAGTTCAGGTGATCGCGTCGGCGCGACGATCACGGCGCACCATCTGTTGTACAACCGCAATGCAATCTTTCAGGGCGGCGTGCGGCCGCACTATTACTGCCTGCCGGTGCTCAAGCGCGAGACGCATCGCGAAGCGCTGGTCGCAGCGGCGACCTCGGGCTTGAAACAGTTTTTCCTGGGCACCGATTCGGCGCCGCACGCCAAGCTGACCAAAGAAGCGGCTTGTGGCTGCGCCGGTTGTTATACCGCCGATGTGGCGCTGGAAATGTATGCCACGGCCTTCGAAGCGGCGGGTGCGCTCCATCAACTTGAAGGCTTTGCCAGCCTGCATGGCCCGGCCTTTTATGGATTGCCGGTCAATGAGCGCAAGGTCGTGCTACATCGCAACGATACGGTTGTGCCGGCGTCGTATCCTTATGTGAATGGCGATACGCTGGTGCCGCTCGAGGCCGGTAATACACTGCCCTGGTCCTTTGTTGGCGCCGTATAATAAGCACGGGAAGTCGCCCAGACAGTCGCCGCGTACGTTGGTACGGGGAGGAAAGTCCGGGCTCCACAGAGCAGGATGCCGGCTAACGGCCGGGCACCGTGAGGTGACGGAAAGTCCCGCTGGCAGCAGCGGGCAGTGATGGTGGGTGTCTGATTCAGGTTCGTCCCGTCGCATCATCGCTGGCAACAGAAAGCAAACCGCCGATGGCGTCAGACGCCAGGTAAGGGTGAAAGGGTGAGGTAAGAGCTCACCGCGTCCGGGGCCAACGCCGGGCGGCACGGTAAACCCCATCCGGAGCAAGACCAAATAGGGAAGCATTGGCGTGGCTCGCGTCGCTTCCGGGTAGGTTGCTTGAGCGCATCGGCAACGGCGCGCCTAGAGGAATGATTGTCACGCCATTCGCAAGGGTGGTGCACAGAACCCGGCTTACCGGGCGACTTCCCGCCTGAATTTTTACCCAAATCGCCATTCGGAACCCCGAGTGGCGATTTTCTTTGCCTTGGGTCGTGCCGCGCCATCGTGGATCAACCCGTCGGCGAAAACTTTTTGTGGATAACTTTGTGCGTATTCTTAAAGACTCACTTTAAGTGCCGTTTTTCGTGCATTGATTTTAAAGGGAAATTTTTTCACAACTTGTCGAGAAAAACTGCGCTAAGCCCTTGTTGTCATTGAAAAAAATCTGAAAAAAGGGGTTGACCGCCCCTTTTTTGTTCTCTAAAGTGGAAAAAAGTGGGGAAAAGTGGGAGATCGATGATTTCGCACCGGCCCCGCGCCCTTCATTTCGAGAACCGCTGCCGCCCAAACGCTCATGTCTTTTCAAGGTGCCATTGCTCTGACGCTCGATGCCAAAGGCCGGCTCGCTATTCCGGCGCGGCACCGTGCCGCGCTATCGGCGGCGTTGTCGGGTCGTGATGCGAACGCCGAGGGCGGGCTGATTCTGACGGCCCACCCCCACAAGTGTCTGCTGCTGTATCCGGAACCGGCCTGGACGCCGATTCGTGATCGCATTCTGCAGGCCCCCAGCTTTGATACGCGCTCGGCCGCGTTGAAGCGCGTCCTCATCGGTAACGCGCGTGAAGAAGGCATGGATTCGGCGGGTCGTCTGCTGGTGGCGCCGGAGCTGCGCGAATTTGCCGGTCTGGAACGCAAGGTCTGGATGGTGGGGCTCGGTTCCCATTTCGAACTCTGGAGCGATGCCGGTTGGCAGGGGCAGAATGCGGCCGCCGTTGAAGTACTGCAGTCGGCGGAACCGCCCGCTGGCTTTGAGGATTTCGCACTGTGACAATGCGCGCCGGGATTGCTGTCCCCGGTTCTCGCGCCCCCAGTGCCTCCGCCGCCGTCGCAAATCCTTCCTACGATGTGCATGAAACCGTCTTGCTCGACGAGGCGGTCGAGGCCTTGGCCATTCGTCCGGACGGCTGTTACATCGATGCCACCTTTGGTCGTGGCGGCCATTCCCGAAAAATTCTGTCGCAGCTGGGGCCGCAGGGTCGGCTGCTGGCGCTGGATCGTGATCCGCAGGCCGTAGCGGCCGGTGCGCTGCTTAACGATCCGCGCTTCACGCTCGTACACACCGCTTTTGATGGCATGCGCGCTGCGGCAGAACAAGTGCAGTTTGATGTGGCCCGGGTAGACGGGGTGCTGTTCGATTTGGGGCTCTCCTCTCCCCAGATCGATACGGCATCCCGCGGGTTTTCATTCCGTTTTGATGCGCCGCTGGATATGCGCATGGATACCACCCGCGGCCAGACGGCGGCGGCCTGGTTAGCAGAAGTCGATGAAAAAACTTTGGCGGAGGTCATTAAGGACTATGGCGAAGAACGGTTTGCTGTCTCGATTGCAAAGAAGATTGTGGTTGCTCGGGCCGAGCGTCCTATCACCACAACCGGCGAATTCGCCGCGCTTATACGCTCGTGCGTGCGCACCCGCGAGCCCGGCCAGGATGCGGCGACGCGTACCTTCCAGGCTGTACGGATTTATATCAATCAAGAACTCGGCCAGCTGGCGCTGACCTTACCGCAGGCGCTGGATCTGCTGAAGCCGGGTGGTCGTCTGGTCGTAATCAGCTTTCACTCGCTGGAAGATCGTGTCGTCAAGCGTTTCATGCAAGCCGGCGCCAAACCAGTCGAGCCGCCGAAGGGCGTGCCGCTGACCGCCGCGCAACTGCCGCTGCCAAAGCTCAAGCTGATCGATAAAGCAATCAAGCCCGGCGCCGCAGAAATTGATCGCAATCCCCGCGCGCGCAGCGCCATCATGCGCGTCGCCGAGAAACTGGCGGCCTGAGGCGACTATGCGACGGATCAATCTCATCCTGATCATCGTGCTGCTGGTGTCGGCGGTGGGCACCATCGCCGCGCAGCATCAGGCACGTAAGCGTTTGCAGGCGCTCGAACTGGAGCGTGAACGTTCGCACAATCTCGACGTCGAATTCGGGCAACTGCAATTGGAAATGTCGTCATGGGCCGCGCATACACGGATCGAGCGGATCGCCCGTGAGAAACTCGGTATGCAACCGCCGGATATGAAGAAAGTGCAGAAACTTGGAGGTGGGCAATGAGCCGCAAGGATCATCGCTTTACCGAGAGTCCAGTGCTAAAGGATCAGCTCGCGAGCTGGCGCATCCATCTGGTATCTGCGCTGATCTTTGGCGCACTGTTGACATTGGTTGGCCGTGCGTTTTATCTGCAATTGATCAATGAAGATTTTCTCCAGGAACGCGGCGACGCACGTTATCGCCGTGTGCTGGAGATTCCCGCTTCGCGTGGCAAGATTCTGGATCGTCATGGCGATATGCTGGCGCAGTCGACACCGATGCGTGCCGTCTGGGCGACGGCCGATGCCAAGCTGGACAAGACGCAGTTGAAAGATTTGGCTGCCTTGCTGGAAATGGATCCGCGCCAGATCGAGAAAAAACTCAACGGCGACAAGAATTTTGTCTATCTGAAGCGTCAGGTGTCGCCGGATGCGGCGGCACGGATTGCCGCGCTCAAGTTGCCCGGCATTCAGATGGATCGCGAGTACAGCCGCTTCTATCCGGGCGGTGAGATGGTCGCCCACATGGTGGGCTTTACCGGCAAGGATGATCGCGGTCAGGAGGGCGTCGAGCTCGCTTTTGAAAACCGGTTAATCGGTAAACCCGGTGAGCGGACCGTCATCAAAGATCGTCGTGGTCAGATCGTCGAGGAAGTCGGTTCAGAACGCCCGCCGCAGGACGGTGATGATATCGAACTGGCGATCGATTCGAAGATCCAGTTTATTGCCTTCAACGCACTACGCAACGCCGCCGATAAATTTAACGCCAAGGGTGGCAGCGTTATCGTGGCCGATATCAAGACAGGCGAAATTCTGGCGTTGGCCAATTGGCCAACCTATAACCCGAACAATCGTTCGCAGTTGTCGGGCGGTCAGTTACGCAATCGCGCCGTCACCGATAGCTTCGAGCCGGGCTCGACGATGAAGCCGTTCATCGCCGCGTTGGCGCTGGATCGGGGCAAGTACAAATTCGATTCCATCATCAACTGTGCGCCAGGCAAGATGACCATTGGGACGGCCACCATCAGCGATGCGCATCCACATGGTGCGCTGACGCTGGCGCAGGTGATCCAGAAGTCATCCAATATCGGCGCCACCAAGATCGCGCTCGGCTTCCCGTCGGAAGACATGTGGACCATGATGAGCAAGGTCGGCTTTGGTAAGCCGCTGGGTCTGGGTTTCCCCGGCGAAGTCGGCGGCCGTCTGCGCCCCTGGCAAACCTGGAAGCCCATCGAGCAAGCCACGATGTCCTATGGCCACGGTGTTTCGGTGACCGTAGTGCAATTAGCCCATGCGTATAGCGTCTTTGGGCGGGATGGGGATGTGGTGCCGCTCTCCTTACTTAAAACCCATGGGGCGGTGGCTGGTCAGCCGGTCTTCGCACCGGAAACATCGCGCCAGGTGCGACAGATGCTGGAAATGGTCGTCAGCCCGGAGGGCACCGCCAACAAGGCCGCGGTACCGGGTTATCGCGTTGGTGGCAAAACGGGCACGGCGCATAAGCTGGTGGGTGGTCGCTATGCGAACAAGTATCTGGCCTCGTTTGTCGGCATCGGTCCGATTTCTGATCCACGCCTGGTCGTGGGTGTCGTCGTCGACGAACCAGTCGGTGCGCATTACGGCGGTGACGTCGCAGGTCCGGTGTTCTCGGAAGTGATGGGCGGCGCTTTGCGCACCTTGGGTGTGCCGCAGGATAAAGATTCGGGCAAAGAGCCCGCGAAGACGGCCTCTTTGCCGGCGCCAGTGACGGTGGCCGCTGCGCCCACGGCAAAAAAGGGGGCGCACTGATGACCGTGCTGAGCTCGCGTGAGGACGTGCTGAGCTGGTTGCTGGCGCAAGGGCTGCGCCCGACTGGCGTTTGTGCCGATAGTCGCCGTGTACGCGCAGGCGATCTCTTCGTGGCCGAAGTGCCGGAGTCGGGTGCGCGAGCCGTTTATGCGCGCGATGCCCTGGCGAATGGCGCTTGCGCAGTCCTGTGGTCCGCTGATCTACCGTTGTGTCCGGCCGAATTTGGTAGCGCCCCGGTGGTGGCGGTTGAAGGCTTGCATCAATTGATCGGGCCGGTCGCGCAACAGGTGTATGGCAACCCGAGTAGCAAGTTACGCGTGCTGGCCGTCACGGGTACGAATGGAAAAACGACAGTCACACAATGGTTGGCGCAGTCGATGCCCGGACACTGTGCTGTCATCGGCACTCTGGGCGCCGGTTATCCAGGGGTGATGGTTGAGACCGGTTTCACGACGCCGGATGCGGCACAGTATGCGCATTTGCTGGCTGACTTCGTGAGTGATGGCGCCACAGCGTGTGCCGTCGAAGCCTCGTCCATCGGACTCGAAGAAGGCCGTATGACCGGCAGCGATGTTGATTGTGCCGTCTTCACGAATTTCACGCGGGATCATCTGGATTATCACGGCACGATGGAAGCCTATGCGGCGGCCAA
>JBDLTT010000030.1:0-5913 GCA_039805725.1 Pseudomonadota bacterium | reverse complement strand
ACCTCGGCCGCCATGAGACCCGCCGGTCCGCCGCCAATAACGGCGACGTTTCGGGCAGAAGAAATGGCGGCAGACTCGGTCATACCGCCATTTTACGCTGCCAAGAAAGTGGACCTAGGCCGGTGCCGAGCTGCGGATCAGATAGTCAAAGGCACCCAGGGATGCTTTGGCGCCCTCGCCCATGGCGATGATGATCTGCTTGTATGGCACGGTCGTGCAGTCGCCGGCAGCGAAGATGCCGGTGGCCGAGGTTTGGCCGTGGCTACCGACCTCAATCTCACCCATCTTGGAGAGTTCTAGTGTGCCCTTCAGCCAGTCCGTGTTGGGCAATAGACCGATCTGGACGAAGATCCCTTCAAGCTCGACGCGAATGTCTTCACCGTTGTCACGATTCTTATAGACGAGACCAGTAACTTTATTGCCATCGCCCAGAACCTCCATGGTTTGCGCATTCTTGAGGATGACCACGTTGGGCAGGCTGGCCAGTTTGCGTTGAAGCACAGCATCGGCACGCAGTTCGGCACCGAACTCGATGAGTGTGACGTGTCCGACGATACCTGCCAGGTCAATGGCGGCTTCGACGCCTGAATTGCCACCGCCGATCACGGCTACGCGTTTGCCTTTGAATAGTGGACCATCGCAGTGCGGGCAGTAGGCCACACCCTTGCCACGATACTCCAGTTCGCCAGGGACGTTGAGTTCGCGCCAGCGGGCGCCCGTGGAAATGATCACACTCTTGGCTTTTAACACAGCACCGCTGGCCGTGCGGAGTTCGGCGTAGCCACCCGCTTCGCTAGCGGGGGTCAGCGCGGCGGCACGCTGCAGATTCATGATATCGACGTCATACGCTTTGACGTGCTGCTCCAGCTGTGCGACCAGCTGTGGTCCTTCGGTCTCTTGCACGGAAATGAAGTTTTCGATACCCAGGGTATCCATCACCTGGCCACCAAAGCGCTCGGCGAGGATCCCGGTGCGCAACCCCTTTCTGGCAGCGTAAATCGCAGATGCCGAACCGGCCGGGCCACCGCCGACGATGAGTACATCGTAGGGTGCCCGAGCGCTGATCTTCTCAGCCTCGCGGGCGGCCGCACCCGTGTCCAGTTTGGCGAGAATTTCTTCGATAGTCATGCGACCGGCGCCAAACTCTTCACCATTCAGGTACACGGTGGGTACAGCCATGATCTGACGTGTCTCAACCATCTCCTGGAACATGGCGCCATCGATCATGGTGTGCTGGACGCGTGGGTTAATGGCCGCCATGAGATTGAGCGCCTGAACGACATCCGGACAGTTGTGACAGCTCAGCGAGATAAAGGTCTCAAACTTGTAATCGCCGGGCAGATTGCGAATCTGCTCGATGACACTGGCGTCGACTTTGGGTGGGTAACCGCCCATCTGCAACAGTGCCAAAACGAGCGAGGTGAACTCGTGCCCCATGGGCAGGCCGGCAAAGCGGGCGATGCCGCGCTCACCGGCGTGATGGAGTGGCGCCACGCGAAAAGATGGCTTCAATTCGGCATCATTGGTTTCAACCACGCTCACCATGTCGGAGAGGGTGTCAATTTCGTTGACCAGCTCACGCATCTGCGCCGAAGCATCGCTGTTGTCTAGCGATGTCATGATCTGGATCGGCTGCTCCAAGCGTTGGAGGTACGCTTTAAGTTGTTCCTGAATATTTGCGTCAAGCATGGTGAACTCCTGGGTACTCATTAGTTGCGGTCATCGCATAGCCAAAAAGCGAGCGCAGGCCAGATTCGGACAAGGTAAGCCCAACTCGCCGCTTGGCGATGCAATTACAGTCTTTGGGGGGGAACCCGGAGCCGAAGCTCCGGGCGCTCTCTGTTGCGGCTGTTTTTAGTCCGCGGTAAGAACGGTCTGAATTAGATCTTGCCAACCAGATCCAGCGATGGCGCCAGCGTCTTTTCGCCTTCCTTCCACTTGGCCGGACAGACTTCACCCGGGTGCGAGGCGGTGTACTGGGCAGCCTTCAGCTTACGCAGTGTTTCAGCGACATCGCGGGCGATTTCGTTCGAGTGAATTTCAGCCGTTTTGATCATGCCGTCCGGGTTGATGATGAAGGTACCGCGCAGGGCCAGACCCTCTTCCGGGATGTGGACGCCAAAGGCGTTGGTCAGTTGGTGTGTTGGGTCGCCGATCAGCGGGAACTTGGCCTTGCCGACTGCCGGCGAGGTTTCGTGCCATACCTTGTGCGAGAAGTGCGTGTCGGTCGTGACGATATAGACTTCGGCACCTGCCTTTTGGAATTCGGCATAGTGGTCAGCCGCATCTTCGATTTCGGTCGGGCAGTTAAACGTAAAGGCGGCCGGCATAAAAATCAGCACGGACCATTTGCCCTTCAGGCTGGCATCCGACACTTCAATGAACTCACCCTTGCCGTTGCGGTTAACGAAGGCTTGAGTCTTGAACGGTTGAACGTGGGTGTTAATCAACGACATGGTGTTGCTCCTGGTTGGTGTTTGAAGATGTTTGAAAAAAGGAATGTCTTTTCGACCCCTCGAAGTTTAGGGGGGGTCTGCCGATAAATCCAATTGATTGTTACTAACTATGAATTAGCTAAAAGCTATGATGATGCCTGGCGATTTTGGTGGTGTTGACAAGAAATTCCCTGAGAAATCAAATGAAAAGCCGCAGAAAGCATCACCAAACCCGCAGTCTTTCGCTAAAATTACCCCCCTTTTGTAGCGCGCAGTTCAATCTGCTAAAGACAGTCGATGGAGTTCCCGGATCGTTTCGATGTGATTGTGGTGGGCGGTGGCCATGCCGGCACGGAGGCCGCGCTAGCTTCGGCGCGCACGGGCGCCCGTACGCTGCTGCTGACGCACAGCATGGAAACGCTGGGCGTGATGAGTTGCAACCCGTCGATTGGCGGTATCGGCAAAGGGCATCTGGTTAAAGAAGTCGATGCCCTGGGCGGCGCCATGGCGGCCGCCACCGACGAGGCGGGTATCCAGTTCCGTATTCTCAATGCCTCAAAGGGTCCGGCCGTGCGTGCAACTCGGGCCCAGGCTGATCGGGTTCTGTACAAACAGGCGATCCGTCGCCGACTCGAGAACCAGCCGAACCTGACGATTTTTGCCCAGGCTTGCGATGATCTGATCATGGATGGCGACCGCGTGGTTGGCGCCGTCACCCAACTTGGCATCCGCTTTCAGGCCAACGCGGTGGTGTTGACCGCCGGCACATTTCTGAACGGACTCATCCACGTCGGGCTGCAGAATTATTCGGGCGGTCGGATGGGCGATCCGCCGTCGGTCTCGTTGGCTGCACGCCTGCGTGAGCTAAAGCTGCCGCAGGGTCGTTTGAAAACCGGCACACCACCCCGCCTGGACGGCAAAACCATCGATTTTTCGGTGATGCAAACGCAGCACTCAGATGATCCGATGCCGGTGTTTTCGTTTCTCGGCAATGCCGCACAGCATCCGGCGCAACGGCCTTGCTGGATTACTGATACCAACGAGCGCACGCACGAAATTATCCGCAACAACCTCGACCGCTCGCCGATGTACACCGGCGTGATCGAAGGTGTCGGCCCGCGTTACTGCCCGTCGATCGAAGACAAGATTCATCGCTTTGCTGACAAGGCCAGCCACCACGTGTTTCTTGAGCCGGAAGGTCTGGATACCCATGAGATCTATCCGAACGGGATTTCGACCTCTCTGCCTTTTGATGTGCAGCTGCAGATCGTGCGCTCCATCCGCGGTATGGAGCAGTGTCACATCCTGCGCCCGGGTTATGCGATTGAGTACGACTATTTCGATCCGCGCGGATTGAAGGCCTCGTTAGAAACCAAGGCGGTCAGCGGCCTCTTCTTTGCCGGTCAGATCAATGGGACGACCGGCTACGAAGAGGCTGCGGCGCAAGGCCTGCTGGCTGGACTAAATGCGGCGCGCCACACCCGTGGCGAAGCGGCCTGGTGCCCGCGCCGTGATGAGTCGTACCTCGGCGTGCTGGTCGACGACCTCATCACACGTGGCGTGAGCGAGCCGTACCGCATGTTTACCAGTCGTGCCGAATATCGCCTGAGTCTGCGTGAAGACAATGCCGATCTCCGTCTCACCGAAATCGGTCGGGAGATGCGGTTGGTTGATGACGCGCGTTGGTCGGCATTTTGCGCCAAACGAGAGTCGATTGAGCAAGAACTGCAGCGATTACGCGGTCTTCGTGTCAATCCGATCAAGGTTGCCAACGATTTGATCGAGCCGGTGCTGGGCAAACCGCTGGAACGTGAAACCACGGTCTTTGAACTCCTGCGCCGCCCGGATACAACGCATGCCGGTTTGCAGCGATTGGCGCAAAGCGCCGGTCTGACCGAAGCCGTCGTGCTGGCGCCAGAAGTGGTCGAACAGGTGGAGATCCAGGCCAAATACCAGGGCTACATTGACCGCCAGCGCGACGAAGTGGCGCGCCAGGCCGCTTATGAAACACTCGTTTTGCCAGAGACGCTGGATTACAGCGAGGTGATCGGCTTGTCGCGCGAAGTTTGCCAGAAGCTGCAGACGCATCGGCCGCAGACGCTGGGTCAGGCCGCCCGTATCCAGGGCGTGACGCCTGCTGCGATTGGGCTGCTTCTGGTACATCTCAAGCGCATCGGCGTGGCGTTGGGTGCCGTACTGTGAGCGAGCGAGCGGGAGAAATCGCCCAGCTCTTGGCCGGGGCCGCCGAGATGGGCGTGTCTTTGACAGCGGTTCAGGCTGGCAAATTGCTCGACTACCTGGATCTGCTGCAGAAGTGGAATAAGGCCTATAACCTGACGGCAGTGCGCGAGCGCTCGGCGATGCTGACGCAGCACCTGCTGGATTCGCTGGCCATTGTGCCGCATCTGCCGCCGGGCGATTTGCTCGATGTGGGTAGCGGGGGTGGCCTACCGGGAATTCCGCTGGCAATTCTGCAGCCTGAGCGCTCGATTACACTCATCGACACCGTCGGCAAAAAAGTCGCTTTCCTCAAGCAGGCGGCGATGACGCTGGGGCTTAAAAACCTCAACGCGGTCTCCGGCCGAGTCGAAAACTGGACGCCCCCGTCAGCCCGTGCGGGTGGTTTTGCACTCATTACGGCGCGGGCTTATGCCACTTTGGCCACTTTGGTGGGGCAAACCCGTCGTCTTCTGGCAGAAAATGGGGGCTGGTATGCCATGAAAGGTGTCTTTCCGGACGCCGAACTGGCAGAATTACCGTCTGATGTCGTGGTCAAGGGGGTAATCCCGCTGCAAGTGCCCGGTCTCGGCGCAGAAAGACATCTTGTCGTGCTGGCTTTGGTCGGTACCGATTCCACGGTTTAGTGATATAGGTTTGCAAAGGCGCAGTATGCGGATTCTGGCGATTACCAATCAAAAAGGCGGTGTAGGTAAAACTACGTCGGCCGTCAATCTCAGCGCCGCCTTGGCTAAGCTGGATCAACGCGTACTGTTGATTGACCTGGATCCGCAGGGCAATGCCACCACGGGTTGCGGTATCGTGAAAACCGATGCGTTGCCGACCGTATACCAACTGTTAATCGGCGACACCACGCTGGGCGGCGCCATTGTTAAAACTGAATTCGGTTTCGACATTCTGCCGGCCAACCGTGAGCTGGCCGGGGCCGAGATCGAGCTGATCGAACTCAATGGCCGCGAACAGCGTCTGAAGGATGCACTGGCCACCGTGGCCGATCGATATGATTACGTGCTGATCGATTGTCCGCCCGCCCTGAACATGCTGACCGTGAATGCGTTGGTTGCCTCACAGTCAGTGATGATTCCGATGCAGTGCGAGTACTACGCGCTCGAGGGTTTGTCGGATCTGGTGGAAACACTGCGCAAGGTGCGTGGCAACCTGAATCCCAATCTTGAAATTGAAGGCCTGCTGCGCACCATGTACAACGCACAGAACACACTGACCCAGCAGGTGTCGGACG
>JBDLTT010000029.1:0-8874 GCA_039805725.1 Pseudomonadota bacterium | reverse complement strand
AGCAGCGCGGCACGCACCTCGCTTTGCGGCACTTCGGTCATCGCGTCAATCAGGCGACTGCCGACCACCACCGCGTCGGCCATGCCCGCAAGTCGTTCGGCGGTACTGGCATCACGGATGCCAAAACCGACACCCACCGGCAAACCCGTTTTGGCTCGGATTTGTGGAATTCGCTGAGACACCTCATGCAGATCGAGGTGACCGGCACCCGTGACCCCTTTCAGGGACACATAATACAGGTAGCCGCTGGCCACTTTGGCGACGGCCGCAATACGTTCTTCAGTCGAGGTGGGCGCCAGCAGGTAGATCGGATCCATATCGACCGCGCGCAGCTGTTGGGCAAACTGATCTGATTCTTCCGGTGGGTAGTCGACAACCAACACGCCGTCGGCACCCGCTGCTTTGGCTGCTCTGACAAACACGTCGACGCCCATGCATTCGATGGGGTTGGCATAGCCCATTAGCACGACCGGCGTTTCCTGATTGGTCTTGCGAAACGCCGCCAGCAGCGCCAGCGTTTGGTGTAAGCCGACGCCGTTGGCGATGGCGCGCTCGGCGGCGCGCTGAATCACCGGGCCATCGGCCATCGGGTCGGAGAACGGCACGCCCAGTTCGATGACGTCGGCACCGCCCTCGACCAGTGTATGCAGCAGATCGACCGTCAGCGCCGGCGATGGATCGCCGGCCATGATGTAGGGAATAAGGCCTTTACGACCCTGCTTGGCCAATGCAGCAAAGGTGTCAGCGATGCGACCCATTATTGCGCCTCCGCATTGCTGTCATTGACCTGCATACCCGCCTTGGCAAACGCCGTGCGACAACTCTGGCGGCAGTAAAACTCCATGCCGCTGGCTTCGGAAACGATATGTAGATCCTTGTCACCGCGGCCCGACAAGTTCACCAGCAAGATCTTGTCTTTCGGTAAGGTCGGCGCCAGCTTGGCCGCGTACGCCAGTGCATGGCTCGACTCCAGTGCCGGAATAATCCCTTCGATTCGGCACAGGTCATGGAAGGCCTGGAGCGCTTCTGCATCAGTCGCACCGACATATTCGGCACGGCCACTATCCTTCAGCCAGGCATGCTCGGGACCGACACCAGGATAGTCCAGGCCGGCCGAGATGGAGTGGGTTTCAATGATCTGACCATTGTCATCCTGGAGCAGATAGGTACGGTTACCGTGCAGCACCCCCGGTTTACCCAACTGCAGCGAAGCCGCATGACGCGGCGTATCGATGCCATCGCCAGCGGCTTCGACACCGATCAGTCGCACCTGCTCGTGCGGAATGTAATCATAAAAAATACCCATGGCGTTAGAGCCGCCGCCGACGCAGGCGATCACCGCGTCTGGCTGGCGACCGACCATCTCCGGCATTTGCTTGACGCATTCTTTGCCGACGACCGAATTAAAATCACGCACCATCTTGGGATACGGGTGTGGCCCGGCGACGGTGCCAATGATGTAGAAGGTATCTTCCACATTCGTCACCCAGTCGCGCATCGCTTCATTGAGGGCGTCCTTGAGCGTTCTGGAACCGCTGGTGACGGGGACAACTTCGGCACCCAACAGCTTCATACGATAGACATTGGCCGATTGACGACCGACATCCTCGGCACCCATGTAGACCACGCACTTCATACCGAATCGCGCCGCGACTGTGGCCGAGGCCACACCGTGCTGACCGGCACCGGTTTCAGCAATCACGCGCTGCTTACCCATGCGCTTGGCCAGCAACGCCTGGCCGATGGTGTTATTGATTTTGTGGGCGCCCGTGTGATTCAGATCCTCGCGCTTGAGATAGATCTGCGCACCACCGAGCGCTTCGCTCCAGCGTCGGGCGTGATAAATCGGGCTGGGTCGACCCACGAAATGATTCAGCTCACTCTGAAACTCGGCGATGAACGCCGGATCGCGGCTGTAATGCGCATAGGCATGCTTGAGCTGCTCCAGGGCGGCAACCAGCGTCTCCGAGACAAAGGAGCCACCGTAAGGGCCAAAATGACCGCGGGCATCAGGGTAATCGTAAGACATCATCGACCAAACTTTCTAACGACTGAGGGTTACCCTCGTTCAGACACCGCGTACGGCGCTGACGAAGGCATGAATCTTGGCGGCATCCTTGATGCCTTTGGCGCTTTCCACGCCGGATGACACGTCGACCGCAGCCGGCCGAACCTGACGAATGGCGTTGGCCACGTTGTCGGGGTTGAGGCCTCCGGACAGAATCACCGATAACGGGCACGCTGTCGGCACCAGTGACCAGTCGAACGACTCGCCGCTACCGCCGTAGGCCGGGGTCCAGGTGTCGAGCAACAGCGCGCGCGCCGAAGGGAATTGCGAAGCAAATTCTAACAGATCCACCCCTGGCCGAACCCGCGCTGCGCGCAGATACGGCAGGCCGAAGCCCTCGCACTGATCGACGGTTTCGTCACCATGAAACTGCAGCAGATTGAGTGGCACGTCTTCGCAGACTCGGTGCACTTCGGCACGCGAGGCGTTGACGAAAAGACCGACGATCGTGACGAAAGGTGGAACGTGACGACACAGCGCAGCGGCCTGTTCAATACTGACGTGACGCGGACTATCCGGGTAAAACACCAGACCAATCGCATCAACCCCTGCGGCGACGGCTGCCTGCACGTCTTCGACACGGGTGAGACCGCAGACTTTGATTCGGGGGGTCGCTGTGTTGTTCATGCTGTCACGGGTTCAGAGAGTAAAGATCCCTAGGGGATCACCGGTCTGCCCTGCGCGCTCAGACGCGGGCAGTCCCAAGGCCACATCATAATCGACCCCGGTCAGATAGAGGCCATCCGGCATAAAGGTCGGCGGGGCCAGCGTCCGGTCCTTCTGTGCCAGCAGCTCGGTCATGAGGGATACCCCCGCCCCACCCTTGCCGATCTGCACCAATGCACCGACCAGATTGCGGATCATATGCTGCAGAAAGGCGTTGGCGGAAAAATCGAACACCAACCAGTCGCCGTGGCGAACGACGCGGGCTCCGGTTAAGGTACGGACCGGGCTATTGGCCTGACATTCGGCTGCGCGAAAGGCGCTGAAATCATGCGTCCCCAGAATTGATTGGGCCGCTTCGTCCATCAAAACGGCATCCAGCGGTCGATGGAACCAGCCGATACGACCGGCAAATACGGCCGGTCGCTCCGGGCGATTGAGCAATATGTAGCGGTAGTGACGCCCCGTTGCAGAAAAACGGGCATGAAAATCATCGGGCACAGGTCTCGCCCAACGGACGGCGCAGGCATCCGGTAAGAGCGCATTCACCCCACGCACCCAGGCGGTGTCCGGTCTGCTGGTCGTCGTATCAAAGTGCACGACTTGACCCGTGGCATGAACGCCGGCGTCGGTTCGGCCAGCGCATAGAACCTGAATCGGCATATCGGCAATCTGGCTCAAGGCGTTTTCCAACGCATCCTGGATCGTCGGCAATACGGCACCCGCCGGACGATCGCCGACCGCATGGGGTGCGGGTCCTTGCGTCTGCCAACCATGGAAGCACTGCCCGTCATACTCGACGCCCAGCGCCCAGCGTTGTGGTCGTGCTCCGGTCATGCCGCTTGCCCGATCGCCAGCGCCAACAGGCTCAAAGCCAGTAATCCACCCCCCAACAGCCTATCTCGCCGGGTCAACCTGGCATCGGGTAATTCAACCATTGCAGGCTGATTCAGCTTTGCCGAAAACACATCCACAATGTCGTGTTCCACACCGGCCAGCACCAACACCTCATGCAGGTTACGCGGTGGCGGTGCCGACTCGAGGTAATCAAAGACCAGCAATAAACGGGCGACCGCGCGTTCTGGCCATTGCGAACGCCCGGCCAAGGGCTGCAGCAAGGCCAGGGATCCGGCGGCCAGTGCATGCTGATCCGTAGTGTCGAGCAGGAGCGTTACACTGGCCAACATCCCCAGCAGGCGCATCATTTGCGTGATCGCCAGTTGCACCCCTTCGCTGGTCGGATAAAGCCCCCATTGTGGCCAGAGCGCCGCACCCGGCGTGCTCAGCAAAGTCACACCAAAGAGCACCAGAATCAACCAGCGCAAACGACGCAGCAGTTTCATAAATCGTGGTCGGTGCCTGGTAAGCACCCAGATTATCAGACCCGCCGCCAGCCAGAGACCCGTTGAGGATTGCAACCCGATGGCGACCGCCAACACACCGATCAGTTTCAGCGCAGGTGTCCAGATCGGGGCGTGCATGGTCATAGCTCGTGCGACTTGCGGTCTTTGCTGACCCCTGACGACAAGTCGAGGTTGATCGCGCTCCAGTCGACCTTGGGCTTGGGCGTAATGCGCGGCCGCTCGTCTGCCGGTGGCGATTCGTGGCCACCATGGCGCGCCCGCTCACCGACACGGGCAATGTTCACGCCAAGAAACAGGCCGATTAACAGGAGAAAAAGGCCGCCGACAACCCAGGGCCATTCAGGGACATTCATTGATCACCTCTTAAAAACGAAACGCCCCACTCGCGTGAGGCGCTCCATTTTGTGACATCGGACAATCAGCCGGTTACCAAAATTCTCAACATGCGACGCAAAGGCTCGGCGGCCCCCCAGAGGAGCTGGTCACCGCAAGTGAATGCCGCCAGGTAATCATTACCCATCGCCATTTTGTGCAGACGACCCACCGGGATGGTTAGCGTACCGGTCACGGCTGCCGGCGTCAGTTCGCGCTCGCTGATCTCGCGATCATTCGGCACAACCTTCACCCAATCGTTGGCCTTGGCGAGGATGTCGCTGACTTCGTCCAGCGGCACATCTTTCTTGAGTTTGATGGTCAGCGCCTGCGAGTGACAGCGCATCGCACCGATGCGAACACATAGGCCGTCGATGGGAATCGAACCGGCCGAACGGAATGCCGGGTTACCGAGGATCTTGTTGCACTCGGCGCCGCCCTTCCACTCTTCTTTTGATTGACCATGTTCCACCGGCACATCGATCCAGGGGATCAGCGAACCGGCCAGCGGCGTGTTGCGGAAGTTCTTCTTCGGCAACGCATCCGAACGGATGGTTTCGGCGACCTTGCGATCGATTTCCAGAATCGCCGACTTCGGATCGGCGAGCAGATCGGCGACCGATGCGTGGATAACACCCATCTGGGCGATGAGTTCACGCATGTTCTGGGCACCGGCGCCTGAAGCCGCCTGATAGGTCATCGAAGACACCCAGTCGATGAGCTTGTGTTCGAACAGGCCACCCAGTCCCATCAGCATCAGCGACACGGTACAGTTGCCACCGATCCAGTTCTTGCCGCCTTTGGCCAGGGCCGAATCGATGACCGCACGGTTGACCGGGTCAAGCACGATGACAGCATCATCATTCATGCGCAGCGCCGAAGCGGCATCGATCCAGTGACCATTCCAGCCGGCGGCGCGCAGTTTTGGATACACCTCTTTGGTGTAGTCGCCACCCTGACAGGTCAGGACGATGTCCATCTTCTTCAGCGCATCGATATTGCTCGCGTCTTGCAGCTTCTCACCTGACGAGACACCCCCAAAGGCCGGCGCATCACCGCCCGCATTCGACGTCGAGAAATACACCGGCTCGATGTGGGCGAAGTCTTTCTCTTCCTGCATGCGTTGCATGAGGACCGAACCCACCATACCGCGCCAACCGACCAGACCAACGACAGGCTTTGCCATGACTCTCTACTCCGTATGAATGAATGGGTTACAGGGCGGCCAGCACGGCATCACCCATCTCACGGGTGCCCACCTTGCGGGTACCCGATTCAAAGATGTCGGCTGTACGATAGCCCTGGGCCAGCACCGTGCGTACCGCTGTTTCGATACGCACCGCTTCGGCTTCCAGACCGAAACTGTAGCGCAGGAGCATGGCGGCAGAAAGAATAGTCGCCAGCGGATTCGCCACACCCTTGCCGGCGATATCCGGCGCCGAACCGTGCGATGGTTCGTACAGGCCTTTGTTGTTCTCGTTGAGCGAGGCCGAGGGAAGCATGCCAATCGACCCGGTGAGCATCGACGCTTCGTCCGACAGGATGTCGCCAAACATGTTGCCGGTGACCACCACATCGAACTGCTTGGGCGCACGCACCAGCTGCATCGCGGCATTATCGACCAGCATGTGCGAGAGTTGCACGTCCGGATAGGCCTGGGCGACCTCTTCGAAGACGTCACGCCAGAGTTGCGTACATTCCAGCACGTTCATCTTATCGACCGAACACAGCTTCTTGCCGCGCTTCTGCGCCGCCTGGAATGCCACGTGAGCAATACGCCGGATTTCACTTGCGGCGTACACCATGGTGTTGAAACCAACCTTCTGGCGACCCCACTCGGTATCACGTTCTTCAATACCCCGCGGCTGGCCGAAATAGATGTCACCGGTGAGTTCACGCACGATCAGAATATCCAGTCCCGATACGACCTCAGGCTTTAGTGACGATGCGTTGGCCAGTTCCGGATACAGGATCGCCGGTCTTAGGTTGGCAAACAGATTCAGGTGTTTCCGGATTGCCAGCAGCCCGCGCTCGGGACGTTGCTCGCGGGGAAGCTTGTCCCACTGGGGTCCGCCAATGGCACCAAGCAGAATGGCATCGGCAGCATCAGCTTTGGCCCGTGTTTCAGCCGGAAAAGGGTCCCCGGTCGCGTCCACTGCACAGCCGCCGAGAAGACCGTTTTCCATTTCCAACCCCAGCGCGGCGCGCTGGTTCATGACCTCCAGAACGCGAACGGCTTCGGCGGTGATTTCAGGCCCGATACCATCACCGGGCAGGACGAGAATCTTTCGGGACATCATCAAATACTCCAGTTTATTTCGCAAAAAGCCAGGGTTGCTCCTGACGACGACGCGCTTCATAGGTATGAATAGCGTCAGCATGACGCAGCGTCAGGCCGATATCATCCCAGCCATTGATCAGGCACTCCTTGCGGAACGGATCGACATCGAATGGAATCGCGTCGCCACCCGGCGTACGCACCACCTGGTTCGGCAGATCGATCACCAGGCGATAACCCGGCGTGGTCAGGGTTTCGGCAAACAGCCGATCGACCGTCTGCGTCGGCAGCACGATCGGCAGAATGCCGTTCTTGAAACAGTTATTGAAGAAGATGTCGGCAAACGACTCGGCGATGATGGCGCGGAAGCCGTAGTCGAGCAGCGCCCACGGCGCGTGTTCGCGCGAGCTGCCGCAACCGAAGTTCTGGCGCGTGAGCAATACAGAAGCGCCCTTGAACTGCGGCTGGTTAAGCGAGAACTGCGGATTCAGCGGACGGTTGCTGCAATCCTGGCCCGGCTGGCCAACGTCCATGTAACGCCACTCGTCAAAGGCAAATGGACCGAAACCCGAACGGTTGATCGATTTGAGAAACTGTTTCGGGATGATGGCGTCGGTATCGACGTTGGCGCGATCGAGCGGTGCAACGAGACCATCGAGCACAACAAACTTATCCATTACAGCACCTCCCGCACATCAACAAATCGACCAGCCACCGCGGCCGCAGCGGCCATGATCGGGCTCACCAGATGGGTACGACCCATCGGGCCCTGACGACCTTCAAAGTTACGGTTGGAGGTCGAGGCACAACGTTCACCCGGCGACAGGCGATCCGCGTTCATCCCCAGACACATGGAGCAACCCGGCTCACGCCACTCAAAACCGGCGGCCTTGAAAATTTTGTCCAGACCCTCTTCTTCGGCCTGGCGCTTGACGAGACCCGAGCCCGGCACCACTAGTGCCAGCTTGATATTCGCAGCAACCGAACGGCCACGCACGATGGCCGCGGCCTGCCGCAGATCTTCGATCCGCGAGTTCGTGCACGAACCAATGAAGATCTTGTCCACCGGTACCCCGGCGATTGGCGTATTGGGATTCAGTCCCATATAGGCCAGGGCGCGCTCCATGCCCTCGCGTTTTACCGGATCTTGTTCCTTGGCGGGATCGGGAATCATCTCGTTGATGCCGATCACCATTTCTGGCGAAGTACCCCAGGTGACTTCTGGCTGAATCGCACGGGCATCGAGTTCGACCACCTTATCGAATTGGGCACCCTCATCACTATGCAGCGTGCGCCAGTAGGCCACGGCTTTGTCCCAGTCGCTGCCAGAGCCACTACCCTTGGGCGCGAACGGACGACCCTGCACATAATTGATCGTGGTGTCATCCACAGCGACCATGCCGGCACGCGCGCCGGCTTCGATGGCCATATTGCAGATGGTCATGCGACCTTCCATCGACAGACCACGGATGGCGCTACCGGCAAACTCGATGGCATACCCGGTACCGCCGGCGGTACCGATTTTGCCAATGATGGCGAGCACGATGTCCTTGGCACCCACACCCTTGCCAAGCGGGCCTTCGACGCGGATCAACATCGACTTGGATTTTTTGGAGACCAGCGTCTGCGTCGCCAGCACGTGTTCGACTTCCGAAGTGCCGATACCAAAGGCCAGCGCCGCAAAAGCGCCATGCGTCGAGGTGTGGGAGTCACCGCATACAACCGTCATACCGGGCAGCGTGGCGCCCTGCTCCGGGCCGACCACATGCACGATGCCCTGACGCGCATCTTTGAACGGAAAATATGCCAACGCACCATTGGCACGAATATTGGCGTCCAGCGTATCCACCTGCAAACGCGAGATCTCGTCGTCGATACACGCCGTGCCCTCAGCTTTTTCCCAGCCATCCGTGGGCGTATTGTGATCGGCTGTGGCGACCACCGAATCAATCCGCCAGGCTTTGCGGCCAGCGATCTTGAGACCTTCAAAGGCTTGTGGGCTGGTCACTTCATGCACCAGGTGCCGGTCGATATAAATCAATGCCGTGCCGTCGTCTTCCTGACGGACGACATGGTTTTCCCACAATTTGTCGTAGAGCGTTTTTGCCATGGCCAATTCCGTAAAAACT
>JBDLTT010000028.1:0-7947 GCA_039805725.1 Pseudomonadota bacterium | reverse complement strand
GCATCCGTGATGCCAGTACCGCCGAACGACTTGCGGGCATGGCCGACGCGGTGGTGGTCGGCAGTCGCCTGATTGACGCGATGACCGAAGTGCCGCAAAGCGAGGTGCGTGCCGCGCTGCTGGCCGTCATGAAGGATATTCGCGCCGGTGTCGATCAAGCCAGCACCAAGTAACGAATTGATAGGATGAGGAGCACACGATGAACTGGGTTAACAAACTGCTGCCCCCGAAGATCAAGCGTGCCGATGGCCAGCAGCGCAAGAGCGCGCTACCGGAAGGCCTGTGGTGCAAGTGCCCCAACTGTGAAACGGTTTTGTACACGGCCGACCTCGAGGCCAACATGCAGGTCTGCCCGAAGTGTGAGCACCATCATCGCGTCAAGGCACGCGATCGTCTGGATATGCTCATGGATGCGCATGGCCGCATCGAGATCGGTGCGGAAGTTCGCCCGAAAGATGCGCTCAAGTTTGTCGATAGCCGACCGTACCCGGTGCGTGTTGAAGAAGCCCAGAAGCAAACCAGTGAAACCGATTCGCTGGTCGTCATCCAAGGGGCGATCGAGGCTGAACCGGCCGTTGTTGCCTGTTTCGAGTTCGACTTCATGGGTGGATCGATGGGCTCCGTGTTGGGCGAACGTTTCGTGCGCGGCGTGCGTGCTGCCATTGAAAACAAATGTGGGTTTGTCTGCATTACGGCGTCGGGCGGCGCCCGCATGCAGGAGGGTTTGTTTTCGCTAATGCAGATGGCCAAGACCACTGCCGCGATTTCTGAACTGGCACGTCATGGCCTGCCATTCATTACCGTGCTGACCGATCCTACCATGGGGGGCGTGTCGGCCTCGTTCGCTTTCGTTGGTGACGTCGTGATTGCTGAACCGAATGCGCTGGTGGGTTTTGCCGGTCCGCGCGTGATCGAACAGACGGTGCGCGAAAAACTACCGGAGGGCTTCCAGCGTGCCGAATTCCTGCTGGAAAAGGGTGCCATCGACATGATTGTTCATCGCAAAAATCTGCGTGATGAGTTGTCGTCATTGCTGCGCCTATTGCGCAAGGAACCGGTCTGCTCCTGATCGATCGGGCCGGGTGCGCGTTGATGGCCGGTTAGGTTATGCCCAATAAGCACGACAATTTAGCCGCCTGGCTGTCACAGATCGAACGCATGCATCCGCGCGGCGAGGCGGGTATCGAGCTCGGTCTGGACCGCGTTGCTGTCGTTGCTGCCGAGCTCGGCCACGCCAGACGGCTGGCGACGAAACCCATCGTCACCGTTGCAGGCACCAACGGTAAGGGTTCGGTCGTCACCTATCTCAGCAATATCCTAGATCGCGCCGGTTACAAGGTCGGCACCTACACCAGCCCGCATCTGGTCCATTTCAACGAACGGATGCGCCTCAACGGCATCCCGGTGGAGGATGCACGCATTGTCGCCGCCTTTGCGCTTGTGGAAGAGGCGCGTGCCGCGACGGGAGAGTCGCTGACCTATTTCGAATTCACGACGCTGGCCGCGATCGAGGTTTTTCTCGCAGCCGATGTTGATGTGCTGGTGCTGGAAGTGGGGCTGGGTGGTCGTCTGGATGCGGTCAATCTCTATGATCCAGATGTCGCGGTTGTCACCGGGGTTGCCCTGGATCATCAGGAATACCTGGGCAATACGCGCGAGGCCATTGCGCTGGAGAAAATCGGCATCGCACGAGCCGGCCAGCCGATCATCATTGCCGAACCGGATCTGCCCATACCCGCCCGTAAGCAACTGGCGGAAAAGGGCGCCATCGTTTATCTGATTGGTGAAGCATTCGGTTTCGAGCCCCTACCGGGCGAAGAGGGTAAGCCCAGTATCCAGTGGCGCTACTGGCTGCGTCAACCCGGTGCCCCGATCGAAGCTGTTCAACGCCGCGGCGGGCTGGCTTACCCGGGGTTACGCGGCAAGATCCAGTTGCGCAATGCGGCGGCGGCCATGACTGCCATTGATTGTCTGCAAGACCGTTTGCCGGTGGCCATGGGCGCCATCCGTCGCGGGCTTCTCGAGGCTGAACTGGCCGGACGGTTCCAGGTGATCCCGGGGCCGCCCGATCTGGTGCTTGATGTGGCGCACAATCCCGAGGCGGCCGGGGTGCTGGCGGCCAACCTGGGTCAGCTGGCCTTTGCCCATACGCAGCATGGCGTCCTGGGCATGATGGCCGACAAGGATCTGGTCGGCGTTCTCAAGCCCTTACTCAGGCAGATTAACCGTTGGTACCTGACCCCGGTGGATAGCCCACGCTCGGCGACCCCGGGGCAGTTGCAGGAAACCCTGGTCGGTCTGGGGGTCAAGCCGACCCAGATCGAGACCTACGAAAATCCGGCCAGCGCTTTTGCTGCAGCACGAAAAAATGCGGGCGAGAGTGATAGAATTGTCGCCTTCGGATCTTTCCTAACAGTCGCGGACGTCCTACGGGACCTTGGCAGAACGGCATGAAGCCAGATACTCCGGAATCAGATAGCCAACTGGAACTCAAAAAGAGTGCGCGTCGCCGTTTAATCGGGGCGGCCTTTTTTGTCATTGTTACCGCCGCCGTGCTGCCCATGATCATGGATACAGCACCGCCGCCGCAGCTCAATGACTTTCGTATCGTGACTGCAGAAGAGCGCAATGCGCCTGCACCGGTTGTGGCGCCCGTAGCGCCGCCGGCCGAATCCGAACCGGTCACGCCGCCGGTACCCGTTGCCCAGAGTGAGGTCAAAACGGTTGATGCGACGGCGCCCGTAAACCCGGCGGCGTCTGAACCGGCAGCGCCCGTGGTTGTGGCTGCGGCAGAACCACTCAAGCCCGAACCCAAAACGGCGGTAGACAATAAGCCGGAACCTGCCAAGCCCGCCGAAAAGCCCGCCGAAAAGCCCGCCGAAAAGCCCGCCGAAAAGAAATCTGATAAACCGGCCGACAAAAAAGACGCCAAGGATCAACCTGGGCAGTACTACATCCAGGTGGGTGTGTTTGCCGATGCAGACAACGTCAAACAAGTGCGTGCCAAACTGAAGGCTCAGGGTATCAGCAGTTGGACGGAAGAGGCGACTGGCAATCTGGCGGGTAAGACCCGCGTCAAGGCCGGTCCGTTCCCGAACAAAGACGCTGCTGACAAAGCGCTCGCCAAAATCACTAAAGCCGGCATGAACGGCATGATCGCCAAAAAATGATGATGGTCGCGACCGGGTACGCGCCGCGCCACGCCCAGTCCGACATCCCCCCTGTTTTCTGTCCAGAGTGCCATGACCGGTTTTGATTACGCCATCATTGCTATCCTGGCTGCCTCTGTGCTGCTGGGCGCCTGGCGCGGTATGGTCAGTGAGGTGATGTCGCTGGCTTCGTGGGTCGTCGCGTTTCTGGTAGCGCGCGAATGGGGCGAACAGGTTGGCACCCAATTGCTGGCGCCATATCTCACCGTGACGTTCTGGCAGATCGCTGGCGGCTGGATTCTCCTGTTCATTGCCACCATTCTCGCCGTATCGATTTTCCGCGCCTTACTGCGCAAGACGTTGCACGCCATTGGCCTCGGTTTCTTTGATCGAACGCTCGGCATGGTGTTCGGCGCGGCGCGGGGCGTACTCCTGATTCTTTTGCTGGTTGCCATCGGTGGCATGACCAAGTTGCCCGAAGAGTCCTGGTGGCGGCAAGCGCGTTTCGCGCCATTGGCCGAACAGGGGGTGACGTTGATCAAGCCCTGGTTGCCTAACGATCTGGCCAAACACATTGCCTATGCCGATGCGCTGAGTCAGATCGCGCCGCAACTGGTGCCCCAGCTCGTTCCCCAAAGCTTGTCCCAGCCTGCACCCCAGCTGGTACCCAAGAATCCAATTTCCAAGTAATCGAGATACATCATGTGCGGAATCATTGGCGTTGTTGCTACCACTCCGGTTAATCAGCTGCTTTATGATGGCTTGATGGTGCTCCAGCACCGCGGGCAGGATGCAGCCGGTATTTCCACCGCCGAGGGCAGTACCTTTCATATGCATAAGGGACCGGGTCTCGTTCGCGACGTTTTCCGCACGCGGAACATGCGTGCGTTGCCAGGTAACTGGGGCATTGCACATTGCCGTTATCCGACGGCTGGCTCGGCCTTTAACTTTGCCGAAGCGCAGCCGTTTTATGTGAACTCACCCTTCGGTCTGATGCTGGCGCACAACGGTAACCTGACGAATGCCGAAGCACTCAAGCAGCAACTCTTCAAGCAGGATCTGCGTCATATCAATACCAACTCCGATTCCGAAGTGCTGCTCAATGTGCTGGCACACGAACTCCAGAAGTCAGCACGCGGCACGGCACTGGATAAAGACGCGATTTTCAAAGCGGTGCGCGGCGTGCATCAACGCGTGCGTGGCGCCTACGCCGTGGTGGCCATGATTGCCGGTTATGGGTTGCTGGCCTTCCGTGATCCGTTTGGTATTCGCCCGCTGGTTCTGGGCAAGAACGAAACGCCCGAAGGCACCGAGTGGATGCTGGCCTCGGAATCGGTGCCGCTCGATACGCTGGGTTTCGAACGCGTTGACGATGTGACACCGGGTGAGGCGGTCTTCGTTGATCTCGACCGCAACATGTCGCGTGAACAATGCGCCGAGCGTCACGAACTGTCACCCTGTCTCTTCGAATACGTCTATCTGGCCCGTCCGGATTCGACTCTCGATGGCGTGTCGGTGTACGAGACACGGCTGCGGATGGGCGAGACACTTGCTGCCAAAGTGCGTAAGGTCATCGACCCGAAGAACATCGACGTCGTTATTCCGATACCGGATTCGTCACGTCCCGCCGCTCTGCAAATGGCGCAGGCTCTGGGTATTCCTTTTCGTGAAGGCTTCGTCAAAAATCGTTACATTGGACGTACCTTCATCATGCCGGGACAGTCGACGCGAAAGAAGTCGGTACGCCAGAAGCTGAACACGGTACCGCATGAATTCGCCGGCAAAAATGTGATGCTGGTCGATGATTCGATCGTGCGCGGTACAACCAGCCACGAAATCGTTGAAATGGCGCGGGCGGCCGGCGCCAAGAAAGTTTATTTTGCCTCTGCCTCGCCGCCGGTACGTTTTCCCAATGTCTATGGTATCGACATGCCGACGCGTGGCGAACTAATCGCAACAGGTCGCACCGATGCCCAGATTGCTGCACTGATCGGTGCCGACGAACTGATCTATCAGGATCTCGACGCGCTTGAAGCCTCGGTACGCGAGTGTAATCCGCGGATTCATCAATTCGATGCCTCCTGCTTCAATGGTTGCTACATTACCGGTGATGTGGATGACGCGTACCTGGATAATGTCGAACACGCACGCAACCAGAAACCTGCAACCACCACTGCCCAGGATGACGAAGACGAGGGCGGCAATGCCGCTCAGCAGATTGAAATGTTCGTCCGCCGCCCGGAGCAGTAAACAAGCGACATCATGACTGAGAACCAGAAAAAACCTTTGCCGGCAGACCTTGCGATCGACACCCTGGCGGTACGCGCGGGAATGGATCGCACGCATCATCGCGAGCATAGCGAGGCGATGTATCTCACATCGAGCTTCATTTTTGATAATGCGGCGCAGGCGGCCGTCATGTTCTCCGGTGAAGCGGATGGCAACGTCTATGCGCGCTTCACCAATCCCAGCGTGACACTCTTCGAAGAGCGCCTGGCTGCATTGGAAGGTGCCGAAGCCTGCATCGCCACAGCGAGCGGCATGGCCGCCATTACAGCCATGATCATGGCCAATCTCAGTGCGGGCGACCACATCGTCGCCTCGAAATCATTGTTCGGGTCCAGCATTCAGCTGCTCGGCACGGTTCTGCCACGTTTTGGCATCGAAACAACCTTCGTGTCGCTCACGGATCCTGCCGAATGGTCCGCGGCGCTCCGTCCGAATACCAAGCTACTGTTCTGCGAAACGCCATCGAATCCGCTCACCGAGATTGGCGATATCGCTGCCTTGGCGGCCATCGCAAAAAAGCACAATGTCCTGTTGGCGGTCGACAACTGTTTCTGCACACCCGTATTACAAAAACCCATGACCTTGGGTGCTGACATCGTCGTGCATTCGGCGACCAAGTACCTGGACGGCCAGGGGCGCGTGCTGGGCGGGGCCATCTGCGCCAACAAGGCCATCATCGAGAAGGTGTTTGTGTTTCTGCGCACCACGGGCCCAACATTGTCTGCTTTTAACGCCTGGGTGCTGGGCAAGGGCCTTGAGACGCTGGGTATCCGTATGCGTGCCCAATCGGCCTCGGCGCTAGAACTTGCCCGCTGGCTCGAAGCACATCCCGCCGTCGAACGCGTGTATTATCCAGGGCTACCATCCCACCCGCAGTTTGCGCTCGCCCAGCGCCAGCAGTCCGGTGGCGGGGCGATTGTCAGTTTTGAAGTCAAGGGTGGCAAAGAGGCCGCCTGGCGTGTGATAGACTCCTGTCAGTTGTTGTCGATTACCGCCAATCTGGGGGATACCCGTACAACGCTCACGCATCCGGCTACTACGACACATGGTCGTATTACCCCGGAGGCCCGTGCCGCAGCAGGCATCAACGATAATCTGCTGCGCATGGCGGTGGGCTTGGAGTCGGTCGACGACATCCGTAACGATCTGTCGCGTGGCCTTTCTGTTTGATTGATTCGCAGAAACGTGCCGAACGTCGCAGCGTGTTCCTGATCTGATTTTAATGTGCGCCCGTGCGCTCGCCCATGAGGGCCATGACGATGTCTTTTGAACAGTTCTCTCTGAGTGAATCGCGTCTGAAAGCGATTCAGGATGCCGATACCTCCGGTGCGTTGACCCCGACGCCCGTGCAGGCCGCACTGATTCCGCTCATTCTGACCAGTAAAGATGTGCTGGTCGGGGTCCCCGCCGGTTCTGGCAAAGCGGCCGGTTATGCGATTCCCACACTGGATCTCCTGCAGCGTGAAGATGCAGCGCTCACCCAAGTCGCCGGTCGTTCGCCGCGTGTGCTGGTACTGGTGCCAACGCGTGAAGTTGCGTTGCAGGTGCTCGATGCGTTCCGCACTTATGGTCGTCACGACAATTTCTATTCGTTCGCCGTCTACGGCGGTGTCAGCATGCACCCGCAGGTACAGGCACTGCAACGCGGTCTTGATGTACTGATCGCCACACCGGGACGTTTACTGGATCATCTGGGTCAGGGTCACGTCAATCTCGACAGCGTCAAAGTGCTGATCTTCGACGAAGTCGACCGCATGATGGATATGGGTCAGGCGGCCGAACTGGAACGGCTATACCCGCTGTTGCCAAAAGCGCGCCAGACCGTGGTGCTGGCCAGCTCGCTGGGCGAGGATATCCGCAACTTCGCCAATGGGCTGCTTAATTACCCTGAAGAAGTCATTATCGATCGTGGTGACGACCTTACCTCGCAAGTCCTCCAACGCTTTATTGCCGTCGACCCACATCGCAAGCGCGAGCTGATGGCGCAGCTGTTCAAGGACGAAGCCTGGCCGCGTTCGCTGGTCTTTGCCCGGACCAAGTTTGGTGCCGAGGGTCTGGCGCGCAAATTGGCCAAGAGCGGTATTACCGCCTTTGCCCTGCATGCGCATCGTGGCCAGCCACCGCGCGGTCGAGCGCTGGACGAATTCCAGAACAACCAACTCAACGCGCTGGTTACCACGGACATGGCCGTCCGTGGCTTCGAAATGGATGGCATACAACGGATCGTGCACTACGATCTGCCGGCCGTTCCCGATGATTATCCATCGCGTCTTAATCGCGTACTGAATGGCGAAGACGGCCGTATCGGTGATACCGTTGCCTTTGTCACGCATGATGATGCCGTACTGGTGAAGTCCATCGAGCGTTTGCTGGGTTATCCGATTCAAGCGGAAATCGTTCCGGGTTTTGAGCCCATGTCGCCAGAAGCGCTGGCCGAGTATCAGGCCGAGCAGGCCGCCAAGTATGCCGCTGACCCGCGCAATGCGCGCCCGCAACCAGGCGAGGGCAG
>JBDLTT010000027.1:0-16367 GCA_039805725.1 Pseudomonadota bacterium | reverse complement strand
TTTCCCTCATTGCAGCCAACGCCTTCTGAAGTACTTTGGGCTACGGCAGTGGGGGCTGCTTCGGCATTTTCTGCCTATATCGAAATGAAAGCAGTTAAGTACTGGAAAGGCATTCCTCCATCATTGGAAGGGCTGTCGATGCGCGATGTTGTTTATATCGTCATCTCGCAAGGGTTGGTGTCTTCAACGTTGCACCAACTCTTATTTCAAGCCAAAGGCGCAGCAGAAGAATACGTAAATGACGCTACCGAACAAGCGATTGTTTATTGGGCGGCAATGGCAAGCGGCGATATCTTAGGCTCGATGCTGGTATTGCTGACCGTGCTCATTGCATATCAAATGCTTACAAAGCAGCAGCAACCGTCATAAAAAGCGACGCTGCGACGTAGAGGCTGATGGGGGTAAAATGCACACGCTGTTTGGGGTTTGAAGTGCGTGTTTTGTTTGGTTTGCTGTCCACCCTAAGTAAACTACAAACTAAACTACATCACTAAAAAACGTATATAAAACAAAGGTTGTCGCTGATATTTGGTACGTTCGGGACGTAGAGGCCGGAGGTTCGAATCCTCTCACCCCGACCATTTATGGCGAGCGATCTTGGGAGTTGTGTCTGTGTCACAACGGCTGGATCGATCGCTGCTGGTCGATGGTTTAAAGGCGCTGGCGGCGCAAATCATCGTGATCCACCATCTCGTCTCTTATGGTCCGATGGCCGCGTCTGCAACGCAGGCGGCGCCGGATCTCGTGGCCTGGTTCCTTTACTATGGCCGTTGGGCGGTGCAGGTTTTTCTGGTCTTGGCCGGCTTTTTGACCGCGCAGGCGCTGTGCGGCAAACCAGCCTTGCTCGATCGTCCCTGGAGCCTGGTCGCTAAACGTTACGTGCGTCTGGTCTGGCCTTTTGGCGTGGCGATAACCCTGGCGGTGCTGGCCGCCGAACTGGCGCGCTTCTGGACTGATGACCCGATTTTGCCGGCGCAGGCCGGGCTGACGCAGTATGTGACGCACTGGTTACTGGTGCATGCGGTGCTGGGTCATGATGCGCTCTCGACCGGTGTCTGGTACGTGGCGATCGATTTTCAGTTGTTTCTGCTGACGGTGCTGCTGCTCTGGACCGCGCAGGCCTTGCGCTGGCCGGGCTGGGCGCCGCTATTGATCGGCTTGTTGACTGCTGCCTCGCTGGTGTGGATTCGCACCTGGCAGGACTGGGATAACTGGGCACCTTATTTTTACAATGCCTATGGCGTGGGTTTGCTGATCGGCTGGCTCAGCCTTCGTCATACCCAAGAGGCCGTCGATTTGTGCTGGGTGCGCTGGGTGCTCATGGCTGTGATGGGGGTCCTCAGTTGGCAGCTGTTGACGACCATGAATGGCCGCCTGGTGGTGATTCTGCTGACGGCCGGCTTGCTCTGGCTAGCAAGCCACCCGATCGGACGTGCGACGGCCACACTGGCCATTTGGGAAGGTCGGGTCGGCGCGGGTATTCATTACCTGGGCGCGACATCGTATGCTCTCTTTCTGCTGCACTTTCCGGTGAGCATGCTGGTCAACGCGGCGCAGGATCGATTCGATTGGACGTCGCCTAGGGAAGGTGTGATTGCGATGCTGGTGGCCTGGTTGGGGAGTATGCTGGTGGCGGATAGGTTTTATCGTGTGGTCGAGCGCCAGGGGTTGGCGCTGAGTCGGCGAATACGGTAAGGGTTCATCGGGTTCTGAATGTCGGAGGAGCAGACGCATGAAATTGAACTCAGGAATGCAGTGGTTGGTTTGGCGACGCTTCGTGCTCGTCCTGTGTCTGTTGACCTCGGGTTGGGCGTTCGCTGCGGATAGCGCCTGGCTGCGTCAGGGGCGGCCGGCACCCGTGGCCTTGTCGGCCATCAAAATCCTCCAGCAGGCGGGTGATGAGGGTTTGATTCCGGCAGATTATGATGCTGCCGGATTGAGCAAACGGGTAGAGGCTGCCCGTGAGGGCGCGGCGTTGCCCGGCAGCGCGCAAACCGCGTTGGCCGAGGCGTTGACCCAGGCGATGCGCCGTTATTTGCATGATCTGCACTATGGTCGCGTCGACCCGGCCTCGGTGTATGCCAATTTCACGGTGCCGCCGAAAACGCTGAACGTGACGGCGGTGCTGGATGAGGCGCTGGCAGCAGGCAATCTGGATCTGGCCGTCAAAGCAGCGACGCCGCAGTTTCCGCTCTATCAGGCGCTGCGGCCCTGGCTGAAGCGATATCGGGCGTTGGAATCGGACCCGGCCTGGGTTGGGTCTTTGCCGCCATTGCCAGCGACCAAACTTGAACCGGGCGCCGCGTATGCTGGCACGCAAAAGCTGGCGGCGCGCCTGATCTCGCTGGGTGACCTGCCGGTGGATTTTGTCGCCACCGATCGTTACCAGGGGCCACTGGTCGATGGTATGAAGTTGTTTCAGCAACGGCATGGCCTGACGCCAGACGGGGTGATTGGCAAGGGTACGTTTGAACAACTGAATACCCCCCCGTCAACGCGTGTGGAGCAGATTGTGCTGACCATGGAACGGCTGCGCTGGACGCCGTTGATGGTGGATAAAAGGATGCTGGTGGTGAATCTGCCGGAATTCGAATTACGTGGCCTGGAGATCGATGGTAGCCAGGTGCAGATTCCACTACAGATGAATGTCATTGTGGGCAAGTCATTAAATACGCGAACGCCGATGTTTAACGAGCAGATGCGGATGATTGAGTTCAGCCCCTACTGGAACGTGCCGCCGTCCATTGCGCGTGGCGAGACGGTGCCGAAGTTACGGCGGGATCCCGGTTACTTTGATCGCCAGGGCTTCGAGATCGTGACCCGGTCGGGTGAGGTGGTGACCTCGTTGAATGATGAGCAACTGGCGGCTGTGCAACGGGGCGAAGCGCGTATTCGTCAGCGCCCGGGCGCACAGAATGCGCTAGGCGATATCAAATTCATCTTCCCGAATAACGACAATATCTACATGCATCACACGCCCTCGGTCGGATTGTTCCAGCGCGATCGACGTGACTTCAGTCATGGCTGTATCCGGGTCGAGAGCCCGGTGGCCTTGGCCGAGTTTGTGCTTAAAGATGAACCGGAATGGACCCAGGAGCGGATTCGGGAAGCGATGGAAAGCGGCAAATCGCGCACGATCCGGTTAAAAACCCCGATCATGGTGGTGATTGCCTACGGCACCGCGATTGTGAAGCAGCGCGGTGGCGCGATTTACTTTTATGGGGATATCTACGGGCACGACCGTAAACTGAAAGCGGCGTTGCAGCGTTATAGCCAGACGCTGCTGGCTCGCGCTGGTAATTCTGCGTCATTGGACTAAAATAACCCTATGAAATCAAAACGATTTGACCGACGCGGCTTTCTAACACAGGCCGTCAAATTAACGGCGGGCGGTGTGGCGTTGCCGCTAGCCGCCATGAATCGGGCGCAGGCTGCGCCGTATTCGCAGTCTGTGACGCGGAGTGCGGCGGCGACCCTGGCTGCCGGTCGCGCGTTGGCCTTTGACCATACGCATACGCGCGAGCGGATTCATCTCGTCTACGCCGTCGATGGGCAGTATGTGCCGGACGCGCTGACCTCCTTGAACCGTTTTCTACGGGATCATTATTCAGGCACCGTTGGGCAGATGGATCCGCAGTTGTTTGATTTGCTGCATGACGTCCGGCGCGCCCTGGGTGGTCAGTCGCTGGGGGCCTTTGAAGTGATTTCCGGATATCGCTGTCCGGAGACGAATGATCATCTGCGCAATTCGCGCGGCGGTGGTGTCGCCAAGCGCAGCTTGCACATGGAAGGCAAGGCGATTGACGTGCGCATCCCCGGTGTGCCGCTGGCCGAACTGCGCGATGCCGCGTTGTCATTACAGGCAGGAGGGGTAGGGTATTACCCGCGCGAGCAGTTCGTGCATATCGACACGGGGCGCGTGCGCAGCTGGGGTTGATCCAGTCGTCACTTACTGAGGTCGTTGCCACGCGTTTCGGGTAACCAGCGCAGTGCGACCAGGAGCGCGAGGCCCAGCAGTACCGTCGGATACCACAGCCCTGCCAAAGGGTTACCAGAGCGCTCGTTAATCAGCGTCACGATGAAGGGTAACAAACCGCCGATCCAGCCGGCTGCCAGGTTATGCGGGAGCGCGGCGGCACTGTAGCGCGTGCGTGCCGGAAAGAGTTCGGCAAGCAGTGCTGTTTGTGGGCCGGTCACCAGCGCCAGCGGCACCGTTAATACCATCATGAGCAGCGCAGCTGGCCAGAAGGGCGCATTGGTCGGCACCTGGCTCAGCGCGAGCCATTGATGAAAGACGGGGTAGATGCTGAGGCAGCCAATGGCCAAGCCAGCGATAACGACGGGGCGGCGCCCAATTCGGTCCGATAGCCAGCCGGCGAAGAGCGTGAGCGGAAAGAGCACCATGGTACCGATGGCGACGAGCAGACTGCTCTCGGCGCCATGCAGTTGGGCGATGGTTTTGAGAAAGACGCCGCTGTACACCTGCGCTGAAAAGAACAGCACGCCACCGCCGGCTGAAATGCACAGAAACAGAATGCCCATGCGGGCGAGCGTTTGGCGATCGCGAAAGCAGTCGCGCAGCGGTGTGCGCGAGAGCTGTGCTTGCGCCTGGAGTTGATGAAAGACCGGGGTCTCGTGCAGTGCGATGCGGGCTTTGATCGAAATCAGCAGTAGCAAAAATGACACCCAGAACGGCACACGCCAGCCCCACACCAGGAATTCTTCCGGTGTCAGTACCTGCTGCAACCAGGCGATCTGCAAGGTCGAAGCCAGAATGCCCAGCGGCCCCATGAGCTGAAGCACGCTGGTGAACAAACCCCGTGAGCGCACCGGTGCGTGTTCGGTGAGGTACACCGCGCTACCGCCAATTTCGCCACCGGCGGAGAGCCCTTGCAGAAGCCGTAGCATCAGCAGCAATCCCGATGCCCAGAGGCCGGCCTGGGCATAGGTGGGGAGCAACCCCACGGCGAGCGTGGCGCCTCCCATCAACACGATGGTGATCATAAAGACTTTGCGACGACCGATACGATCGCCGAGCGAGCCGAAGAGTGCAGCCCCCAGGGGGCGCACGATCATACCGGCACCAAAGGTCGCCAGGCTGGCCAGGAGGCCGGCGGTGGGGTCTTCGGGCGGAAAGAACAGCGGGCCAAACCAGACCGCGAGCGCGGCAAAGGTCAGGAAGTCGTACCATTCCAGAAACGTGCCGTAGCACGCGGCGATGGCAACGCGATGGGCGCCCTGCTTTGGCAAAGGGGTATTTGAAGACGGGACGCTGTTCATAAGGCACAATTATCCGATAGTCTTCGGCGGAACGCATGAAGATCCATTCAGGATGGGCTATGGGCAAATTCAGAGACGACATTACCGAACAGATTGAGGCCATCCGCGAAACCATGGTCGAGGCCTGGCATGACTTTGTCGCCTTTGTGACCGAGACCTGGCCAGCGCTGACCTTGTTGTTGATTCTGCTGGTCGTCGCCATCTGGATGGCCGATCCGGCGCCGCCGCGCCAGGTGTGGATGGCGACCGGACCCGAAGGTAGCTCCAATCAGATGTTGGGTCGCAAATATCAGGCGTACTTTGCGCGTCAGGGCATCACCTTGCATCTGGTGGAGTCGGAAGGTTCCGTTGAAAACGTGAAACGTCTGCAGGATCGAAATGATCCGATCATGGTGGGCCTGGTGATGTCGGGCGCAGCCGAGAAGCATGCGCCGGGAATCCAGACGCTGGGCAGCATCAATTACCAGCCGCTCTGGTGTTTTTATCGCAATGCGGTGCCGATTGATTCGCCGATCGAACGCAGAAAAGCCTTATTAGGTCGACCCATTAATGTCGGTACCCCCAATAGCGGCACGTACATGCTCACGCAAAAATTGTGGCAGATGAACGGCTTGGATACCGAGTCGGCTAATTTTCGGCGAATGCCGGATGATCAGGCCATTATGGCGCTGCGTAAGGGCGACCTCGACGGCATGTGCCTGGTGGACACCTACGAGTCGCCCAATTTCCAGAAGCTCATGCACATCGACGGGCTTCAGTTGTCTGGTTTTGACCGGGCGGAAGCGTATACGCGGTTGCTTGCGGCGATTGAAATGGTCACAGTGCCGGAGGGTGGCCTTGATCTGAGGACGAACCGTCCAGCGCAGCCATTGCCACTGATTGCCGCGACGACCGAGTTGATGATCGATGACCGTTTGCATCCGGCGATTCAGACCTTGTTGCTGATGGCTGCCCGGGACATTAATGGCAAACAGACCTTCTTTGCGCACGAAGGCGAGTTTCCGGCGTTCAAGGACAACAGCCTGTATCGCAGCCATGAAGCCGAAATTTTCTACCAGAAGGGCACGCCGATCCTGATGGATTACTTGCCCTTCTGGCTGGCTGAGTTTATTCGGCGTCTGGTGCTGATGTTGCTGCCTTTCCTGGCGGTGGCATATCCGATTATCAAGTCGATGCCGAATTATCATAAGAATCGGGTTCGCGGCCGTATCAACCGGATGTACGGTGCTTTGAAGTTCTTTGAGCAGGGATTGCTCAGTCATTACGACCCGGCGCAGAAGGCGGCTTATCTGGCACAGATTGATGATATGGAACGCGAGGCGCTGACGATGAAAGTACCGAAGTCGATCGCCGGTGACTACTACACCCTGCGCAGTTCAGTGGATTATGTGCGGAACTGCATTGCCCGCGACGGCTACATGAACTATCAGTCGGCGACCCCTGGTAAGACACGCCTGGATTTGTCGGATGTCGAGGATGATGGTGATGACCAGTAATCATCATCCGGCTTGGGAGGGCGGCTGGTATTTGCCGGCGCGGCGTGTCGAATCATCCAATCAGGATGCTCGGCCGCCGCAGGCGATCGTAGACCTTGTCGTGATTCACGCGATCAGTCTGCCACCGGGGGAATTTGGTGGACCCGGTGTGATGCAACTGTTTACCAACCAGTTGAACCCGGACGCACATCCCTATTTTGCCGAGATTGCCCAACTGAAGGTCTCTGCCCACTTTTTTATTCGGCGGGATGGGGCCTTGATTCAGTTTGTACCGGTGAATGCACGTGCCTGGCATGCGGGCGTATCGAGCTGGCAGGGACGTGAGCGTTGTAATGATTTTTCAGTCGGCATCGAACTCGAAGGCGATGATGCAACGGCCTTTGAAGCGGCGCAGTATGTGACGTTGCAATCGTTGCTCGGTGCGTTGCGCGACGTATTACCGATTCAAGCGCTGACCAGTCACGCGTATATCGCACCGGGTCGCAAGACAGATCCGGGTCCGTGTTTCGATTGGGAGCGCGTACGCGCAGCGTGTCCTGAGTGGCGAGTGGTCCCCTGAAATCTTAGAAAGCGATGTTGGCGCGCAAACCGACAACGGTAGCGCTGGGAATCGCCTGGTTTGGATTGTTGGGCATGGGTGCCTTGCCGCCGGGGTTGATGGCGCGCTGGAAAAAGGGCTGCAGCGTGAACCAGGGAGAAATGGGCGCCTGGTAGGTGAGTTCAACCATGGATTCAGCAGTGGCCAGCGGGGTTTGCGTGCCGGCCTGTGCGTTTTGTGCGGCGATTTGTCCATTCAGGTATGGGGTGAATTTGGCCCAGGCGAAACCGAGACCGATGATATCTTCTGGCCGACCATCGAACAAACCAACGTAGGCAAGCCCTGTGTCGAAATACCAGGTGACGAGGTTGCGTTCAGTCTGCGGGCTATAGGTAACGCGGGCAAATGCATTCAGCCCCTGGGTCGTGGTGTTGGCTTCGCGCCAGAGCGCTTGATCGATCAGGCCGTAGACGGAGTATTGGCCGCGATAGGTGGTGTTGACCGGATTGTTGAATATGCGGCCGGTGTCTGCCAAGGTGACGTTGTCGACGCTGTACGAGTTATACCAGCCGCCAAGTTTGTAATAGCCCGGCAAGACTTGATTGCCGAGTGACCATTCGGGGGTGAACGCGCCTTCGAGCCAGGAAAGCGTACCGTTGCCGATTGGCAGTTTGGTACCGTATTGAGACGAGGTGGTATCCGGGCCGTTGGGCATCCCGTTCATCACCGAGGCCGTGATTTTCCAGTCGTCGTTGAAATCATAGCTCGCCAGTATGGCCGGCGTTGCATTGGGATAGCCTGGGCCGCTGCCGGGCATGTTGGCCTCCCAGCTATCCGGAAAGCCGAAGGTGGAGTTGACGAAGATGTTGGCGGTGGGGCTGATGATGTAATAGCGATCCGCCTCAAGCAGGCCGGCGCGGATGCCGAGTCGATTATCGAAGAGCTTCTGTTCAAACCATAACTCACCGACTTTGGGAATCGAGGGATTCGATTCGACGTTGGTGGTAGTGAGCAGACTGCCGACGTACTGGGTTGAAAGATCCTGCCCCTGGATACCGTAGCCGCTGAAGTGGAGCTTGCCACCTTGCCAGCCGAGTGCTTTGTTCAGATCAATATCGAGTTCAAGATCAAGCAGTCCATCATAGACAAAGCCCTGTCGGATCCCGCCGCGCGTGTTGCCGACGTAATCACTGGTCTGGTTCAGCGTGAAATTCACGCCATACTGATCAAGCCAGGGTCTTAGTCCACCCCAATCGCCCAGTAGGCTTTTCTGGGTGAGAAAGTCCGAGCGGTTAGGCATGATTTCCTCGGGGGTCAACCGCGGTAGCGAAAAGAGGGCAATCTGCGCATGCACGGGGCCGGAGCAAAACAGCAGCATTGCCACCACGGCCAGGATCAAGCGGCGGTGGCGGGTCGCGTATAGGCGGCTTGAAGTCATCTGTGATTCAGTGGAGCCAACGCAAAGGCCACCCGGAGGTGGCCTTTGCGTGAGATCGCCAATGCGGTGGTGACCCTAGGCCGCCTGTTTGTTGGTTTCGGCCATGCTCAGGGTGCTGAGCTGACGAATCAGTTCAAGCTCCTGTGGCAGACGCTCGGCCAGCTTGTCGAACCATTCCTTGTGCGACTCCAGTTCCTTCTGCCAGCCGGCGGTATCGAGCTGGGTGAGACGCTGGAATTCTTCGCGGGTCATATCAAGGCCGGTCCAGTCGATATCTTCGAACTTCGGCGTCCAGCCCAGTGCGGTTTCCTTGGCGGCAACCCGACCCTTAACCCGGTCGATAATCCACTTGAGCACACGCATGTTGTCGCCAAAGCCCGGCCACATGAACTTGCCGTCTTCATCGAGGCGGAACCAGTTGACGCAGAAGATACCCGGCGGGTTGTCGACGGCTTTGCCCATTTCCAGCCAGTGGCGGAAATAGTCGCCCATGTTGTAGCCGCAGAAAGGCAGCATGGCGAAGGGGTCGCGGCGCACCACGCCTTGCGCACCGAAGGCGGCGGCGGTGGTTTCCGAACCGAGCGTTGCGGCCAGGTAGACACCGTAGTTCCAGTTGAAGGCTTCATAGACCAGCGGCACGGTGGTGGCACGACGGCCACCGAAAATGAAGGCCGAGATCGGCACACCTGCCGGGTCTTCCCAGGCAGCGTCGACCGACGGACATTGCGCGGCCGGTGCGGTAAAGCGCGAGTTCGGATGCGCGGCTTTACGACCGGTTTCCTTGCCGATTTCCGGCGTCCAGTCTTTGCCTTGCCAATCGATCAGGTGCGCCGGGGCTTCTTTGGTCAGGCCTTCCCACCACACATCGCCATCGTCGGTCAGCGCGACGTTGGTGAAGATGATGTTTTCTTTCAGGGTGGCCAGCGCGTTGTAGTTGGTTTTCTCGCTGGTGCCCGGGGCGACGCCGAAGAAACCGGCTTCCGGGTTGATGGCGTAGAAACGGGTGACGCCATCCTTATCCTTGCGCGGCTTGATCCAGGCGATGTCATCACCGATGGTGGTGATCTTCCAGCCGTTGAAGCTTTGCGGCGGAATCAGCATGGCGAAGTTGGTTTTACCGCAGGCCGATGGGAAAGCCGCAGCCACGTAGGTCTTTTCACCCGTCGGCGATTCGACGCCGAGGATGAGCATGTGTTCGGCCAGCCAGCCTTCGTCGCGCGCCATGGTCGAAGCGATACGCAGGGCAAGACATTTCTTGCCGAGCAGGGCGTTGCCGCCGTAGCCCGAGCCGTAGGACCAGATTTCGCGGGTTTCCGGGAAGTGCACGATGTACTTGGTGTCCGGATTGCACGGCCAGGCCACATCTTTTTCGCCGTGGCCAAGCGGGGCGCCGACGGTGTGCACGCAGGGGACAAATTTGCCATCGGTGCCGAGCAGTTCGACGACGGCCTTGCCCATACGGGTCATGGTGCGCATATTGGTGACGACGTACGGTGAATCCGAAATTTCAACGCCGATGTGTGCGATGGGCGAACCCAGGGGTCCCATTGAGAACGGGATCACGTACAGCGTCCGTCCCTTCATGCAGCCCTTGAAGAGGCCGTTCAGGGTTTTGCGCATCTTGGCAGGGTCTTCCCAGTTGTTGGTCGGGCCGGCGTCGATCTGCTGCTCCGAGCAGATGTAGGTGCGGTCTTCAACGCGCGCAACGTCCGACGGATCGGAGAAGGCGAGGTAGGAATTCGGGCGTTTCTTCTCGTTTAGTTTGATCAGGGTGCCGGACTCGACCATCTGGGCGCAGAGGCGGTCATACTCTTCCTGGGATCCGTCGCACCAAACGACCTGTTCCGGTTCAGTGAGCTGGGTGATTTGTTCGACCCAGGCTTTGAGGCGGGTGTTCTTGACGTATTCCGGGGCGTTAATGGCGACCATGATTTCTCCTGTGTGTCCTGGGCATTCCTAGGGATTGCGCTGGCTTAGGCTGACTTTGGCGTGCTGACCAGTCTTATCGGGTTGCGATAAAACCGTAATTGTCTCACTTCACGCACGACAGAGAAAGTCGGCGTATGCTACGGGGTGCGCAAGACCTCCTGGAGACATGGCTGTGCCAGAAAAAACCAAACAAAATCATAAGACTGCCGACGATTTGGCGAAACAGAATACGCAACGCCTGCGCGAATCTGCGCTCTACTACCATCGATTTCCCAAACCGGGAAAAATTGCGGTCACGCCGACCAAACAGCTCACCAACCAGTACGATTTGTCGATGGCCTATTCGCCCGGTGTTGCGGCAGCGTGTGAAGAAATTGTCGCCAAACCGAACGAAGTCGCGACCCTGACCTCGCGCGCCAACCTTGTGGGCGTGATCACCAACGGGACGGCTGTGCTCGGTCTGGGCAACATTGGCCCGCTGGCGGCGAAGCCGGTCATGGAAGGTAAGGGCGTACTGTTCAAGAAATTCGCCAATATCGACGTGTTCGATCTGGAGGTCAGCGAGAACGATCCGGATCGCCTGGTCGAAATTATCGCCAGCCTGGAGCCGACCTTTGGCGGCATCAATCTGGAAGATATCAAGGCGCCCGAGTGCTTCTACATCGAGAAGCAGCTGCGCGAACGCATGAAGATTCCGGTCTTTCACGACGATCAGCACGGCACGGCCATTGTGGTGGGCGCGGCACTGTTGAATGGTCTGTACTTGCTGGGCAAGGATATGAAGCAGGTGAAGCTGGTGACCTCCGGCGCCGGCGCTGCGGCACTGGCTTGCCTGGGGCTGCTGGTGCAGCTGGGTATTCCGGTCGAGAACATCTGGGTCACCGATATTCACGGTGTCGTCTACGAAGGCCGCCCGGAAGAGATGGATCCGATCAAGGCACGCTACGCCAAGAAGACTGAGGCGCGCACCCTCGCCGAAGTCATCGAGGGGGCCGATGTGTTCCTGGGCTTGTCGGCGGGCGGTGTGCTGAAGCCGGAGATGGTTACGAAGATGGCCAAGCAGCCGCTGATTCTGGCACTGGCCAATCCGACGCCGGAAATTTTGCCGCATGAAGTGCGTGCGGTGCGCGATGACGCCATCATCGCTACCGGTCGTTCGGATTATCCGAATCAGGTGAATAACGTGCTCTGCTTCCCGTTTATTTTCCGGGGTGCGCTGGATGTGGGCGCAACGACAATTACGGAAGAAATGAAACTGGCTGCCGTGAAGGCGATCGCCGATCTGGCGCGCGCCGAGCAGTCGGATGTGGTGGCCTCCGCCTACGGCGAAAAAGTGAGTGGCTTTGGTCACGAGTATCTGATTCCCAAGCCGTTTGACCCACGTCTGATTGTAAAGATTGCGCCGGCCGTGGCGCGGGCGGCCATGGATTCGGGGGTGGCAACCCGCCCGATCCGTGATTGGGAAAGTTATCTGCAGAGCCTGAATGAGTTTGTCTACCACTCCGGCATGATCATGAAGCCCGTGTTTGCACAGGCGAAGCTGTCGCCCAAGCGCATTGTGTTTGCCGAAGGCGAAGACGAGCGGGTATTGCGCGCAGTGCAGGTGGTGTGCGACGAAGGGATCGCCAAGCCCTTGTTGATTGGCCGTCCTGCCGAAATTGAACGCAAGATTGACATGGCGGGCTTGCGTATTCGCGTCGGAGTGGACTTTGACGTGATCTCCAACGATGGTGACTTCTTCGAGCAGCACTACGACGAGTTCTGGCAGGAGTACCATCGCCTGACCGAACGCAGGGGCGTGGCACCGGAATACGCCAAGCGTGAGATCCGTCGCCGTGCGACGCTTTATGCCGCGTTGATGGTGCGCCTCGGTTACGCCGACGGCATGGTCTGTGGCACCTTCGGTCGTTACGAGCTGCATTTGACCCACGTTGAAAGCATTATCGGTAACGCCCCGGGCGTGACGCGCCTGGCGGCGATGAATCTGTTGATGTTGCCGGGACGTACCGTGTTTGTGGCGGATACTTACGTGAACTACAACCCGACTGTGGACGAGTTGGTACAGACCACGCTGCTGGCGGCAGAAGAAGTTCGTCGCTTTGGCATTGCGCCCAAAGTGGCGCTGCTCTCGCATTCGTCGTTTGGCAGTCTGGATACGCCGACCGCTGAAAAGATGCGCGCGTTGTTGGCGCGTTTGCGAGAGGTCGCCCCCGAACTGGAAGTCGAAGGCGAAATGCATGGCGATGCCGCACTGGATGAACAGATTCGTGCGCAGGTGTTTCCGAACAGCCGCCTGAAGGGTCAGGCCAATCTCTTGATCATGCCGAATCTGGATGCGGCCAATATTGCGTTCAACCTGTTGAAGGTGGCGGCCGGGGACAATCTGACGGTGGGCCCGATTCTGTTGGGCTCGCGCAAACCGGCGCATATCCTGACGCCGACTGCAACGGTGCGCCGCATCGTCAACGTGACGGCATTGGCCGTGGTCGATGCGCTCATGGACGAAGGCGCTGACAACTGAGGCAATGCTTAAGCTAGCTTATCTATCCTGTTATTTTTGATGGATTTTCGCCCCGGTTTTTTCTTGAAAACCGGGGCGTTTGCGTTAAAATGTCCCTATTGTCCGAACCCGGCTTTACGGATCGCTCCGTGAGCCTCTTGCTGTGGTGTCAGTATGGTTTCATTCAAGCGTTCCAAGATGTCCAAAGTTCTGCTGGGGTTGCTGGCAGGCGCCTTGCTGACCTTGCCGGCGCAGGCGGCGAGTGGCAAGGAGTCGGAGAGCAAGAACGCTAAGAGTAGTAAGAGCGCATCGACGGCAAAAAACGCCAAGTCAACTTCGACCGCGAAAAAATCCAGGCCGGCGGTGAAATCCCAGGCGTTGAAAGAAACGCCAAAAACATTGGCGGCGCAGAAGGCGGCCAAGGAAAAGGTGGTGACGGCCACCTCGAAGAAAGAAAGCCGTCTGCTGGCTAGCAAGAAACGTCGCGACAACCCACCGGATCACTGGGGCGAGTGGAATGGCCCGGTTGGTAGCATGCCGGGGCTGCATTCGCATGCCGCGTTATTGCTTGATATGCAGAACGGTGAAGCGTTGTATCAGAAAAATGCTACGCAAGTCGTGCCCATCGCTTCCATTACCAAGCTGATGACAGCCATGGTGATGCTTGATGCACAACTGCCCATGAATGAAGAGTTGGTGATTACCGACGACGACGTAGACACGCTAAAGGGAAGCCGTTCACGCCTGGCGGTGGGTACGCAACTGTCGCGTCAGGAGGCTTTGCTACTGGCGCTGATGTCTTCCGAGAACCGTGCGGCGCATGCGCTGGGTCGTAACTACCCGGGCGGTATTCCGGCCTTTGTGGCGGCCATGAATCGTAAGGCGCAGGAATTGGGGATGACCAATTCCCGCTTTCTGGATCCGACCGGTTTGAATTCCGGCAACGTATCGACGGCACGTGATCTGGCTAAGATGGTGGCCGCAGCCTCGAAGTACGCGGCGATCCGTGAAGCGTCAACGACATCGGATGCCAAGTTCGATGTGCGCGGTCGTATTCAGGAATACCGTAACACCAATCCCCTGGTGCGTTCGGATAGTTGGGACATCGGTGTTTCCAAGACGGGTTTCATTCGTGAAGCAGGTAAGTGTCTGGTGATGCAGGCGAAGGTCAATAATCGTCCGATGCTCTTCGTGCTGCTCGATTCCGAAGGCTCGATGACTCGCGTCGGTGATGCCAATCGCCTGAAGAAGTGGGCCGAAGCCACCCGGAGTTAATTGCCGGGGCCTAAGCTCTGGCGCCAAGAGCGTGGGAGACGTCTTGCGCGCATTGTTTGAGCGCGGGTACCCAGGCGGTTTCGTGTTCACTAAAACGTTCGCTGGTGGAGGAGACGGAAATCGCCGCAATCAAGGTGCCTTGATCGTCACGTACCGGGGCGGCAACACAGCGCAATCCCAGTTCTGCTTCTTCGTTGTCGAAGGCGATCCCCGACTGTTGGACTTCTTTGAGCGCTTTGTTGAGCAGATTGGCGCGGGTGAGCGAGTGTTCGGTATTGCCGGGAAGCCCCGTGCGGGCGACGTAATCGGCGACGGCCTCGGCTGATTCTTCGGCGAGAAACAGTTTGCCCAGAGAGGTCAGGTGTAGCGGCGCCCGCGAGCCCACCCGATAAACGACCCGGATGCGGGACGCGTTCGCGGACACACGATCCAGATAGATGATTTCATCGCCTTCTCGGATAGCCAGGTTGACGGACTCACCGATCGCGTCATGCAGTGATTCGATGAACGGGCGCGCGACATCGCGCACCTCGAGGCGTTCACGCACCAGGTTGCCATACTCCAGCCAGCGTAGACCCAGTCGATAAACGCCACCGACCTGATGCTCGACCAGACCAATGGCCGCGAGCGCACCGAGAATGCGGTGCACCGTGGAAACATGCAGCCCGGATTCGCTCGCCAGAAACCTGAGATTGACCGGCGTGTGCTGGCTGGCCAGCAACGACAGCAGGCAATCGGCGCGATCAAACACCTGCACGCCGGTTGGATGGATCGCGGTGGGATTTGACGCGGTGTTGGGCGTTTTGCTCATCGTGGTAGCGGTTGTACGGCTAAAATACGGTTCGATTTCAAAGTCCGTGTATTTTACTATGTGAAACGCAAGGATTCCGGATTATCGGCGTTAATGCCCAAGTGCCCCCAATACGAGACGAAGCATCATGACAGGTTGTTGTACGCTGCCGCCGCGCGAAGCGCCGGCGATACCGCTGTGGATTAATGGTCGTCCGGTACTGACGATGGTGCCGGTCTTTCACGAGATTCGCGAATCTGCAACGCAGCGTCTTATCCGGCGTGTGCCATTGGTGGATGAGGCTCTGGCAGCGACGGCAATCGATAGCGCCAACCAGGCCGCCGGACTCTTGCCGACGGCGATGCATGGTTTTCTCAACGAACTGGTGGCGGCGCTGGATGAATTAGCGGCGCACTTTGCCGGCCTTTCCGCGGTAGAAAGTCACACCCACCTGGATGCCGGTAAAGCCGACGTCGCGAATGCGATCGAGTACGTGCAAACCATACTGGCGCAACCCGTCATTGGCGAAGTGCGGCCGACTGCTTCGGGTCACTCGACACTGGCGTTGGCTGGCCCGGGCATGCCGTTGTCGGCTGCGGTAAAACTGGTACTGCCCGTGATCGCGCGGGGCGGAGCGGTGACGCTGGCGCCATCACCCGACGCGCCGTCCTGTGCGCTGGCGCTGGCTGAACTCTGTGGGCAATGCGGCCTGCCGGATGGCTTGTTCAATGTGATTTATGTGGACGAGGCGGTGGCCGTATCCTTGGTCAAGCAAGCGGGCGTTAAACAGGTTCGCCTGTTTGGCCCCAGTGCCTGGGCGCAACGTTGGCAGGCAGCCGCGATCGATGGGTCGACCCCTTGGGAGCTGGTACTGGCTTAACGCGATAGGATTACTGTAACCAGGGTTTGATCCAGCTCACGATGCCCGGCAGAGCCACCGCAGTGAGCAGGCCGTTCAGCCCCATGCCTAAGGCCGCAAAAGCGCCCATTGTTTCACTAATCTGGAAGGCGCGTGCGGTGCCAATGCCATGGGCGGCAACACCGAGTGCAAAGCCGCCTACGGCGTCATCACGAATATTGAGCCAGCGATACAGTGTCTGCGCCACCATCGCGCCCAGAAT
>JBDLTT010000026.1:0-5429 GCA_039805725.1 Pseudomonadota bacterium | reverse complement strand
CCCGCAACCCGCGGCAATCGGAAGTCGCTTATAACCTGGGCTATGCCCTGCAGCAGCTCGGGCTGCTGGAAGCCGCGATTGAGGCTTATGGCCAGGCAATCACCCTCGCGCCCCAGGATGTGGATGCGTGGATGGCGCGGGGTCATGCGCTGGCGGGTCTGAAACGCCATGCAGAGGCCGAGGCTGATTTTGCCAGGGCCGTAACGCTGGCGCCACAGCAGGTCGATGCCTGGAATAACTACGGCAATGTGCTCCTGGAATTAGCGCGTGATGCAGAAGCCTTGGTGGCTTACGATCAAGCGCTTGCCATTCGGCCTGGCTTTGCGCAAGCGCTGTTCAACAAGGGTAAGGCTCTCGGTAGCCTGGAGCGTTATACGGACGCAGCGGCGGCCTATGAAGCGGCGCTGGCGATTCAACCGAATTACGAAGAGGCGCGATGGCACCTGTCCTGGGTGTATTTGGCGCTGGGCGACTTTGCCCGAGGCTGGCCGTTGTTTGAAGCGCGTTGGACGATTCCTGCGCTCGGCAACCAACGGCGCTATCCGCAGGTGCCGCAATGGTTGGGTCAGGCGTCTCTGGCTGGAAAATCGTTGTTGCTCTACGCCGAACAAGGCCTGGGCGATACGCTCCAGTTCTGTCGTTACGTGCCAATGCTGCAGGCGCTGGGCGCCCGAGTGTCGCTGGCGGTTCAGGTGCCGCTGGTGTCGCTACTGTCGGATCAGTGGCCGGGCGCGGTCGTGGCAGAATCCTTCGCCGATGTGTCCGGATTTGATCTGGCCACACCGATGATGAGCTTGCCTCTGGCCTTAGGCACCCGCTTGGAATCGATTCCTGCCGAAGTACCGTACCTTCGGGTGGCTAGCACAGAGATGGCTGTTAATGATCAACCACGCATTGGCTTGGTGTGGTCGGGCAGCACGGGTCACAAGAATGACAAAAACCGTAGCATCCCCGTGGCAACTTTGGCGCCGCTGTTTGACTTGCCCGTGGATTGGGTGTGTCTACAGCCTGATTTACGCGCATCGGATTTGGGCTGGTTGGCGGAACATCCCGATGTGGCGCTGGATCGGCCGATGCTGACCGATTTTTCCGAAACAGCCCGCATCATCGAGGCGCTGGATTGGGTGGTGACGGTCGATACCGCCGTGGCACATCTGGCAGGCGCCTTGGGTAAGCCGGTGTGGATACTATTGCCGACAGGCGCGGATTACCGCTGGTTGCTGGATCGTCACGATTCGCCCTGGTATCCCACGGCGCGCTTATTCCGGCAACCAGTGCGCGGCGATTGGGCGGGTGTCATCGCTCAAGTGACACAAGCAATTGCCGATACAATGTCCGGGTCGGTATCCAAATAAGAGGTTGTTCATGCGACTGAAGCACCCACTGCTGATCGGGGCGATTGCTCTGGTGTTGTTAAACATGACTGGCTGCGCCTCAAGTGGCTCAACCGAAAGCCTGGATAACATCCAGCAGCAGCTGTTGGGCGATATGCCGTTGCCGCAAGGTTCCAAGATCAGTAACGAACAATCGCTGATTCTGGGGGGTGGCCCGCAGTGGACGGGACGGATTGTGATCATCTCGCCGCAGGGGCCAACGGATACCTTTGCGTTCTTCCGAGAACAGTTTCCCAAGGCGGGCTGGACCGGTATCTCGTCGATTAAGGCCAAGACCAGCATTCTGGTGTTTGCCAAGGGCGATCGGACGGTGACGGTCGAGATTAATGAGGCCGGTACTTTCCAGGGCGGCGGTTCGATGGTGTCGCTGACCGCGGCGCCTAAGGGGGGTACCGCCCCCGTGAATCTGAATTCTCAGCCAGCATCTCGTTGAATTCCCTGGCGGGAATGCGTTGAGTCGTCGCAGAATTAGTCTTACGCATCAGTCCGGCGTGACGCTGGTCGAAGTATTGATCGGCTTGGTGATCTTGGCGATTCTTGGACTGATGGCGCTGCCGAGTTGGACCGAGTTTCAGGAGCGGCAGCGCTTGAAGGCGGCCGCTGAAACTCTGGCCAGTAGCCTGAACCTGGCGCGATCCGAAGCGCTGGCGCAGCAACAGTTCGCGTACGTGCAATTATCCGGCCAGGGCAGTGAGCGCTGGTGTTATGCCGTGGCCACGTCGCCCAACTGCGATTGCCAGGCGAGCTGCGAGGCGGTGCAGCGGGTCGAGGGGCAGTCCTGGCCGGGGGTGACGCTGAGCAGCGCCTCCCGCAAGGTTTTCCGGTTCAACTGGAAGAATGGGTCGGCCACGGGTGCCAATGGCACCGCGACGCTGATTGGGGTGCAAGGCGGTCAACGTCTGTGCGTGGTGCTGAGTAATCTGGGGCGGGTTAGAATCACCACTTCCAAACAGAAACCGGTGCCGGGCTATACCCAGGATGCCGGTTGCAGCTAAAGCTTATGGCGCACCATCCTGCTCACCGGCATACGCCGGCTAAGACCAAGGGCTCAGAGACCGAGTTTGATCTGATCATTGTCGGGGGCGGCTTGACGGGGTCGAGCCTGGCCGTGGCTTTGGCCGATACGAACCTGCGTATTGCTCTGGTGGATGCGCGCGCCCCAAGTCGACCCCAGGGCTGGCCGGAAGTCTGGGATAGCCGTGTCTATGCCATTAGCCCGGGCAGCGCCGATTTTCTGAATCAGATCGGGTGCTGGGGGCATTTGCCGGCGGATCGTTTGCAGCGTGTGGAACGGATGGCGGTCTTTGGTGATGGCGGTGGCAAGATCGAATTTTCGGCTTTCGATATCGGCGCTGAAGAACTGGCCTGGATTGTCGAATCGGCCGAGATGGCTTGCGAGCTCTGGGCGACCGTGAGTCGACAGCGCAATGTGACATGCCTTTGTCCGGCCGAGCCACAAGCGTTGCAGGTGTCGGATGACGCTGCGACCTTAACGCTGGCTTCCGGTCAGACGCTGCACGCCAAGCTGGTGGTCGGTGCCGATGGGCGCGAATCGTGGGTGCGCCAGCAGATGGGTCTGACTAGTCAGCATGACCCCTATGGGGAACTGGGGGTGGTGGCGAATTTCCGCACCGAGTTGCCGCATTTCGGCACCGCCTATCAGTGGTTCCGGCCGGATGGCGTGTTGGCGTATCTGCCGCTGTCTGGTGGTGAAGGCGAAACGCATGGTCACCTGATGTCGATGGTGTGGTCGGCGCCTGAAGCCATGGCCAAAGAATTGTTGAGTCTCTCGCCCGAAGATCTGGCCTATCGGGTGTCGATGGCGGGTGAGAGCAAACTTGGCGCTTTGGAATTGATGGCGCCGGCGGCGGGCTTTCCGCTCAAGCGGGTGCGTGTGCCACAAGTCGTGGCATCGCGGGTGGCGCTGATTGGCGATGCCGCACACGGCATTCACCCGTTGACCGGGCATGGTGTGAACCTGGGTTTTCAGGACGCACGGGCGCTGGCGTCATTGATGCGCGATGCACGGCCGGTGGACGACATTGGTGATCTGCAATTACTCGCCCGTTATCAGCGGGCACGCAAGGAAGAGGTGGTGCTGCTACAAACGGCGACGGATGCCATGCGCAAATTGTTCGCGACGAACATACCGGGCATCTCACCGCTCCGCAATTTGGGGTTGTCACTGACCAATCGTTTGCCACTCTTGAAGTCGTTGTTGATCCGTTATGCGCTGGAGCGCTAAGGAATGCTAATGAAGTTGTTTTTTAAAACACTGGTAGTGAGCTGTTTGCTGGCGAGTGCTTGGGCGCATGCTGACGAAATTGCTTCACCAGCCCTGGCCGGCATCATCGAAAAACAGATGGGCGTCAAACCGCAACGCATCATCAAGACGCCCTATCTGGGTGGGTTGTATGAGGTCTATGCGGGCGGCGAACTGTTTTATACCGATGAGCGCGGCTCGGCCTACCTCGTGGGTGGCTCATTGATCGATGGTAAAACGATGCGCAATGTGACGGCAGACCAAATAAAAGGGTTGCAGAAGCAGGTTCTGGCCAATCTGCCGTTGCAGGATGCCATCAAGCGGGTGAATGGCAACGGTGGCGGTGGCAAGCGAACGGTGATTACCTTTGAGGATCCGAATTGCGGCTATTGCAAGAAGCTGACGCGTGAGCTGGTCAATCTCAAGAACGCAACCGTCTACACCTTCATGGTGCCGATGCTGTCGGAAGACTCCCTGGTCAAGTCGCGCCGTATCTGGTGCGCGCCCGATCGGCTGCAGGCCTGGGATGACTGGATGATTCATGGCCGGGCGCCGGCCGGATCAGAAAACTGCGTGAATCCGCTCGAAAGAAACAGCAAGCTGGCGCAGACCTTGGGCGTGACCGGGACACCAGCGCTGTATTTCCCGAATGGCGAACGCGTGCCCGGGTATATGCCGCTCGATAAAATCGAGAAAATGCTGAAATAAAAAAACGGGCGCTGAGTTCGCTGAGTTTTAACACTAGGCGCCCGTTGTTGTTCGCGGTGTTTGATTACAAGTCGCGTGTATCCGGTGTGGCCGTGATGCGGTGGATCGTCAGGTCAGCACCGTTATACTCCTCTTCCTGATCCAGGCGGATGCCGACAAAGGCTTTGAGTGCCCCGTAGACCACGCTGCCGCCGATCAGGGCGATGACGATCGCTAAGCCGGTCATGATGACCTGTGCCGCCAGTGAAACGCCGCCCAGACCGCCGAGCGCCTCGGCGCCAAAGAGGCCAGCGGCAATGCCCCCCCAGGCCCCACAGAGGCCATGCAGTGGCCAGACACCTAGCACATCGTCGATCTTTAGGCGGTTTTGCGTCAGGGTGAACATCCAGACAAACAGACCGCCAGCGATCAGGCCGGTGGCCAGTGCACCGAGCGGGTGCATCAGATCTGAGCCGGCGCAGACGGCCACCAGGCCAGCCAGGGGCCCGTTATACGCAAAACCGGGGTCGTTTTTGCCAACGACTAAAGCCGCCAGCGTGCCGCCGGCCATAGCCATCAACGAGTTGGCCGCAACGAGGCCGCTAATCTTATCGAGTGTCTGGGCACTCATGACGTTAAAACCAAACCAGCCCACCGCCAGAATCCAGGCGCCGAGCGCCAGGAAGGGAATTGACGACGGTGGATGTGCCGCCATGACCCCGTTTTTGCCATACCGACCATGACGGGCGCCGAGCATTAGTACGGCCGGCAGGGCGATCCAACCGCCCATGGCATGCACGACGACAGAACCCGCAAAGTCGTGGAACTCCTGCCCAAAGGTGGCCTTCAGCCACGCCTGAATACCATAATGCTGGTTCCAGGCGATCCCTTCAAAGAAGGGGTAAACAAAGCCGACCAGCACAAAGGTGGCCGCTAGCTGCGGATTGAATTTGGCGCGCTCCGCTATGCCGCCGGAAATAATCGCGGGGATGGCCGCCGCAAAGGTCAGCAGGAAGAAGAAGCGGGTGATCTCGTAGCCACTCTTTTCGGCGATCTGGGTTGCACCAATGAAAAAGTCGGTGCCG
>JBDLTT010000025.1:0-29835 GCA_039805725.1 Pseudomonadota bacterium | reverse complement strand
GGATGACCTTCGATACGACAAGCAATCAGATCGGCCTTGGTCGGCAGAATCAACGCACCTTTACGGTTGCGCATAAGCTGGCCTTCGCGTTCCATCGCGCGAATCCGGCGCTCAAAGGCATCACGTTCTTCGCTATCGATCGCCAGCTTATCGGCCAGTTCGTGTTCGGCCATCGGTCGACCGGCACTTTGTAATTGTTCGATCACATACTCGCGCGATGGCAGGGGATTCTCATACTTCCCGCGTTCCCGCTCGTAGTGCGGATCTAGCCGTCGAACTTTGGCGACCCGCTTGGCATTCTTTGACATTTTCGTTCTTTCTTCTATAATGCTGTTCTTCGCACCTGCCCAGGTGGCGGAATTGGTAGACGCACTAGTTTCAGGTACTAGCGGGTAACTCCGTGGAGGTTCGAGTCCTCTCCTGGGCACCAACGAAAAACATTAGGCCCGCCATGTGCGGGTTTTTTGTTCTGATTGTTATATTTTGGTTAAATGGCGCCGATCCGCCAAAAGACAAGACAGATCGACCAAGTAATTGAGCCCGCATCTGCGGGCTCAATGTTTCTGGGTCAGGCAAACGGATGGACGCGAACAATGGTTTCATCACGTTCAGGACCCGTGGACACAATCGCCACCGGCACACCGGTGAGTTGCTCGAGTCGCATCAGATACTTTTGAGCCGCCAGCGGTAGATCCTCCCAGCGCTTGGCGCCGAAAGTCGTTTCCGACCAACCCGGCATGCTTTCGTAGATTGGTTCGCAGCGCGCGACATCGTCAGCACCCAGCGGTAACAGATCGATTGTTTTGCCATCTAGCTTGTAGCCAGTGCAGATCTTCAGTTCCTTGATACCGTCAAGCACATCCAACTTGGTAATACACAGGCCGGTCAGGCCGTTGATCATGGCCGAGCGACGCATGGCAGCAGCATCGTACCAACCACAGCGGCGCTTACGGCCGGTGACGGTGCCAAACTCGCGACCGACGGTCGACATCTGGTGACCGGGCGTGCCCTCGGTCTCGATATCGAGCTCACTCGGAAACGGACCGCCGCCCACACGGGTGGTGTAGGCCTTGGTGATACCGAGAATGTACTGCAGCATACCCGGGCCAACGCCGCTGCCGGCGGCCGCCTGACCGGAGACACAGTTTGACGAGGTGACAAACGGATAGGTGCCATGGTCGATATCGAGCAGCGTGCCCTGTGCGCCTTCGAACAGCAGGTTCTGACCGGCCTTATTGGCGGCATACAGCGCGGCAGACACATCACCGACCAGCGGCTTGATCTGCTCGGCATCGGCCAACGCCTGTGCCAGTATCGTTGCATGATCGAGCGGCTCGGCACCCAGATACTGGGTGAGCACGAAGTTGTGATAGTCCAGCAGCTCAGTTAGTTTAGCGGAGAGCGTTTCGGGATGAAACAGGTCATAAACACGCAACGCGCGACGCGCCACCTTGTCTTCATAGGTCGGGCCGATACCCTTGCCAGTCGTGCCGATTTTGGTGTCGCTACAGCGCTTGGCTTCGCGGGCGCGATCGAGTGCCGCGTGATACGGCAGGATGACCGGGCAACCCGGGCTGATGGTCAGGCGACCGCGTACTTTAAGGCCATCCGCTTCCAGCGTCGCAATTTCGCTCAGCAGGTGATGAATATCGAGCACAACACCATTACCGATGTAGCAATGTACACCGTCACGCACGATACCCGACGGCACGAGGTTGAGTTTATATTCCTTCTCACCGATGACCAGCGTGTGACCCGCGTTGTGTCCGCCCTGGAAACGCACGACACCTCCGGCGTTATCCGTTAACCAGTCAACGATCTTGCCTTTACCCTCGTCACCCCACTGGGTACCGACGACTACGATATTTTTTGCCATACTTAACTTCTACTTTAAAGATGAATCAAAACCAAAAAAAATCAGCAGGGCTCAACGACCCACTGCCCTGCTTTCTGAACCAGCTGGCGGTCACACACCGCACCACTATAAACAATCCCGCTCTTCGTATCGAGTCGCTCTCCCGGCAGAGCGTCGATCACACGTTCACCCTGGGCGCGTAGCTCGCTGATCACTTGAGCACGTGCAGCGCCATCAACGGCTGATGCGTCTGCCGAGAGTGCTGACGCGAAGATGGCGCCCTTAATAACGTCCACAGTCGCCAACCGACAAAGTTCGCGCAGATCTAACGAGAAACCGGTTGCCGGACGGGCGCGACCAAAGGCGGCGCCGACACCATCGTAGCGACCACCCAGGGCCATGGCCGATGTATCGCCGGGACAGTATGCCGCAAACACAATACCGCTGTGATAGTGATAGCCGCGCAGATCCGATAGATCGATATATAGCGGCAGATCAGCGGCTTGCGAGACCAGTCCGTTCAGGTCATCCAGCGCTTTGTGGATGGCTGGCACCTGCGGCAGTACCTGACGCGCCGCATCGAGTACACTACGATCACCATAGAGACGCGGTAAGGCCAGAATTGCCTGACGCAATTCCGGACGCCAGCGGATAGTTTCCTGCTCCAGCCCCGGCACATCTTTGCGCTGTAGAAGCTTGAAGAAGTACTCTTCGCCTTCGGCAGACACCCCGGCCAGCGTCATCAACGTGCGGAATATCCCCATGTGACCGAGATCGATGCGCGCCGCCGCTGCACCCGCGGCCTGCAATGTCGCCGCTGCCAGGCGAACGATCTCCAGATCGGCGGCTAGATCCGCATAACCATAAAGCTCGGCACCGAGTTGAAAGGGTTCGCGGCTAGCCTGCATATCGGCCGGCTGCGCATGTAGCACGCTATCGCAGTAGCAGAGACGTACTACCCCCGGACGATTCAATAGATGGGCATCGATACGCGCTACTTGAGCCGTCATATCGGCTCGTACACCCAATGACCGACCCGAATTCTGATCGACCAGCTTGAAGGTGCGTAAATTCAGATCACGTCCGGCGCCCGTCAGCAGCGAGTCCAGATATTCGATGAGCGGTGGCTGTACCAGTTCATACCCATGCGCGACGCAGAGATCAAGCAACCGGCGACGCAAGGCTTCGAGACGTGCAGCCTCGTCTGGCAACGCGTCAGCAACGGATTCAGGCAGTAACCACTTCATCATGATGTTTGACGTAATACAGTAAGAATAAGCACACCGGCGAGCATGGCGGTCAACCCGAGAAAACGGATCTGGCCATCACGTAACTGGATCATGCGTTCAAAAGTTTCCCGCCACATGCGCGGCGAAATGAATGGGAGCATACCCTCAAAAACAAGCATCAGGGCAATCGCGAGCCAGATCGTATCGTTCATGCGCAGTCTCCTGGATGATTAGTCCGATTCACTGGTGGGCCGGGGCGGATTGCGAAGGAGTTCAGCGACAGCATTGGACTGACCAAACTGACGACCATAGGCCACCAGCAACTGGGCTTCAGCGCTTTGACGCGTCTGTTGGGCCATGCGATACGCCTCATCCAGCACCTGTGTCTGTTGACGGTTTTGCAACGCAACGAGTTGCCGTTCATTCGCGGTTAACCCTTCGATTAACTGTCGACTATTGCGGTTCTTACTGGCGCTCATGCGCGCGTAAATGGTTTCTTCTCGGGCGTCGGACAGGCCGACCTGGCGTAAACCAGCCTGAACCACCGCTACCCCCAGCGCACTCAGTCGTTGATTCAGATCGGCTAAGCTATTCATCGATATGACATCCGCCTGCCCTTTGAGAAGCGTGGTCGCGGGTTGTGTCGCCGCCCAGGCGGCAATAGCTTCGCCCAGCGTTTTACGCAAGCGCTCATCCAGCACGCCCTTGTCCGTGACGCTCATTGCCTGGAACCTTACCGGATCGGTCACGCGCCAGGCCATCCATGCGGCAAGGTGCAAGGTCTGTTGATCGGCCGTGATGCACGACTGGGGTTCTATCTGTTCAGTGGTCTGCAGGCGGGTATCAATTAACCAGACACGTTCGACAAAGGGGATGCGCAGATAGATGCCCGGCGAGGCAATGACCCGGGGCTGATCAGCACCGGCGCGGATCAATACCGCCGACTGGCCGGACTCGATGATCGTCACCGAAAACACCGCCAGCAAGATCAATACCAGGCTGAGCACCGCTCCCAACCGACCAAGCGTCAATGGCCGCGCAAGGCGACGCGGATTCTCCGGCGTCTGTAACACGGGGTCGTTCATGATCCACTCCCCGGACGATCGACACGATCTCGCGTTCGCATAAGGTCGCGGTCACGCCAGTTGTCTGTGACCTCAGGTGTTGCCTTGACGCCTGTCTTATCCGAACCCGCTGCGTCGGCCGAACGACCCGCTGCTTTGGGTTGAATCCGCGCCTGCAATTCGGCCGGACTGGCAAAGACCAGCGGATACTGTTGGCGCCAGGCTGCAGCGTGATTTGCCAGCATCTGGGCGGCCTGCGCCTTATCCAGCGCCGCCGCGTTACGCAGGGTCGCTGCCGTATTTTCGAGTGCACGGGCATAGGCCGTACTTTCATCCTGCAGTTTGGCGGCCAGCTTGTGCGTCTGGATCAGGCGCTCGGTGGCCGCAGCCTGCGTTTCGCGCAACGCTTTGGCGCTTGCCTGTTCCTGACGCTCCGCCTCCTTGACCGATTGCAACACCGGCGCTGGCAATTGCACCTCACGAATCACCAGGTCTTTCACAACAATGCCGATGGCAAAAGGGTCGAGCAGCGCCTGGAGGCGATCACGTGCCACTTGTAATACGGGCTTGCCCGCGGTCGACGGTACACTTGCCGCGCCAAGCATGGACGGCAGCGTTTGCTCGCTCACCAGATCGCGTATGGCACTCTCGGCAAGCAGTGCGAGTACATCCACCGGTGCGTCGGCTTGAGCGACATAAGCAACCGGATCCGTGACCTGGTAGACGACGGCATAAGACACACCTACCAGGTTGCCATCTGAAGTCAGCATTAAGCCCGGGGATGAGCGGCCGTTTTTCTCAGGTGCTAGCCCCACTTCCAGCGTTCGATCCGCCGCAACATTGATCAGGCGCACGCTATCAACCGGATAGGGCCAGCGCCAGTGCCAACCGGGATTCTCAACACTCATGACCGTGCCAAAACGGCTGAGTATGCCGCGTTGCTGCGCATCGACGAGATAGAACCCGCTCACCAGCCAGGCACCGATAATCAACGAAACACCGATCAACCAGCTCTTAAAGCTTAAGGATTGCCAACTGGCAAGTGGCTCATCAACGGGGGGCGCCGTTGACGGCGCAGGCAACGGCGTAAACTGGGGTGGCGGTGGCGGCTCTTTACCGAACACGCGGGCAAGCTTGCAGCGGGTTTGATAGACCAGCTGCTGCCAGAGCTCTTCCAGATCGGGCGGGCCTTCCGGCGGGGGTGTTTTTGGAGAGGGCCGTGGCAGCTGCGAGGAACTCTTTTGCGGGGGGGTGTCCCGGCCACCTTCTTCGGGTTGCACCGGCTCAGTACCAGTCACTTCTGGTACCTGCTCCGGTTTTTTCTCTTCCGGCCGGTGGCTGTTTCCCCACTGGGGATCATTGATCGACATCAGGCGGCAGCGGGGGTGGCGCTAACTCCGAAGAGGATTGGTTCTCAAATCCGGCCAATGCCGGGTGGGGATCAGGACGGGCAAATTCGGCGATCGCCGCCCGCAACCCAGGTAAGCCGGCACCCGTTTGGGCACTAAGCCGTACATGAGCAATTTTACCATAGGCATCACGCGCCACGCCGGGCTCAGCGGCCGTGAGATCGCACTTGTTATAGACCCGGATCTGCGGCACGTGGCTTGCGCCAATTTCGCTCAAAACCTTGTTAACTTCGGCGATCTGTTGGTCTCGCGCGGGGTTGGCGGCATCAATCACATGAAGCAGCAGATCGGCCTGCGTGGTGGTTTCCAGGGTTGCCTTGAAGGCTTCCACCAGGGTATGTGGCAAATCACGGATAAAACCAACCGTGTCGGCGATCACCACATTGCCCGCTTCCGGTAACCAGACTCGGCGCACGGTCGTGTCGAGCGTGGCAAAAAGCTGGTCAGCCGCGTAAGCGCCCGAATGGGTGAGCGCATTGAATAGGGTCGATTTGCCGGCGTTGGTGTAACCCACCAGCGAGATCGTCAACACCCCCTGACGACGTCGCGCCCGTCCCTGGGTCTTGCGCTGACGCGCCAGCCGGGCAAGACGTTCCTTGAGCATTTTGACGCGCTGGCCAATGAGCCGACGATCGGTTTCCAACTGGGTTTCACCCGGGCCACGTAGGCCGATACCGCCGCGCTGCCGCTCTAGGTGAGTCCAGCCGCGAATGAGACGGGAAGCCAGATGCTCTAATTGCGCCAGTTCGACCTGCAGCTTGCCTTCAGCGCTTTGAGCACGCAAGGCAAAGATGTCCAGAATGAGACTGGTGCGATCAATCACGCGGCCATGGGCCACCTGTTCGAGGTTACGCTGCTGTACCGGCGAGAGCGCATGATTAAAGATGATGAGGCTCGCATCTAAGGCTTTGGCCCGCTGGGCAATTTCATCGGCTTTACCCGAACCCACAAAGAGCGCCACATCGGGGCGATCCCGACGGCAGGTGATGACATCCGCCACTTCGGCGCCAGCCGATTCGGCCAGCATACGCACCTCTTCAATGGCCTCATTGAGATCCAGATCACCGAAGTCGACCTGAACGATGAGCACCCGCTCCAGCATCCGGCCGTGCGACCGGTTATGCGACGACTGTCTGGCGAGACGCGGGTCAGACAACCCGGCCAGTGCCGGGTCGGGATGAGTCATGCCGCGGGCGGTTCCTGACTAAAGCTGACAGCGCGTGCCGGGACCACGGTGGAAATGGCGTGCTTGTAGACCATCTGAGTCACGGTGTTTCTCAGCAATACGACGTACTGATCGAAGGACTCGATCTGCCCCTGCAGCTTGATACCGTTGACCAGATAGATCGAGACCGGCACATGCTCACGGCGCAAGGCATTCAAAAAAGGATCCTGCAGCAACTGGCCCTTATTCGTCATTTTTATATTCCGCTTTCTTCTGATTATTGTGGGGTGGGTTTTGATGCGAGTAAATCAATTTAAAGCAAAATCTCCGAATGCGCAAAGCATTTTCGGATGACTTTCCTGCTTAATCATCCACATAGGGGTTGCGCGATACATTGAACTGTAGACGCAGCGGGGTACCCTGCAGATGGAAATGGTCACGGAAGCAGTGCTCCAGGTAACGACGATAACTATCCGGGATATGGTTCAGCGCGTTGCCATGAATCACGATCAACGGCGGATTCATACCGCCCTGGTGTGCATAACGGGGTTTTGGCCGGAAGATGCCGTGGCGCGGTGGTGTCTGACGCGCAACCGCATCCATTAGCACCCGGGTCAGCTGCGGCGTCGAGAGTTTAGCCATCGCAGCAGCATAAGCCTTATCGACCGAGCGCATCACACCATCCAGTCCGCGACCTTCTTTCGCCGAGATGTAATGAAAGCTGGCGAAGTCGAGGAATTTAAAGCGTCGTTCGATCGCCAGCTTGCACTGTTCACGCTCGTATTCACCAAGACCATCCCACTTGTTGACGGCCACCACCAAAGCGCGGCCGGATTCTTTGATAAAACCGGCAAGGTGCGCATCCTGATCCGCGACATCCTGCCGGGCGTCCAGCACCAGAATCACCACGTTGGCGGCTTCAATCGCCTGCAATGTTTTGATGACCGAGAATTTTTCCACCGCTTCGAAGACGCGACCCTTACGGCGCACACCGGCGGTATCGATAAGCTGATACTTCTTGTCGCCGCGCTCGAATTCGATTTCGATCGCATCACGCGTGGTGCCCGGCTGATCAAACGCGATGACACGCTCTTCGCCAAGCAAGGCGTTGATCAACGTCGACTTGCCAACGTTGGGCCTACCGGCAATGGCGACGCGTGGGATACGTTCGGCATCGTCGTCGTCTTCCGGGTCTTCCGGAAAATCTGCCAGCGTATCCTCAATGAGGCTACGTACGCCTTCACCATGAGCCGCCGAGATTGGCTGTGGATCACCCAGACCCAACTCGTGAAAATCGGCAGCGACCACACCGCGATCCATACCTTCGACCTTGTTGACGGCAACAATCACCGGCCGGTTGATCCGGCGCAGCAGCTGCGCGATGTCCTTGTCGAGCGGCGTGATGCCCTCCCGACCATCGACGACAAAAATAATACGATCCGCTTCGTGAATGGCCTGCTCGGTCTGACGCGCCATCTCCTGCGTAATGCCTTCGCGCGATTTGGGTTCAAAGCCGCCAGTATCAATCGCCAGAAAACCTTTGCGGCCGATCTTGCCGTGACCATAGTGCCGATCGCGCGTAAGGCCGGGCATGTCCGCCACGATCGCGTCACGCGATCGGGTTAGACGATTAAATAGCGTGGATTTGCCAACGTTGGCACGGCCAACGAGTGCGATGGTGGGTTTCATTGAAGCGTTACCGCCATAAGTGTGCCATTGCGTGTTTGTAAGACCACCGTATTCGGTGATAGCGCTGGCAGAATCGTCATAACTCCGCCACCGCCAACATTCAAACGGCCGATAAATTCACCGGTATCCCGGTCCAATACGTGCACAAACCCTTGCGCATCAGCAACCACCAGACCCATGGGTAAGGCGACCGGGGCCGAAAGATTTCGATACTTCAGCCGATCTTGGCGCCACACAGAAGCCCCGGTCATCCGGTCAAACGCGTGAACAACATCCTGTTCATCCGGAATGAATACACGACGGTCATCCATCGTAATGCCGGCAACCGAGGAAACTTCTCGCGACCACATCTGGTTACCGCCCTGCATATCAAAGCAGGCGGCACGCCCCTGGAAAGCCACGGCACACATCTGCGGCCCCTGAACGACCGGCACGGTCACCACGTCTGAAACACGATCTAGCTCGGTCGCACCACGCGGCACAGATACGGTACCTTCCCAGGCGGGTGCGCCATTCTGCAACGCTAACGCATAGAGCTTGCCGCCGGGCATACCGACCAGCACATAAGGGCCAAACGGTAACGGCGGTGCCAACGAGCGTACTGCCAAGGGGGGATTGCTGCGTTGGTAATTCCAACGCTGCTTGCCATCGTTGCCGTCCAGGGCAATCACACGATTGTCACTGGTCCGGACAATGACCAGACCTTCCGTGATGGCAGGGGGCGCCACCAACTCTCCTTTGACCTGTGCAGACCAGCGTGATTTTCCGGTTTCAAAATCAAAGGCCAGCACTTCGCCTTTATAGGTGCCAACAACGACCAGGCGACCGTCACTGGCTGTTCCCGATGAAATCTTCTGTCCGGCACTGGTACGCCAGCTTTCCTTACCGTTATCGAGGCGAACCACCGTGCCGTCATATGAGGCCGCTAACACCACCGGGCCACCACTGGCCGGCAAAAAGCTGAAGTTGCCCGCTTTGCCAACCGAGGTTTGCCATTCGGTGTGAACGGTCAAGCGCTCGGTGATCGGTGTGAGCGGTGTGGGTTTGGCTTTAGAGCTGGCAAACAGGCTGCATCCAGCCAGAACAGCCAGCAGCGGAATGACAAGGAGGTATCGTCGCGCGAGTTGCTTCATAGCGGGCTGATTGCGTCGAACTTACTGAACTGGCGCCGCATTGGGCAGCGCGCCACGCTTTTCCAGCACCAGACGACGTAGGAGTTGTCCCGGCTCACTGCCAGCGAATTCGCTGTTGGGTGTGACATCTTTACCGCCGACTTCCAGGTTTTTCAAAGCGGCGTCATAGCTGGTACGCGCTTCGGTCGGCTTACCCTGAGCCGCGTACACATCACCACGAGCCGCGTCATAACGCGCCGCAAAACCGGCAGGCGCCGACTCTGACAAGGTCTTTAGCGCACCATCGTAATCTTTCTGATCCATCTGGATCCCGGCCAAGCGCAGTCGGGCAATGCCACGAAGTGCTTCTTTACCATTGTTGGCGACCCAATTCAATTGGGCTTCGGCGCTCTTGGGGTCGCCGGCAGCATCCAGGGTATTGGCCGCCAGCAAGGCGCCAAGGGCGCTGAACTGACTGCGTGGATATTGGCTAACGAGTTCGCCGGCGGCTTGTTTAACGCGCGCCGTGTCCTGCTGAGCACTGGCCTGTTGCAATACCAGGAAGATGCGGCTGGCTTCGGCGTTCTGCGACTTCAGGTAACTCTGCCAGCCATACCAACCCAGCCAACCAAGCGCGACGATTAAGAGAATGCCGCTCGCCCAGCCACCATACTGCTTCCACCAACCACGTAGCACGGCAATCTGTTCCTGTTCTTCAAGATCGTACACAGCCATTTTTATGTTCCCGTTGTTTTTATTTGCACCATCGTCAGCCGGTTAGAAGCCCTGGCCGAGATCGTTCTCCGTCCATTGTGACATGATGTGCTCGGCCAGATCGTCCAGCGCAACACGAACCTGATTGTTGGCGGTATCACCCTCAGCCCAGTCTTTTTGGCGCATCGCCTTAACGGTCACTTCGCTTTTAGCGACTTCATCGTCACCAATAATGACCGCCAGTGGTGCACCGGAGTGATCCGCCCGTTTCATTTGCGATTTGAAACTTCCACCACCGCAGTGGTACACCACATCAAGACCGGTATCGCGCAGACTCTCGGCCACGCGAATTGCCAGATCGCTGGCTGCCTCGCCCTGATGAATCAGATAGACATCCGGGGCCTCAGCCTGCGGTAAGTTGTCTGCATCCTGCAGCAGTGCTAACAGGCGTTCAACCCCAAGTGCAAACCCACAGGCTGGCATTGGCTTGCCGCCAAGCTGCTCGACCAGCCCATCATAACGACCTCCGGCGCAGACCGTCCCCTGGGCACCTAACGCGTCGGTCACCCATTCAAATACGGTGAGGTTATAGTAATCCAGCCCGCGTACGAGGCGTGGATTGACGGTAAAGTTGATGCCGGCGTGACGCACTAATGCCTGCACGCGCTCAAAATGCGCCAGCGATTCGGCACCCAGGTAATCCATCAGCCGCGGGGCATTGCTCACCAGCGACTGCATGTCCGGATTTTTGGTGTCGAGAATACGCAACGGATTGCTGTGCAGACGACGCTGCGCGTCTTCGTCGAGTTGATCTTGATGCGCTTCAAAGTATGCGATCAATGCGGCACGATGTGCGGCACGTTCTTCGGGCTGACCGAGGCTATTGAGTTCCAGACGAATATTGTCCAGCCCCAGATCCTGCCAAAGACGTGCGCCCATCAGAATTTGCTCGGCATCCACGTCCGGACCGGTAAAGCCAAAGGCTTCAACGCCGACCTGATGGAACTGGCGATAACGCCCTTTCTGCGGACGCTCGTGCCGGAACATCTGACCGGTGTAATACAAACGCTGCGGGCGCTCGGTCGCGACATTGTGTTGGATGACAGCGCGCACGCACCCTGCCGTGCCTTCCGGACGAAGCGTGAGCTCTTCGCCATTGAGGCTATCGACAAAGGAATACATTTCCTTCTCAACGATATCGGTGACCTCCCCGATAGCGCGTTTGAATAACGGGGTCGGTTCAACGATCGGCATGCGGATTGGCCGATAACCATAGCTCTTCAGCCAGGCGCGCAACGTCTCCTCCAGCCACTCCCAGGATTCCGCTTCGTCGGGCAGGATGTCGTTCATGCCGCGCACGGCTTGCAGGCGATTACTCATTGGTCAGGCTTTCCGCTGGTATGTGCGTTCGACGTACCGGTTAATGATGTCTTTGAATTCGTGGGCAATGTTATCGCCGCGCAGCGTGACGGTCTTCACACCATCTTCAAACACGGGAGCCGCAGGTGTTTCACCCGTCCCCGGCAAAGAGATGCCGATGTTGGCATGCTTACTTTCGCCCGGTCCATTCACGATGCAACCCATCACCGCCAGCGTCATGTTCTCCACACCGTCGTATTGCTCGCGCCAGGCCGGCATCTTGTCGCGCACATAGGTCTGCACTTCGGATGCCAATTCCTGGAAGAACACGCTCGTGGTGCGGCCACAGCCCGGACAAGCCGTCACCAACGGCGTAAACGCGCGCAGCCCCATCGTCTGCAGCAACTCCTGCGCCACCTGCACTTCGAGCGAACGCGAGCCATTCGGCTCTGGCGTCAGCGACACGCGAATGGTATCGCCAATTCCTTCTTGCAATAGCACTGCCATTGCGGCGGTCGAAGCGACGATACCCTTGGACCCCATACCGGCTTCGGTCAACCCGAGGTGGAGCGGATAATCGCAGCGACCGGCCAGATCACGATAGACCGCAATCAGATCCTGCACGCTCGAGACCTTACAGGATAAAACAATGTGATCACCGGGCAAGCCGAGTTGCTCGGCGAGAGCGGCCGATTCCAGCGCCGACAAAATGAGCGCTTCACGCATGACATCATTTGCCGAGCCGGGGTTAGTTTTTTGGGCATTGTCATCCATGACCCGGGCTAGCACGGACTGATCCAGGCTGCCCCAATTGACGCCGATGCGCACAGGCTTGTTGTAGCGAATCGCCAGTTCGATCATCTGCGAGAACTGTTCATCCTTCTTTTTACCAAAACCCACGTTCCCCGGATTGATGCGGAACTTCGCCAACGCTTCAGCACAGGCCGGATAGTCGGTCAATAAACGATGGCCGTTGTAATGAAAGTCGCCAATTAAAGGCACATCGCAATTCATTCGATCGAGCTGCGCCCGGATTTCCGGCACGGCTGCCGCCGCTTCGGGCGTATTGACGGTAATACGTACCAGTTCCGCGCCGGCACGGGCGAGTTCTGCCACCTGAATAGCCGTCTTCAGCGCATCCGCCGTATCGGTGTTGGTCATTGCCTGCACCACTATAGGCGCACCGCCGCCCATGGCGACGCCGCCAATGGTCACACTGCGGGTGATGTGTCGTTGCAAAGGCATCTTCTAATCTGTCTTAGCGAAGCGTCTGACGGGCAACATCGTCGCCGCTCAGCTTATCGAGTTTAAGTGGCTCGTCTCGCCAACGCGCCTGTACTTGCTTGGCGTTACCAATCATCACATCCAGCGGCGCTGCACCGGTGATGAATTGCGTGGTGCCAGCCGCATTGAGCTGCGAGTAAATAATACGGCCGGTATGGTCGCGAACCTCGACCCAGGCAGGTGCCGAAAAACGGAGTTCCAGCGTACCAGTGCCCGTCTGCGCCTGCTGCTCGGCAGGCGTTGCCGGTGTCGAACCCGCTTGCTCCGCAGGTGCGACCGGTTGCGTTTGATCCGCCGCGCCAGGCAACTCCGGCGCTTTGTTGCCCGCCAAGCGCTGGACGAAGGATTGCGCCTCCTGCAGCGAAGTTTCGATGACATCGCGCGGTACGGCATAGGCCAGCACCACAGCAATTAGGATCATGACCAGACCGAACCTCAACATCCGGTTTGATTGACGCTTGGTTTCGCGATCATGCGGCGTGCTAGACGCTGACTTGAGCGCTGACTTTGGTGCGCCCGAAGTTGCGGCAACGTTTTTCTTCATGGCCGATGGTGCACCGGGAACGGCCTCCACCAAGCCATCAACCGATATCTCCAGCAGACGCCCATAAGCGCGGAGAATGCCGACCACAAAGGTACGCCCGGGCAATTCATTCCACGCACCAGCTTCTAGCGCCTCGATCACGCGCGGACTCACCTTAAGGGAATAAGCAACATCCCCCGCCGACAAGCGCTTGGCCTCACGGGCTGTGCGGAGTACGTTTTGTTCATTCGAGACCACCTCGTCAACCATCGATTTGTCCAGAGGCTCCGAAGGATTCTGGGGGGTTGGGTTCTCGTGATTGGTGTTCTGCATAGTGATTCCGGTTCTGATTTTTACGAGGGTTACTTGTTGTTAGGTAGTGAGAGGTTTTCCGGTGTAGGCGGGTCATTCCAAGTCTCGCCATAGGTTACGGCACGCTCACGGTAGATCTTTGCTTGCGCAGGGTCGCCGGCCTCAACAGCGCATCGACTGGCATTGGCTAATGCCCGCCCCGGCGTGTCGTATAGCGGGTTCTTCCAGGCAAGTTCCAGCTGCGCCAGGCCGGCCCGAGGTTGACCTGTGGTACAGAGAAACCACCCATAGTTATTCCGGATATCCGGATCGGCCGGCGCTAATTCAATCGCCTTGCGGAAACTATCTGATGCCAGGCCGCGCTCGCCCAACTGCATATAAACAAGACCGCGCATATCGTAGGCCGGGGCATAACCGGCGTCAACACGTAATGCCGTATCGATTTCTGTCAGCGCTGTCTTGAAACTGGCCTGCTGGTAATACAACGCCGCCAGCTCCGTATGAACGCGTGCGCGACTCTCGGGCGGCGCCTTCCTTGCCGGTTTCTCTGGCACACCGGCCAGATTGGTCGTCGTTGTACAAGCAGCGAGAAGACTCGCCAGGGCCAACATCAGGACAAGACGCATTATGACCCTACCTCGCTCACGATCTTGAGGTGTTGGGTACGGCGTGTTTTATCCTGCACCTGACCGGCCAGTTGGCCGCAAGCGGCATCAATGTCGTCACCACGAGTCTTTCGCGTCGTCGTCACATAACCGGCACCGATCAGCACATTGGCAAAGGCCGAAATCCGTTGGTGGCTCGATCGGCGATACGGGCTACCGGGAAAGGGGTTGAACGGAATCAGATTGAACTTGCAATGAATCTTCGCCTTGCCCACCAAGGCAACAAGCTCGCGCGCCTGTGCCGGACTATCGTTCACGCCATCCAGCATGACGTATTCAAAGGTGATGAAATCACGCGGCGCGTTTTCGAGGTAACGCTTGCAGGCCGCCATCAGCTCGGCCAGCGGGTATTTCTGGTTGATCGGCACCAACACATCGCGCAGCGCATCATTTGGCGCATGCAGTGACACGGCCAACGCCGTCGGGCAAGCCTTTCTCAGTCGATCCATGGCAGGCACAATGCCCGAGGTTGACACCGTCACACGACGGCGCGACAAGCCATAGGCATGATCATCCAGCATCAGATTCAACGCCGGCACCAACGCCTCAAAGTTGGCGAGCGGCTCACCCATACCCATAATGACCACGTTGGAGATAATGCGGTCGCCCGCCGGATCGAAACCCAGAGCCTGATTGGCCAACCATAGCTGACCAATGATTTCGGCAGTAGTGAGATTGCGGTTGAAGCCCTGTTTACCGGTTGAGCAAAAAGAACAGTCCAGCGCGCAACCCACCTGTGTGGAAACACACAGAGTGCCGCGATCCGCCTCCGGAATAAAAACAGTTTCAATGAGATTGCTGGCGCCCACGTCCATCAGGAACTTACGGGTACCATCGTCAGAGATCTTGTCGGAGACAATCTTCGGCAAACGGATTTCCGCCACTTCGGGCAGACGTTCACGAAATGTCCGCGCGAGATCGGTCATCGCGGCAAAATCACTTTCACCCCGCGAATAGATCCAGCGCAAAAGCTGATTGGCCCGGAAAGGCTTTTCGCCGATCTGGGCCAACCAGGCTTTGAGCCCGGCCAAATCAAGGTCGAGCAGGTTCTGCATCGTTACAGCTGTTGCGATAACTTAGCGGCTGTAGATGTTCATGCCCGGGAAGAAGAACGCCACTTCAACGGCGGCGGTTTCCGGTGCATCAGAGCCGTGCACGGCATTGGCATCGATCGACTCGGCGAAATCGGCACGAATGGTACCCGGCGCAGCCTTTTTCGGATCGGTCGCGCCCATCAGCTCACGGTTCTTGGCGATGGCGTCTTCACCTTCCAGTACTTGCACGAACACCGGGCCCGAGGTCATGAACTCAACCAGATCTTTGAAGAAAGGGCGCTCTTTGTGCACCGCATAGAACTGGCCGGCTTCAGCAGCTGACAGATGCACCAGACGGCCGGCGACGACCTTCAGGCCAGCGCCTTCAAAACGGGCAATAATCTGACCGATGACATTTTTGGCGACGGCATCAGGTTTAATGATGGAAAGGGTGCGTTGGATGGCCATAAAAACTCCGTAGGTGAATCAGCGGATTGATAAAAAAGACAATTTTATCAGAAACAAAGCTTGTGCGCCGCACAAAACCGCCGTAAAACCCACGATTGACTAACCCAAAAAAAGGAATGAACAGACGACCACGATGGTGGGGGGGGTTGCCGACAATAGAAGCCCTAACGGGCTGACAGCTTGATCGTCAAAATCTGATCGAAGAATCGACATTCCCGCAGGATTAGGGGCATTGGCAATCACCGTCAAACCACCGCCCGCAACCGCACCGGCCATGACGGCATGCTTGAACTCGGTACTAACACCCTGGATCAGGGATGCCAGATAGGTCAATGCCGCGTTATCGGTAATGGCTGTCAGCCCTGTAGCGATAAAAAATATGGCGGTGGGTTCCACATCGGAAATGGCCGGTTGAAGCCACCACTGCTGTAAACCACCGAGTACAACGAGGCCCGATAGAAAGAAGGCAACCATTAGGGCCTCTCTGAGCAACAAACGATCCTGATAACGACTATAAGCCTCGGTATACCCCAGGAAGAACAAGAACAACCCCAGGAACACCACAGGATGGTGGGAGAAGGCAACAACCCCTGCCAAAAATACCAAATGGACAGCGACCACGATCTTAGGGACACGCTGGTCTTTCTCAGTCACAGGAAGTTTCCCCTTGGCAGAAATTTCCTTCCTGAAATACCAGGTGACAAATAGTGCATTAAAACAAACTGCTAATGCCGACTTCCAACCAAAATTGATCAGCATGTAATAAGAGCTCCACCCCCAGGCGTCTGCCGCCATCAACACGGGCGGCGCCGCGAAATTCGTCAACGTTCCCCCAACCGATACATTCACAAAAAGTACTGCGAGTGTGGCGTACTTGAGTTGACGGGAAAGCCCGTGCCGATAAAAGCCTTCTTTCAGCATCAAAGCCGCAAGGGTCATTGCTCCGGGCTCGGTGATCAGCGAACCCATAAGTGGCAACACAAACAAACATAGAAAGAAAATCGCCAGGGAGCGATCCGTCGGAATCATGCGCGCTAGCGCTTTAACAGCCATTTCCACCGCCTTCAGTATTGGACGGCTTGCGGCAATTACCATGATGGCAAATACAAAAAAAGGTTCCGTAAAGCTTCTGGTTTCAAGATAGTTTAGGGCTGTCGTTTTACCTAATGCAAAGAACACCAACACTATAAAAACGAATGCCCAGAACCCAAAAACAACCTCAACCTCACTGAGCAAATGCCAAAAACCGGCATGCGCCGGCTGCACATGCGCCAGATGGGCAAAAATTTTGGTTGAGAACGTATGAAGAATGGCCACAGCAAAAATTGCCGTAGCCAATAGTTCAATCGTTGATAACAGCTGTGTCATGCTCAGACCACTCTAAAAATCTTGGTAATATATTTCAACCAGCCCTCGCAGGGACTGTTCAGCATAGAAACAAAATACGCAATCAGTCAACGTTCTTGATGGACGATTGCATCGATCGATTATAACGACATGCCGTAACACGGCTTCCAAACGAGCTGTGATTGCGCGTTGAACAATTTTTGTTCCACGCGATCCGACCATCCAAGATGCGCAACCCAAACCAGAGCACCCTCTCTCCAGAGCCCTGGTAACCGGGGACGTACCCAGGGTGGCACACCCTTTTCTCTGAGCAATTCACTCACCCGATCATGGCAACGTCCCTCAGGGTGAAAGCGTTGACCGTGCCCCAAAGGGACGATATGTAGGCCATCATCATTAGCTACAACGCCAGCGATTTCAAGCTGGCCATCCGGCCAGTCAAATATCCCATTCCGAAGCGCGACTGGGCTAGGACATCTTTGATCCATCGCGCGGTCGATCCAGATCCGGTCGCGCCAGAGATGCACCCCGATGGATCCCATCCTGACAAAGGCCTCGCTGTCGCTTTGTGCCATCATTAACTGCGCCGAAAATTCCCGGAGACGTCGGGCTGCCGGAATCTGAATGCCCACACCAGCAAAGCGATAACGCAGGATGTTGCGCACAGCGGCCTCCGGCAGTTGCTGTAGCCGCGACACGGACAAGTACCCCTCCTGATCACGACAGAGCTGGGCATCGTGCTCAGCCAAACGATTCAGTAACGCGGCCTGTTCTGACATTTGTGCGGATGTGCGCGCCAGAACGCTGACCACACCCGGATACATCTCGGCAATGGCGGGCAGGATGCGATGGCGCACATAGTTGCGGCGGAAAGCGAGATTCTGGTTACTCTCGTCCTCGATCCAGCGCAACTGGCGCGCAGTAGCCCAGGCCACCAAGGCCGCCCGAGATATCTCGAAAAAGGGTCGGACGAGCGTTTTTTGTCCTAACTGACGTACATTCGGCACGCCCACTAAGCCCGTGGCGCCCGATCCCCGAAACAAGTTCAACAGCAAGGTTTCTGCCCGATCATTCTGGTGATGCGCCAGGCAGAGAATGTCACCGGGTGCCGCCGCAAAAGCCTCATATCGCGCCTCGCGCGCTACCCGCTCCAGACCCTTGCCTGAGGAATCCGGCAATTCGAGGCGGATGACCTCACAGGAGATCCTTAATTCTTCACACAGGCTACGGCAGAAAGCGGCCCACTGATCTGCATTGGGTGAGAGCCCATGGTGAACGTGTAGCGCCGATAATTGAAATGGCGTTTCATCCCGTAATTGCGCCAAGGCGTATAACAGCACGACCGAATCGAGCCCGCCAGAAAGACCCACGCATACATGACCCTCGCATCCCCGGTGGATCGCGAGTGTCGTGCGGACTGCTGACAGAATCTGATCTTGGCCGGTTGTCATACCGTCAACCGGGTTGCGCGCACTCAGGCGGTGACGGTCTCAAAGGCGCCGTAGGCCATCAGACGATCAATACGACGGCGCACCAATGCGTCGTGATCGAGACCATCCACACGTTTCAGTGCTTGCTCAAGTGCCTGCTTGAGGTTCTTGGCCATACCAACGACATCGCGATGCGCGCCGCCCGGCGTTTCTTCAACCACCTGATCGATTAAGCCAAGTCCTTTCAAACGACCGGCAGTGATGCCCATGATCTCGGCGGCCTCAGAGGCCTTTTCGGCGCTCTTCCACAGAATGGTGGCACAACCTTCCGGTGAAATGACCGAATAGGTGGAATGTTGCAGCATCAATACTTCGTCGCCCACGGCAATGGCCAATGCGCCACCGGAACCACCTTCGCCAATGACGGTCACAATAATCGGCGTCTTGAGTTCCGCCATGACCAATAGGTTGCGGCCGATAGCTTCCGACTGACCACGCTCTTCGGCACCAATACCCGGGTAAGCACCTGGGGTATCGACAAAGGTAAAGACGGGCAGACCGAACTTTTCGGCCAACTTCATCAGGCGCAGCGCCTTGCGATAGCCTTCTGGACGAGGCATCCCAAAATTACGGTAAATCTTCTCTTTGGTATCGCGCCCCTTTTGGTGGCCGATGACGACACAGGGCTCGCCGTTCAGCCGCGCCAGGCCACCAACGATGGCGGTATCATCGGCAAACGCACGATCGCCATGCAATTCGTGAAAATCGGTAAAAATATTCTCAATGTAATCGAGCGTATACGGCCGCTGCGGGTGACGCGCCACCTGCGCACTTTGCCACGGCGTCAACTTGGCATAGATGTCATGCGACAGGGTGCGGCTTTTTTCGGCCAGACGATCAACTTCTTCGGAAATATCGACCCCCGATTCCTCCTGCATGGCGCGGAGTTCATCGATCTTGTTTTCCAGTTCGGCGATCGGCTGCTCAAAGTCGAGAAACGTCGTTTTCATCGGCACAATTATCCTGCATCGGGTTTAAGGCTCCATTCTAACAGAGGGGCGTCCGTGCCCATGATGCGGCGCAACCAATCAGTAACTAACAATCACCGGATCCAGACTGCGCCACAGGTACCAGGTGGCGACGGTGCGCCAGGGCGCCCATGCTTCTCCCTGAGCGCGGAGCGCGCTCAGACCCTGCTTCTCTCCGGCGAAATAGTGCTGCCAAACCGCCTTTTGTAACCCGATATCATCCACCGGGAACACATCTGGCCGCATCAGGTTAAAAATCAGGAACATTTCTGCCGTCCAGCGGCCGATGCCGCGCACTGCCGTCAGCTCGGCAATCACGGCGTCATCCGGCATCTTCGGCCAATCCCGCGCATGAATTCGGCCATGCACAAAATGCGCTGCCAGATCGCGGGCGTATTCGGCTTTGCGCTGTGAAAGCCCACAGGTACGCAGGGTATCGACCCCTTTCGCATACACCGCCTCCGGGGTGATCGCCTCAACGATGGCACAGACACGCGCCCAGACGCTATCTGCCGCCTTCACCGAAATCTGCTGTCCGACGATCGAGCGAAACAGCGTCTGAAAAGGGTCGCCTCGTGAGAACAGCGTGGCATCGGGGTATGCGCGTATAAGACCGGCCATGATCTTATCCTTGCGCGACAATGCCCGAGTAGCCCGGGACCAGTAATCTGGGATAGTGACCTCGCCCGGTTTAACGGCCATCGCAGCTAGCGTTGCCCGTCTGCAACATAAGGATTATCGATACGTTCATCGCCAAACGTCGACATGGGGCCATGACCGGGAACAAACCGTACATCATCGCCCAGCGGAAATAGCTTATCGCGGATCGAACTGATCAATTGCTGGTGGTTGCCCCGAGGAAAGTCGGTACGACCAATCGATTGCTGAAAGAGCACATCACCCACCAACGCCAGTCGCGTCGGCGCATGGTAGAAGCACACATGACCCGGCGTATGACCCGGACAGTGAATCACCAATAGCGTTTCACCTGCAACGCTGACCGTATCGCCATCATTGAGCCAGCGGTCCGGCTCGAAAGCCTCAACATGGGGAAATCCAAACTGCTTGGATTGGGCTGGCATCCCCTGGATCCAGAAGGCATCCTCCTGCTGCGGCCCTTCAATGGGTACACCGAGACGTCGGGCTAAATCGGCAGCACCACCGGCATGGTCAATATGGCCATGGGTAATCAGAATCTTCTCGACATGAAGACCACGCTTGTCGATCTCGGCCAGCAGACGATCAATGTCACCACCGGGATCCACAACCGCTCCACGCTTGCTTGCGTCATCCCAGAGCAACGTACAGTTTTGTGCAAAGGGCGTCACCGGGACGATGGCAAATTTGAGTTCTTTCATAGGCTTTCCGTAACCGCGCGTACAGTGTTGGGGTGCTGAGTCGTGGCACAATGCTGACCATTGCCTCGCATTTTGCCACGAGTATGTCCCCTGCCATGCCAGAAAACCTGATTCCCCACATTGACTCCCCTTTTGCCTGGAGTGCGCTTCTGATCTTTGTGGCTGCCGCTCTCGGGGCCGACTTCATGTCGCTGCGCCGCCAAGGTAACCGCATCATCAGCTTTAAGGATGCCCTGCGGTGGTCTGTGCTTTGGGTCAGCCTGGCGATGATTTTCTGCGCCGGCCTCTGGCTATCCCTGGATCTGACCGAGGGTCGCGCTCTGGCCAATGTAAAAGCGGGGGAGTTTTTGACCGGATATCTGATTGAAAAATCACTCTCGGTCGACAACTTGTTCGTTTTTCTGATGCTGTTTACGACGTTTCATGTACCGCTTCCGCAACAGAAAAAGGCCCTGATGATCGGCATCATCGCAGCGATTGTGCTCCGGATTCTTCTGATCCTGATTGGCGCCTGGCTGATTAGTCGCTTTAGCTGGGTCATGTATCTCTTTGGCGCATTTCTGCTGTATACAGGCGCCAAAATGGTCGTCGCCGATGAGGAAGTGCACGACCTGGAGAACAACAGGCTGCTTAAGTGGATGCGCAATCATCTGACGATTACACACGAATACCATGGTAGCGCCCTCTACATCATCAAAGACAAGGTTCGGGTTTATACCCCGCTGTTTCTGGTGGTGGCACTGATAGGTGTGACAGACGTGATGTTTGCCGTCGACTCAATCCCGGCCATCTTTGCCGTCACCAATGACCCTTACATCGTGATGAGTTCGAACATCTTCGCCGTTCTCGGATTGCGGGCACTCTATTTCATGCTGGCTGGTATGGCCGAACGTTTTCATCTGCTCAAATTTGGGCTGGCGGCGATTCTCGCTTTCATCGGCACCAAGATGCTGATCGTGGATTTCTATCACATCCCGGTAGGCGTTTCGCTGGCAATCGTGCTGGTACTCTTGGCGGCCACCATGATCGCCAGCCTGGTGATCAAACCTAAAGCAGCCGATTAATCGCGATCGCTATTGCATCCTGTACGGATGGCAATTCACCCAAGGGCGGCAGCAGCCTGAGCTGAAGTTGCGGGTGCTGCTCACGGATTTCAGACAGCATCACAGGCACTTCCTGGCGCAGATGTCCGCCTTGGGCAATAAAAAACGGCAGGATATCGATCTGTTGCGTCATGTCGCCCGACTGACGGACGATCGCATCAATAGATTCCGGTAACGTCGGCGACATGAACTCCAGGAACGCAATCACCACCGGAAGATCGGGGTTCTCGGTTTGTAACCGATGTGCCACCGCTTGCACCGGTCGCGCCCAATCCGGATCGCGGGCACCATGTGCAAAAAGGATTAGCGTCTTTTTCATGGGTAAATTTTCTATTTAACCCGGTGCAGGTGCGGCTTAGCCGGCCGTAAACTTGCGGTTGTTTCATCGGCAGACTCGGCCGGGTTGGGGCTTTCCGATGGTATCTCTGTCACGACCGAAGGCTCGTAAGCGAACTCCATCCCAGCGCCATTTTCTCGGGCAAAAATACCGGTTACTGCACCCACGGGAAAAATCAGTTCACGTGGCACACCGCCAAACCGGGCTGAGAGCATAATCCACTCGTTGCCAATATCGAGTGACCCGGTTGCCGCAGGGCTGAGATTGAGCGTTAGCGTGCCGTCCTGCACATACTCCAGTGGCACACGGCACTGCTCATCGACAAAGAGGGTGAGATAAGGCGTAAACCCGGCATCGCAGCACCACGACCACAATGCCCGGATTAGATATGGCTTGCTAGAAAGCAAAGGACACCCTACTTACGCATGATCTTTTCTTGTGGGGTCATCGAGTCGATGAACCCTTGGCGGCTGAAGATACGCTCAGCGTACTTGAACAACGGCGCCGCCGACTTAGGCAAGGTGATGTCATAGTGATCCAGACGCCACAGTAGCGGGGCAATCGCCACATCGAGCATCGAGAACTCATCCCCCAACAAGTACTTTTGTTTGTTGAAGATTGGGGCGATTTCGATCAGGCGGTCACGAATTTCACTACGCGCCTTATCAGCGGTCTTCAACTTGCGTTCGACCGGATCGATGAATGCAAAAATTTCGCGCTCCATACCATTCAAAAGCTGGCGCGCCTGGGCGCGCTGCACCGGGTCAGGCGGCATGAGCTGGGGGTGCGGGAAGCGCTCATCAATGTACTCATTGATGATATTAGGCTCATAAAGAATCAGATCGCGCTCGACCAACACCGGTACACGGTTGTGTGGATTCATGACCGCCAGATCTTCTGGCTTGTTCATCAAGTCGATGTCGTGAATCTCGAAGTCCATGCCTTTCTCGAACAGCACAATCCGGCAGCGGTGACTGAACGGGCAAACGGTTCCCGAGTACAAGTGCATCATGATCTAGATCCTCCAAAAAAAGATCGGGATCGAACCTCGTCGACCCCGAGCCCTGCAGCGTCAAAAAACGCTGTCGTTTACTACTCAGTGAATGTCTTTCCAGTAGTTCTTCTTCAGGGCATAGGCTGCCACGAAAAGAACCGCCAGGAAGGCCAGAACGCCAAAGCCGATGGCTTTGCGGGTCCCTGCACCCGGCTCACCCATCCAGACGATAAAGGCCGTCAGATCTGCGATCTGCTTGTCGTACTGCTCCGGCGTCAGCTGTCCTGGCTCGGCGAGTACAAGCTTCTTGTGCTCAACGCCCTGCTCATCCTTGGTGATTTCGAGAACCTGCACACCCTGCAACTGCCAAAGGACATGAGGCATACCCACATTCGGGAAGACCACGTTATTCCAGCCGGTCGGACGCAGATCATCCTTGTAGAAGCTCCGCAGATAGGTGTAGATCCAGTCGGCACCGCTACCATCACCGGATGCACGTGCACGAGCCTCCAGCGTCAGATCCGGCGGGACAACACCGAACCACTTCTTCTGCTCATCCGGGCGTGCAGCAACTTTCATGGTATCGCCAATTTTGTCGCCGGTGAACATCAGGTTGTCTTTGATCTGCTGCTCGGTCAGACCCAGGTCCTGAAGTTTCTCGTAACGGACGAACGAAGCACCATGACAGTTCTGGCAATAGTTGACGAAGAGCTTCGCCCCGTTTTGCAGCGCAGCGTTGTTGCCCTGCAGATTCGGCGCCTTATCGAGATGAAGCGCTTCACCACTGGCGAAGCCCAGCGCGGGAACCATCAGTACTGCAGCAATAAGATTCTTGATTTTCATGATTGCTATCCCGTTAGCCGTTCACGCGCTCAGGCGGAATGGTGTATTTGTCGATCTTCGAATACCAGGGCATGGCCAGGAAAAAGCCGAAGTAAATCAGCGTACAAACCTGGGAAATCTTCTCACCCCAGTACGACGGGGGTTGGGTGCCAAGGTAGCCCAGAATAAAGAAGGCAATCACAAACACGGTCAGCGCGGTCTTGAAAATCGGACCGCGGTAGCGGATCGATCTGACCGGACTGCGATCCAGCCAGGGCAGGAAGGCGATGATTACCACGGATGCGCCCATACCAACCACACCCCAGAACTTGGCGTCGATACCGAGGATCGGCCACACAATCGCACGCAACACCGAGTAGAACGGGGTGAAGTACCAGACCGGCGCAATGTGCGGCGGTGTCTTCAGGGGGTCTGCCTGGAAGAAGTTGTTGTACTCCAGGAAATAACCGCCACCTTCCGGCGCGAAAAAGACCACGATTGAGAAGACGAACAGAAAGACCACTACGCCGACGATGTCCTTCACCGTATAGTACGGATGGAACGGGATGCCATCCAGCGGATTGCCATTGGCATCCAGCTTTTCCTTGATCTCGATGCCGTCGGGGTTGTTCGAACCCACTTCATGCAGTGCGACCAGGTGGGCAGCAACGAGACCAATCAGGATGAGTGGCACGGCAATCACGTGCAACGAGAAGAAGCGGTTGAGCGTTGCATCGCCCACCACGAAATCACCGCGAATCAGCGTCGACAGATCCGGGCCAATCACCGGGATCGCGCCAAACAGGTTGATAATCACCTGGGCACCCCAGAACGACATCTGCCCCCATGGCAACAGGTAACCCATGAAGGCCTCGGCCATGAGGCACAAGAAGATCAGCGTGCCGAACACCCAGAGCAGCTCGCGTGGTTTGCGATACGAGCCGTAAAGCAGACCGCGGAACATATGCAGATAAACCACCACGAAGAACGCCGAAGCACCAGTGGAGTGCAGATAGCGAATTAGCCAGCCACCCGGCACGTCACGCATGATGTATTCGACGCTGGCGAAGGCAATCGGGATACCACTTTCGTTGAGGTTGGCGTCCGGCTTGTAGTTCATGACCAGGAAAATACCCGTCACAATCTGGATAACCAGAACCAGCAGCGCCAACGAGCCAAAGAAGTACCAGAAGTTAAAATTCTTCGGCGCGTAGTACTCGGTGAGGTGACCCTTGATGGTCGAGGTCAGGGGGAAGCGTGCGTCAATCCACTCCAGAAGATTACCACCTACGCTACCGTCGGACTTGTACTTGTCAAAGTGCTTGTTGCTGGCCATCGTCAGGCTCCTTTGCTTTCGCCAATGATCAGGCGGGTATCGCTCAGATAGGCGTGCGGCGGAATTTCGAGGTTGGTCGGTGCCGGCTTGTCCTTGAAGACACGGCCAGCCAGATCAAAGGTCGAACCGTGGCAGGGACACAGGAATCCACCCAGCCAGTCGCCCGGCATACCCTGTGATGCGCCTTCAGAGAACTTCGACGAGGGTGAGCAACCCAAGTGGGTACAGATACCAATCGCAACCCAGACATTGTCCTTGATCGAACGATGTTCGTTCTTGCAGTACTCCGGCTGCTGCGGCTTCTCCGAGTTCGGATCAGCCACTGCCTCATTCAGTTTGGGTAGTGTGCCCAGCATTTCGGGAGTGCGGTTCAGGATCCACACGGGTTTGCCACGCCATTCCACCACCATCATCTGACCGGGTTCGAGTTTGCTGATGTCGGCCTCAACCGGCGCCCCCGCGGCACGAGCACGCGCAGAAGGCAGCAAGCTACTAACGAAAGGGATCGCAGCGGCAACTGCACCCACACCCCCAATCGCCGCAGTGGTTACCAGTAACCGGCGACGGCTGGGATCTACTTTCTGCTCATTGCTCATGGATTTGTCCCCAGAGTGTTCAGACTTAATGAATTTTTAAGATTATACGCAAAGACAATTCAGGATTCCACCCGTCGGCGCTCCCTCAGCGCCTGCGCAAGCGTTCCGCTATCGACAAACTCCAGCTCCCCGCCTACTGGCACCCCACGCGCAATCCGGGAGACCTTGAGACCCTGTTTTTTGAGCATTTCGCTCACAAAATGGGCCGTTGCCTCGCCTTCGTTGGTGAAATTGGTCGCTAAAATCACCTCCCGGACAATACCGTCACCGGCGCGAGCAACGAGCTGATCCAGGCGCAGATTACGCGGTCCCAGGCCATCCAGGGGGGAAATCCGCCCCATGAGCACAAAATAGAGGCCATTATAGGCTTGGGTCTGTTCGATCATATTCAGATCAACCGGAGACTCGACCACACAAAGTACTGAAGGATCCCGCCGGTCCGACTGGCAGCGCTCGCAAACTGGCGTTTCCGTATAGGTATTGCAACGTTCGCAATGCTGGATCCGCTTGATGGCCGAGTCCACAGCAAAGGCCAGGCGAGCCGCCCCCTCGCGGTCATGTTGCAGGAGGTGATAGGCCATACGTTGAGCCGACTTCGGGCCAACGCCCGGTAGGCAGCGCAGTGCCTCGATCAGACTTTCAAGCGTTGCCGACACGACGAATCAGAACGGAAGCTTAAAACCCGGCGGCAGATTGAGACCCGCCGTAAAACCCGACATTTTGCTCTGCGAAGTCTCTTCCACCCGACGCACGGCGTCGTTCACGGCTGCCGCCACCAGGTCTTCCAGCATTTCACGGTCATCCATGGCGGCTGGATCAATCGTGATACGGCGTACGGCGTGCGCACAGGTCATCACCACTTTGACAATGCCGGAACCCGCCTGTCCTTCAACCTCGACCGTTGCCAGCTCAGCCTGAGCCTGCTTCATCCGTTCCTGCATCTGCTGGGCCTGTTTCATCAGATTGCCCAGACCACCCATACCACCCATGCCACGCATTGTCGTACTCCCTGTTTTACAAGTTGTGGATAACTCAACCCGCCAGTGGGCGAATTGAGCCATCGATTAACTTCGCATCAAAAACGTCGATCATCTCCTGCACAACCGGATCGCTTTCGATCGCGGCCACTGCATTATTCATGCGTTCGGTGGCTGCTTCCTGCTTCAGAACGGCAGCGGTCACGCCAACCTGTTCCACAACATCAAAGCGCACGCGAACCGGTGCACCCATCTTCTCCGACAGCGCCTGCGCAAGTCGCTGTTCAGAAGCGGGCATTTGCAACTGGCGATGCGTTGCCGGCAAATTCAAAACCATCAGGCCATCGACAAACGACTGACAGGCACTATGCTGCGCCAGTTCGCGAGTCATGCCCTTGAGACCCAGTTGGTCGACAAGCTGTGGCCAGGCCTCTGGGCTAAATCCGGCTGATGATTGCGAAGGTTGTGGCGTTGTAACTGACCGAACCGGCTCAACGGGACGCGGGGGCACTGGGCTGTCATCGGCTTGCACCGTACTCGCAGCTGATGCGGTAGCAGGCATCGGAGAAGATACAACTACACCATGCGGCATTGGTTGGGACGTTGCCGCATGCCCCGGGTGCACGGTCAACAAGCGCAACATCGCCATCATAAAACCATGGGCAGGATCCGGTGCCAGGCGGAGATCAGCGCGCGACCGGGTCGCTACTTGGTAGATCAACTGCGCATAGGGTCGGGAGCATTGGCTAGCAAGATCACGCAATTGGTTCGCGTCATCTTGCGCCAGAGAAGAAAACTCTTGTGCGCCATCGAAAGCATCAAACTGCATCAATTGCAGCGCCACAGCCAGACGGGCCAGGTCATCCAGTGCTGACTCAAACGACAAGGTCGCTTCGGCCATTTGGTGTACCTGCGAACGTACGCCGGCTACATCACCTTGGATCAGCGCAGCCAGCATCGTCAACATCCGGGAAAGATTGGTCGTTCCCAACATCTGGCCAACCTGATCCCCCTGCACCGAGCCGGCACCATGGGCAATCGCCTGATCCAGCAATGACAACGCATCCCGCACGCTGCCACCGGCCGCGCGGGCAATCAGGTCGAGCGCTTTAGCATCGGCCGGAATCCCCTCACCTGCCAGGACATGCGACAAGTGCGCCGACAACTGGGCAGGTGAAATCTGTCGCAGATTGAACTGCAAGCAGCGTGACAGCACCGTCACCAGAATCTTCTGTGGATCGGTGGTCGCGAGGATAAATTTGACGTGCGCCGGGGGTTCTTCCAACGTCTTCAGCATGGCATTGAACGCATGCGAAGTAAGCTGATGCACTTCGTCGATCATGTACACCTTGTAACGACCCACACTCGGCAGAAAGGTGGCCTGCTCCAGCAGCTGCACCATTTCGTCGACGCCACGATTGGAGGCCGCGTCCATCTCGATATAGTCGACAAAGCGACCTGCATCAATCTGCTGGCAGGCAGAACAAACGCCACACGGTGTTGATGACACCCCTTGCTCACAGTTCAGTGCTTTTGCCAGAATCCGGGCGATGGTGGTCTTGCCAACGCCACGGGTGCCGGTCAGCAGATAGGCATGGTGCAAGCGATTGGCGTCCAACGCATGTGTCAATGCACGCACAACGGCATCCTGGCCCACCAGGGAATCAAATGTTTTTGGACGCCACTTGCGCGCGAGTACCTGGTAGCTCATGTATGGGATGCCGGGAAATTAAGGTGGCGAGCCCGACCCCCGGCACTTGCCTCAGTCGCTGTGGCTGCTTCCTTCCGGACCTGACCCGATTCACGACCTAACAATGCGAGGAGACCCGCCACGCGTTATTCTACCAGCGCAAACACTGGCGTTGATGGATGGGATCGGGAATTTAAATGTCAACGCCGTAGCGGCGTGTGTGACACTTTTTTAGTGCCGTTAAAGTAAAAACCCCACCCTAGGTTTTCTAGGATGGGGTTTTGTTATGGGGAGCCTGGCGGTGACCTACTTTCGCAAGCGAAGTGCTCACTATCATTGGCGCGTTCTCGTTTCACGGTCCTGTTCGGGATGGGAAGGGGTGGGTCCAAGAGGCTATGGCCGCCAAGCAAAGGGGGTGGTTCGGTGTTTTGACGTGAGTCGGACATCGAACCGTATCTGGAGAAGGTATGCCGTATTAGGATTTGTTGTGATTGCAGCGTACTGCAGTTCTTAGAGCACCTTGCAATTCAAGGTTATAGGGTCAAGCCGCACGGGCAATTAGTACTGGTTAGCTTAACGTATTACTACGCTTCCACACCCAGCCTATCAACGTGGTGGTCTTCCACGACCCTTTAGCGGGATCAAGTCCCGAGGGAAGTCTCATCTTGAGGCGAGTTTCCCGCTTAGATGCTTTCAGCGGTTATCTCTTCCAGACTTAGCTACCCGGCAATGCAATTGGCATCACAACCGGTACACCAGAGGTCTGTCCACTCCGGTCCTCTCGTACTAGGAGCAGGCCCCCTCAAACTTCCAACGCCCACGGCAGATAGGGACCAAACTGTCTCACGACGTTTTAAACCCAGCTCACGTACCTCTTTAAATGGCGAACAGCCATACCCTTGGGACCGGCTACAGCCCCAGGATGAGATGAGCCG
>JBDLTT010000024.1:0-6389 GCA_039805725.1 Pseudomonadota bacterium | reverse complement strand
CCCGGAAACGTCATCCGTTTGGATTCCGGTGCGTTATTAGCCGCAGGTTTCTGTTTACAATGGCATGACAAGCCGTCCAGAAGGTCTTTTGACATCGCAATCAACCAGATGAGTCATAAATCCATAAAAATCATCGACATCAAGTCGATTCGTGGTCCCAATATGTGGACCTATGTACCGGTTCTGGAAGCCTGGGTGGATATTGGCGATCTGGAAGATTTTCCCTCCGACAAGATTCCCGGTCTGCCCGACCGGCTGGTGGCCTGGTTACCGGGTCTGATGGAGCACCGCTGCAGCTACGAAGAATACGGTGGCTTTGTTCGCCGTCTGCACGAAGGCACCTGGCCAGCGCACATCATGGAGCACGTGACGCTGGAGCTGCTTGGCCTGGCCGGGGTGCCCGGGGGCTTTGGCCGTGCCCGCGAGGCCGATCGCCGCGGCGTTTATAAGGTCATCATCTACAACCTGCACGACGACGTGACACGTCTGGCCATTGAAACCGGTCGTGACCTGATTATGGCGGCCATCGAAGATCGACCTTTTGATGTTGCGGCTGCCGTGGAAGAACTCAAGGATCTGGCCGAAGACCGCCTACTTGGGCCGAGCACCGGCAGCATTGTGAATGCCGCCATGGAACGCAAGATTCCGACCATGCGTCTGGCCGAGAACAACCTGGTGCAGCTGGGCTATGGTTCCAAGCAACGCCGCATCTGGACGGCCGAGACCGACAAGACCAGCGCCATTGCCGAGACCATCTCGCGCGACAAGGATCTAACCAAGAGTCTGCTCAAGGCCTGCGGTGTGCCGGTGCCCGAAGGCACCGTGGTCGAGACGGCCGACGCGGCCTGGGAAGCGGCACAAGACATCGGTTTACCGGTGGTCGTAAAGCCCTCTGACGGTAACCATGGCCGTGGCGTGTTCACCAACATGCTGACCGAACAGGAAGTGCGTACCGCCTTCGCTGTGGCCGTCGACGAGGGCAGTAGCGTGATCGTCGAACGCTTCATAGCCGGTAACGAACATCGTCTCCTGGTCGTTGGCGGTAAAACCGTCGCCGCCGCCCGTGGTGACTTTGCCTTTGTTAAAGGCGATGGCCAATCGACCATTGAAGAACTCATCGAGCGCCAGATCAACAGCAGCCCTAGCCGTGGCCCTGCCGAAGAAAACACGCTCAATTTTGTGCGCGTGGATTCCGCCGTACGCCTGGAACTGGAACGCCAGGGCTTTAACGCCCAATCGGTGCCCGACGCCGGGCGTGATGTGCTGATTCAGCGTAACGGTAATGTGTCGATCGATGTCACCGACGAAGTTCATCCGGACGTGGCCGAAACGGTCGCCCTGGCCGCCCGCGTGGTGGGGCTAGATGTCGCCGGCATCGACCTGGTTTGCGAAGACATCAGCAAGCCGCTGGCCGGCCAACGCGGCGCCATCGTCGAAGTCAACGCCGGCCCGGGGCTGCTCATGCACCTGCGACCATCGGCCGGCACACCGCGCCCGGTCGGCAATGCCATCGTCGACTACCTGTTCCCGCCGGGTGAAGATTTCAACCTGCCAATCATTGGCGTGGCCGGTTCGCGTGGCAAGACGCTGGTCGCCCAGCTGATTGCCAGCCTGCTGCAACTGACCAGCATGAATGTGGGGCTAGCCTGCAGCAAGGGGATGTATTTCAACCAGCGCCAGCTGGACGATCGCCACTGTGCCAACTGGGAGAGCGGTCATCGCCTGATGCTCAACCGCCAGGTCGATGTGGCGATCATCGAAAACGACAACCGCGTCATCCTGAACGAGGGGTTGGCTTACGAACGCTGCACCGTGGGCGTGGTGACCAATCTCGACCCAACCGACACCGTACCTGAATGCGCCATTAACGATGGCGAAGATATCTACCGCGTGATGCGTTCGCAGATTGATGTGGTGCTGCCCACCGGCGTGGGCGTGCTGAACGCCGACGATGCCGAGGTAGCCGACATGGCGCGACTGTGCGATGGTGAAGTGATTTTCTTCAGCCGCTTTGGCACGAGCGATTGCCTGAAAGCACATCTGGCCAAGAAAGGCCGCGCCGTGTTCACCCGCGACAATCAGATTGTGATGGCACGCGGTGACGATGTGCAATCGATCATGAGCCTGGACAGCGTCCCGCTACTGCAACTTCGCAACGATGCGCTGGAAAGCGTACTGGCCGCTGTGGCGGTTGGTGTCGGCATGAATCTCACCCGTGACGTCATGAGCACGGGCATCCAAACTTTTACACATCAGTAAGCCATGGAAATCGTTCGTCTGCGCGCACTCCGTGGCCCCAATCTCTGGGGTCGTCATACGGCAATCGAAGCCCTCATCAATTGCACCGAAGAGGAATGCCAGATCACCAATCTGACCGGTTTTGAAACGCGCCTTCGTGCACGCTTTCCGCAAATGGGTCCGCTGGTCGCCAGTGGTCATAACGAACCACTGACCCTGGCGCATGCGCTGGAAGTGGTGGCGCTCGGTCTGCAAGCGGCCGCTGGCTGCCCAGTGACCTTTAGCCGCACCGTGCAGACCCCGGAAAAAGGCACCTACATCACCATCGTTGAATACAGTGAAGAGGCGGTCGGCAGACTGGCGTTTGAACACGCGATGAAGCTTTGCCAGGTGGCGCTGGAAGATCGCATGTTCGATCTGAACGCCACGCTGCACGAACTGAGCGAACTGGACGAAGATCTGCGTCTGGGGCCGAGTACGGGCAGTATCGTCAATGCGGCTGTTGCCCGCGGCATTCCATTCCGGCGGATGACCGAAGGCAGCATGGTGCAGCTGGGCTGGGGCAGCAAACAGAAACGCATCCAGGCCGCCGAGACCAGCCATACGAGCGCCATCGCCGAGTCGATTGCCCAGGATAAAGACCTGACCAAAACCCTGCTCTACTCGGCCGGCGTGGCTGTGCCGCAAGGTCGCGTCGTCACCACGCTCGAAGGCGCCTTGGCAGCGGCCGAATGGATCAAGGGGCCCGTGGTCGTAAAACCGCGTGATGGCAACCAGGGCAAGGGCGTTGCTGTGAATCTGCAAACGACTGAGCAAATCAAGGCGGCGTTTGACGTGGCCTACGCCATCAGTGACGAGGTGATTGTCGAGCGCTTTCTGCCCGGCCACGACTTCCGCCTGCTGGTGGTCGGCAACGAACTCGTTGCGGCCGCCCGCCGCGACCCGCCGTATGTGATTGGTGATGGTCAGCACACCATCCGTCAGTTAGTGGATGTAATCAATAGCGACCCGCTGCGTAGCGATGGCCATGCCACGTCGCTGAGCAAGATCCGTCTCGACGCGATTGGTCTGGCAACACTCGAAGAACAGGGCATGACGCCGGAGTCGATCCCGCCGCGCGGTGTGCGCATCAATTTGCGCAAAAATGCCAATCTCAGCACTGGCGGTACGGCAACTGATGTGACTGACGATGTACACCCGGATATGGCCGCCAGTGCCGTGGCCGCGGCTCACATGGTCGGCCTGGATATCTGCGGCGTCGATGTGGTTTGTGACAGCGTTTACAAACCACTGCAGGAACAAGGCGGCGGCATCGTGGAAGTAAACGCCGCACCGGGTCTGCGCATGCACCTGAGCCCCTCATACGGTAAAGGCCGACCCGTGGGTGAAGCCATCGTGCGCCAGATGTTCGCCCCCGGCGATAATGGCCGTATCCCCGTCGTGGCGGTGTCAGGCACCAATGGCAAAACCACCACGATTCGTCTGACGGCGCACCTGATCGCGCAGACCGGTCAGCGTATCGGTATGACCACCACCGATGGCGTTTACGCCAATGGTCGTCTGATCGATACGGGCGACTGTAGTGGCCCGCGCAGCGCCCGAAATGTGCTGGGACATCCGGATGTTGACGCCGCCGTGCTGGAAACCGCCCGCGGCGGCATTCTGCGCGAGGGGCTGGGTTTTGATCGTTGCGACGTGGCGGTCATCACGAACATTGGCGAAGGCGACCATCTGGGCATGAACTTCATCAATACGGCCGCTGAACTGGCTGCCGTGAAGCGGGTGATCGTGCAAAACGTCTCGTCGGAAGGCACGGCGGTGCTCAACGCGGCCGACCCGCTGGTTGCCCGCATGGCGCGATTCTGCACCGGTAACGTGACTTTCTTTGCCGGTCAGAGCGCTGCGCATCCAGTGATGGCCAAGCACCGTGCTCAGGGGCATCGTGTGATCTACCGCGACAACGACGCCATTATCGCGGCCCAGGGCAAAGCCGTGTTCCGCCTGCCGCTCAAGGATATTCCACTCACCGATAACGGTCAGATTGCCTTTCAGGTAGAGAATGTCATGGCTGCCGTCGGTGCTGCCTGGGCGCTCGATATCCCCTGGGACGCCATCGTCGCCGGCCTCGCCAGTTTCAACAGTGACGCCGATACCGTGCCCGGCCGTTTCAACCGCTTCGATTACAAGGGTGCCACACTGATCGCCGACTACGGCCATAACCCGGATGCGATCCGCGCCCTGGCCGACACCATTCACGACATGCCGGCCCAGCGCCGCAGCGTGGTGATTAGCGGTGCTGGCGACCGGCGCGATGACGATATTCGCCGTCAGACGCGCATTCTGGGTAATGTCTTCGATCATGTGGTGTTGTATGAAGACGCCTGCCAACGCGGGCGTAGCGAAGGCGAAGTGGTGAAGCTGCTGCGTGAAGGGCTGAACGGGGCCCATCAGGTCAAAGAGATCGACGAAATCAAGGGCGAGTTCCTGGCGATTGATACCGCACTTGCCAAACTGCAACCAGGCGATGTTTGCCTGATTCTGGTCGATCAGGTCGAAGAAGCGCTCGCCCACATCAAGCAGCGCGTCGCTGAAGCTGCCTGAAACCTCTCGCCCTTGGCGGCTGGCGTTTCAGGTAGGATGACGCCTGATATGACTTTGTCGAGTATCTTTCCGAGTAGCCTGCGTGGGGGATCGTTACGCCAGCACGTGGTCGCCCACCCGTTCACTGCGGGCGGGCTGGCGGTTTCGTGTCTGGCGATTCTGCTGCTTTTTTTTGCCGGGCTCTATGATGTTTTAACGGCGAACGACAGCAGTACCATGCGCTACGCCCTATGGGGCGGTTTTGCCGGTTTTGCGCTGACGACGGCTGGCGCCATCCCCGGTTTTTTTCTGAAGACGCTGCCGCAAAAAGTCGAGGATAGTCTGCTCGGCCTTGCTGCCGGTATGATGCTGGCGGCAAGCTCGTTTTCGCTGATCCTGCCGGGGCTCGAAGCGGGCGATGCGATCACGGGCAACGCCCTGCTGGGGGCGCTAACGGTTGTCTTTGGCATGGCGATCGGCGTCATGCTGATGCTGGGCATGGACGAGTTTACCCCGCACGAACACACCCATAGCGGCACCTTTGGGCCTGAAGCCCGACGTCTCAGCCGCATCTGGCTCTTTGTGCTGGCCATCGCTCTGCATAACCTGCCGGAAGGCATGGCGATCGGTGTCAGCTTTGCGCAGGGCGATCTACAGATCGGCATTCCACTGACCTCGGCGATTGCGATGCAGGATATTCCAGAAGGTCTGGCCGTCGTGATGGCACTGCGCAGCGTGGGCTATAGCCCGCTTAAGTCGGTCAGCATCGCGTCGATTACGGGCCTGCTTGAGCCACTGGGCTCGGTCATCGGTCTTACGCTTTCCAGCGGTTTAGCCATCGCTTATCCGGTCGGCCTCGGGTTGGCGGCGGGCGCCATGATCTTTGTGGTCTCCAACGAAGTCATCCCTGAAACACATCGCAACGGCAACCAGCGATTTGCCACCATCGGCCTGGTGTTTGGATTTGCACTGATGATGACGCTGGATACGGTGCTCGGTTAATGACCGCATCAACCCGAACGCCGATCCTTGCGGCTCAAGACCTGAGCTGCGTGCGCGGCACACAAACCCTGTTCACCGGTCTGTCGCTCCAACTGGATGCCGGACAATGGCTTTACCTGCAAGGGGAAAACGGCGCTGGTAAAACCAGCCTGCTGCGTATTTTGGCTGGCCTGGCCTTGCCTGCGGCGGGTACCGTGCACTGGCAAGCAATCCCCATCAGCCAACAGCGCACGGACTACCACACCGATATGCTGTACCTGGGTCACCATGCCAGCCTGAAGGAAGATTTAACGCTCACCGAAAACCTACGCAGCCTGATGGCCATGGATGGCCTGAAGGTTAGCGATGCCGCGATTCGTGACGCGCTCACCCGGATGGGTTTGGCGAAACGGCAGCATCTGCCGGCCCGGGTGCTTTCGGCCGGACAAAAGCGGCGGGGGCTCCTTGCCCGCCTGCACCTGCGCCCGGCCAGACTGTGGCTGCTCGACGAACCCTTTAACGCGTTGGATGCGCATGCGATCGTCGATCTACAAGACTGCCTGAAGACGCATCTCAGGAACGGCGGCATG
>JBDLTT010000023.1:0-12303 GCA_039805725.1 Pseudomonadota bacterium | reverse complement strand
GGCCCCCGGTGTCGTGTGGTTCGACTTTATGACAATTTGCGGTGATGGCCGCGCCCAGACGGACTATCTGGCACTGGTGCGTGAGTATCACACCATTCTCGTTTCCAATATCCCCGTGCTCGAAACCCGTCATGGCGCTGAAGCACGACGTCTCACCTGGCTGGTCGATGTCTGCTATGACCACCGGGTCAAACTCATCATATCGGCGGGCGCTTACCCGGATGATCTCTACGTTGAAGGGCCCAATGCCCACGAGTTTTTCCGAACGGCGAGCCGGCTGACCGAAATGCAGTCGCGCGAGTATCTGGCGCTGCCGCATCTGGTCGACATCGTCAGAACGTGAGTAATGCGCTGCAACCCGGCCTTGTGAGCCGCCAGTGACTTACCTTATCGCCTGCGGTGCGCTGCTCACGGCCATCTGGCTGGTGTGCCGTGCCGTTGCCTGGTTGCCAATCTTCTACGCCGGGGAGGAGCAACGCTGGATTGCAGCCGTCCAGCAAAGTGGTCATGGGCAGTTCCAGTCCCCGGAACTGCAGCATACCGTTGCGCTGTGGCGAGAGTTCTTGAGTGCTGCCCCGCCGTTTAATCGACTGACGCTAATCGCCACCATCGCGATTGGCCTGGTGGCTACCGCTTTATGGCAGACTTTGCCGCCGGGTTGGCTGATGGCGGCCTGGTTTATCTATGCCTGTGGGCTCATCACCCTGGCGCTGGTCGACCATCAGACAAAGCTGCTTCCTGACATCCTGACGATACCTTTGCTCTGGCTGGGTCTCTTGCTCCAGTTGTTTCCGGCGACGAGCAGCTTTGGCCTCGAAATGGCCGTCGTCGGCGCCGTGCTCGGTTATCTGCCGCTTTGGGGATTGGCTCAGGCTTATCGCCTGATTCGCGGACGAGACGGCCTGGGCATGGGGGATCTCAAGCTACTGGCGACCATGGGCGCCTGGTCGGGCCCCTGGGTGCTGCCACCGGTGATTTTTGCGGCAGCACTAGGCGCTATCGTCTGGTTTGTCCTGCAGCGTCTATGGCGTCGCCGCGGCGGCCATATGCACGAAGAGCATCCCTTTGGTCCGTGGTTGATTCTGGCCTACCTGCTGATCGTATTGCTCCCGATCGGCAGATAGGCCAGAAATGGCTTGGCCGTCAGGCGGCGGCCAGCGCCTGATCCAGATCGGCAATCAGGTCATCGATGTGTTCGATGCCGACGGACAGTCGGATCATATCTTCCGATACGCCAGCCTTCGTCAGCTCTTCTGGTGACAGCTGACGGTGCGTGGTTGATGCTGGGTGACAAGCCAGCGTTTTGCAATCGCCGATATTGACCAGACGTGTCACCAGCTTGAGCGCGTCCTGGAACTTGCCGCCGCCGGTGAGGCCGCCTTTGACGCCAAAGTTCAGAATGCCCGAGGCGCGACCGCCCATGTACTTCTGCACGAGTGCATGGTCTTTGTGATCCGGCAGACCGGCGTAATTGACCCAGCTCACCTTCGGATGATTTTTCAGATGCGTAGCGATCTTCGTAGCGTTTTCGCAGATACGATCCATACGCAGCGTCAGCGTCTCGATGCCTTGCAGAATCAGGAAAGCATTAAACGGTGAAATCGCCGCACCCATATTGCGCAGTGGAACCACGCGGGCGCGGCCAATGAATGCCGCCGGGCCGAGCGCCTCGGTGTACACCACACCGTGGTACGACACGTCCGGTTTGTTGAGCCGCTTGAACTTGGCTTTGTGTTCGGCCCACGGGAACTTACCGCTGTCGACAATGATGCCGCCGATCGATGTCCCGTGACCGCCCAGATATTTGGTCAGCGAATGCACCACGATATCCGCACCGTGCTCGAAGGGGCGGCACAGGTAGGGTGAGGGCACCGTGTTGTCCACGATGAGGGGTACCCCGTTCCTGTGCGCAATTTCTGCGAGTTTCTCGAAATCGGTAATGTTGCCGAGCGGGTTACCCACCGACTCGCAATAGATCGCCTTCGTCTTGCCATCCACGAGCTTGGCGAAAGAATCCGGGTCACGGTAGTCGGCGAAGCGCACCTCGATGCCGTATTGCGGCAGCGTGTGAGCGAAGAGGTTGTAGGTGCCGCCGTAGAGTGTGCTCGAGGTCACAATGTTATCGCCCGCTTCGGCAATGGTCTGGATCGCGTAGGTGATCGCGGCCTGGCCGGACGCCAGTGCCAGACCGGCAATGCCGCCCTCAAGCGCCGCAACGCGTTTCTCCAGCACATCCTGGGTCGGATTCATGATGCGGGTGTAGATATTGCCGGCGACCTTTAGATCGAACAGATCGGCACCATGCTGCGTACTGTCGAACGCATACGAGGTCGTCTGATAAATGGGCACGGCGACCGCCTTGGTAGTCGGGTCGACGTCATAACCAGCGTGGACGGCAAGTGTTTCAATTTTCATAAGGGTCTCCAGAATTCATTAGAATTTTTTGTGAGCATACCGCATCGGATCGATGGCGCGAACCAGATCTTTCGGGAGCGGTAAGGGTTCGCCGGCAATCTGGCTGGCGAGGAGTTCGGCGCACTGCGTGGCAAACAGAATACCGCGTGCACCAAAACCGGAATTAACATACAGCCCTGGTACGCGGGCGCGCGCCGCCCGTGAGCGGCTGGCAACCGCGGCGTTCTCGTTTGCCGGTAGCTGGCCAACCAGGGGCAGACGATCCGGCACCACGGGGCGCAAGCCCACTTTGCCCGTCAGGTCTGGGTGATCAACCTCTGGCCAGTTGGCATCCGTGTCGCTGACCATGCCGCGAATCGTGGCCAGGTTTTCGGCGTGCTCGGCTGCACGTAATTCGAGATCCGTGTCGTCGACGACAAAGCTGGCGCCGCAGGTCGACAAGCCATCCATGGCGGGTGTCCAGTAGCCGTTGCGACAGAGCACGGCGGTCGGCGCGGGTGCGGGCGGGGACGTCATCACCGTGGTCTGGCCGCGTGCCGCACGAATCGGCAGTGCCTGGCTATGGGGCTCCGCTAACCGTGGTGCATCCGTCGCGTTGGCCAAGACCACGATCTCGGCTTCGGCGACCAGACGACCCTGAGTATCGACAGCGGCCCAACCGGTCGTCGTTCGTTGAAGCGATTCGATGCACGTGTGCTCAAGTAGCGTTGCACCGGAGGCCTTGAGCAACTGCGCGCAGTAGTCCGAAGGGTTGACCCAGCCACCTGCGGCAAACCACCAGCCACCGGCGGTCACGGATAACCCGGCCTTGCCGCTGGCGGCATCCTGCGTAAGCCAGGTGAGCAGGCGATCCGGAAGCCCCAAGGTCGCCACCGTCTGTTGCATGACCATCGCTTGTACATCGTCACGCGCCAGATGCAGCACACCGCAGGCATCCCACTGCACGGGCAGACCCTGTTCCTCCAGTTGTTGCAGGCGATGCACCGTATTCAGAAAACCGGCACGGGTAAGCCGCGATAGGATGTTGTCATCGACCGAGGGCAGGGGGCGGATAACGCCGGCCTGGTTGCCCGAAGCCCCACCGGCGAGGCGACCGCTATCGACGATCGTACAACGCCAGCCACGGGTGCTGAGTCGTTCTGCGGTCGCGGTACCGGCGAGCCCGGCACCGATGATCAGCGCATGGCCCGCTGATATGCCGGGGTAGGGGTGCGGACGGCGCTCGCGAAATGCCGCGGTCAGCATCTCACGCTTCTGCGCGAAACCGGGTTGCAACGTCCAATCAAAACCACAGGCGGTCAGCCGACGGCGCAACGCGCCATTCACGCTCCAGGTCGCCAGGGTTGTGCCAGCGCCGGAGAGTTTGGCCAGGGCTTCGCAAACAGCGTCAGACCAGATAGCCGGGTTCTTGGCTGGCGAGAATCCGTCGAGATAGATCGCGTCGGCACGGCCACTCACTTGAGCAAGTGTGGTTTCGGCCTCGCCGAGGATCAGCGTGAGGATCACGCGACCCTGTTCAAATTCAAGCCGGTAGGTGCCCTCGATCAACATGGGCCATTGCCGGATGAGTGCCTCGACGAGCGCGGCCGGTAATTCATCACAATAGGGGGTAAGCAGCCGTGTCAGATCGTCCTGGCGCAAGGGATGCTTCTCGATCGAAACGATATGTAGACGTCGGCAGCGCGCGGCTTCCGGTTGCTCACGCCAGGCGAACCACGTTGCCAGAAAATTCAGTCCGAGGCCAAAACCGGTTTCGACGATGACGAAATGATCCCGGCTTGCCCAGCGTGCCGGTAAATCGTTGCCACCTAAAAAAACATGCCGGGCCTGCGCAAGCGCTCCGGCCCGGCTATGGTATACATCGTCATACACCGGCGCGTAAGGCGTACCGTCATCAGTCTGTGACAGTGTCGCCGGTGTCATAGGCATGGTTAATCGATGCTTCTCATTTGCGGAAACAGGATCACGTCGCGAATCGCGGGCGAGTCGGTGACCAGCATGATCAGGCGGTCAATACCGATACCGCAGCCACCGGTCGGTGGCAGGCCGAATTCCAGCGCCTGGATGTAATCTGCGTCGTAATACATGGCTTCTTCATCGCCGGCCTCCTTGGCCGCAACCTGGGCGAGGAAACGCGCCGCCTGATCTTCCGGATCGTTGAGCTCGGAGAAGCCGTTGGCAATTTCGCGACCGACGATAAACAGTTCGAAGCGCTCGGCGATCTCCGGGTTCTTGTCGCTTCGACGAGCCAGCGGCGAGACTTCGGCCGGGTAATCGATGATGAAGGTTGGCTCCCACAGTTGGGCTTCGGCTGTTTCTTCGAAGAACATCAGCTGCAGACCGCCCAGACCAATGATCTTCGGCAGTTCGATCTTGCGGTTGGTGAGTTCCTGGCGCAACCAGGCTTCATCATGGAGTTGGGCTTCGCTGTACTGCGGGCAGTATTTGAGTACGGCCTGGACGATGGTCAGGCGGTGGAAGGGCTTCGACAGGTCGAGTTCACGCCCCTGGTAAGTGAAGACCTCTTTGCCCAACGCTTCACGGGCGGCATGGCGAATCACACCTTCGGTGAAGTTCATCATGCTCTTGTAGTCTGCGTAGGCCTCGTAGAATTCCATCATCGTGAATTCCGGGTTGTGACGCGGCGAGAGGCCTTCGTTACGGAAGTTACGGTTGATCTCGAACACCTTCTCGAACCCGCCGACGACCAGCCGCTTCAGATAAAGCTCCGGCGCGATGCGTAGGTAGAGCGGCATATCGAGGGCGTTGTGATGCGTGGTGAACGGTTTGGCCGAAGCACCCCCGGGGATCGGGTGCATCATCGGCGTTTCGACTTCGAGGAAGCCGTCGTTGACCATATAGGCACGAATCGACTGCACGAGGCGGCTACGCGCGGCAAAGGTCGCCCGCGACTCCTGGTTCATGATCAGATCCAGATAGCGCTGGCGATAGCGTTGCTCGATATCGGTCAACCCGTGGAATTTTTCCGGGAGCGGACGCAGGCACTTGCTGAGCAGGCGGATGCTGTCGCAGGCGATGCTGAGTTCGCCGGTCTTGGTCTTGAACAACGTGCCCGAACAGCCAATCAGATCGCCCAGATCCCACTTCTTGAAATCGGCGTAGACATCCTCGCCCACCTTGTCGCGGGTAACGTACAACTGAATGCGACCAGAGACGTCCTGGATCGTCAGAAACGAGGCCTTGCCCATGACGCGCTTGAGCATGATGCGACCGGCAACGCTGACCGAAATTGGCATGCTGTCGAGTTGTTCCGGCGTCTTAGCGTCGTAGTGTTCGATCAGCTTGGCCGCCGTATTCTGGCGCTCGAAGTCGTTGGGATAGGCGGTGCCCGTTTCACGCCACTGGCGCAGCTTTTCGCGGCGCTCGGCAACGAGCTGGTTGTCATCCTGAACTGCGGCGATCGTGTCGTTGTTCTGATCAGTCATGGTCGGTTCCGTTTATTCGTCTCTTGTCAGACCTGGTTAGACGCCTTGTTTCAGGCTCTCTTCGATGAATTGATCCAGGTCGCCATCAAGGACGCCCTGGGTATTGCCCACTTCCACATTGGTACGTAGATCCTTGATGCGCGACTGGTCGAGCACGTAGGAACGGATCTGGTGACCCCAGCCGATATCGGACTTGGCATCCTCCAGCTTCTGCTGTTCGGCCTGACGTTTGCGTAGCTCGAACTCGTACAGACGCGCGCGCAGCATCTTCCAGGCCTCATCGCGGTTGCGGTGCTGTGAACGGTCGTTCTGACACTGCACCACGATGTTGGTCGGTACGTGGGTCAGGCGCACGGCCGAGTCGGTCTTGTTGATGTGCTGGCCTCCGGCGCCCGAAGCACGGTAGGTATCCGTGCGCACATCGGCCGGGTTGATCTCGATCTCGATCGAATCGTCAACTTCCGGGTAGACGAATACACTACAGAACGACGTATGGCGGCGGGCGTTCGAATCAAACGGCGACTTGCGCACCAGACGGTGCACGCCGGTCTCGGTGCGCAGCATGCCGTAGCAGTAGTCACCCGACAGGCGCAGCGTCGCCGATTTGATACCGGCGACATCGCCTTCGGATTCTTCCAGTACTTCGACGGTGAAGCCTTTGCGCTCGGCATAGCGGATGTACATACGCAGCAGCATCGATGCCCAGTCCTGGGCTTCGGTCCCGCCAGCACCCGCCTGGATTTCGATAAAGCAGGGGTTCGGATCCTGGGGGTTGTTGAACATCCGGCGGAACTCCATCGCCGCGACTTCTTTCTCCAGACCGTCGATATCCGCCGAGACGGCATTTAACGTATCGTCGTCGTTCTCTTCGCGCGCCATCTCGAAGAGGTCTTTCGCATCGGTCAGATTCTGCTGGATGGCGCCCAGTGAAACGACGACACCTTCGAGGGATTTCTTTTCCCGACCCAGATCCTGAGCGCGCTTGGCGTCATTCCAGATGTTCGGGTCTTCAAGGATTTCGGAAACTTCGGCGAGACGCGCAGACTTGGCGTCGTAGTCAAAGATACCTCCGTAGACCATTGGACCGCTCGGCCAGGTCTGCAAGGTGGTTGGCAAGGCTATTAAGCTGTTCGGCTTCCATAATGCGTCGATTTCTGAGGGTGGGGCCGTACTGGGCCATAAGCTCGCCATTATAGCTTGCCAGCCTTGTGTCTGGGCTGAAAACCGTGCTATAGTCTTGCCCTCGACGCGCTCGTAGCTCATCTGGATAGAGTACTTGGCTACGAACCAAGGGGTAGGGAGTTCGAATCTCTCCGAGCGCGCCAAATACAAGGCCTCCAGCAATGGGGGCCTTACTTTTTTGGCATCGACCTGTTCCGGTTTAAGCGTTAGTTCATAATAATTCGGTAGTGTAATTAACGTCTTTTACCCAGTGCGCCCATTGGCCAACCTATTCCCTATGTCGACTCATTGCCCAGAGGCATTTCCTATCTCTCCAGACTGGTGCGGTCTGGATGAACCTGCTTTGCGGCAAAAGCTTCTAGCCTATTTCACCCAGTGCTTTGATCGCTACGAGTCACTCTTTGATTGTCTGGCGAACGAAGCGGCATATATCGAAAAGCCGATTACGTTGCGTCACCCGTTGATTTTCTATTACGGCCATACCGCTACCTTCTTCGTCAACAAGCTGCTGCTTGCCAAACTGATTCCGGAGCGGATCAATCCGCGATTTGAGGCCATGTTTGCGGTTGGCGTTGATGAAATGAGCTGGGACGATCTCAACGATGCGCATTACGACTGGCCATCGGTGGCCGACATCAAGGCGTATCGTGATCAGGTCCGTGCCTGCGTAACACACGTCATTCGAGAGGCACCCTTCACACCCCCCATGGGTTGGGACAACCCCTGGTGGGCCATTCTCATGGGTATCGAGCACGAGCTCATTCACCTCGAAACGTCGTCGGTGCTGATCCGACAGCATCGCCTGGAATACGTGCGGCCGCAGCAGCGCTGGCAAGCCGAACCCGTTGGCGCTTGTGCATTGGCGGCGGCGCCCGTCAATACCCTGATCGACGTGCCAGCCGGCTTGGTATCACTGGGTAAAGGTGACCCGCACCAGAATGCCTGTGCCGGGGATGGCGACGCCCGTCGTTATGGCTGGGATAACGAATACGGTCGGCACCAAGCCGAGATCCCCGCCTTCCAGGCAAGCCGGTTGCTGGTTTCCAACGCCGAATTTATGGGCTTCGTCGAAGCCGGTGGTTATGCGGATGCACGGTACTGGAGCGATGAAGGTTGGGGCTGGCGCGAATTTACCGGCGTGACCCATCCGACCTTCTGGCATCATCGTGAAGGCGGCTGGGTTCTGCGCCTCCTGTGCGAAGAAGTGCCCATGCCCTGGGATTGGCCGGTCGAAGTTAATTATCACGAAGCCACCGCCTTCTGCGCCTGGAAGGCCGAGCAAACCGGGCTGGCCGTGCGTCTTCCGAGCGAAGACGAATGGGTGCGTCTTTATGATCTTGCGGGTATCGCACCCGATACACCGGCTCAGCGTCGTCTTGCCGGGGGATGCAGTTCGGTGCCGGTCACCCGCTTTGCCCACGGCGACTTCTTCGACGTCGTCGGCAACGTCTGGCAGTGGACGTGTACGCCGATCTACCCCTTTGCCGGGTTCGAGGCACATCCACACTATGACGACTTCTCGATTCCTACCTTTGACGAACGCCATAATTTGATCAAGGGTGGTAGCTGGATTTCCTGCGGCAACGAAGCGTTGCGTGCCTCGCGCTATGCGTTCCGCCGGCATTTCTTCCAGCACGCCGGTTTCCGCTACGTGGTTGGCGCGCCCCCGGTGCTACCGGTCGTCTCACGTTATGAAGACGATGCCTTGCTCGCCCAATATGCCGAGTTTCATTATGGCCAGTCTTACTTCGACGTGCCTAACTTCCCGGCAGCTGTTGCACAGATCGCGCTCGACGTGAGTCGCGGTCGGCCACAGCGTCGTGCCCTGGATATCGGTTGTGCGGTGGGGCGAACCAGTTTCGAACTGGCGCGGGGCGGTTTCGATACGGTGGTTGGGGTCGACTTCTCGGCACGTTTTATCAATCTGGCCGACGAACTGATCGGGCAGGGTCTGGTGCGTTACGCACTCACGGATGAAGGCGAACTACAGTCCTTCCGCGAGGTTGGTCTCGATCAGCTGGGTTTCGCCGGATGCGCTTCACGCGTGACCTTCTGGCAGGGTGATGCGTGTAATCTCAAGGACGTGCATCGCGATTATGATCTGGTCATCGCTGCGAATCTCATCGACCGGCTCTACGATCCGCACAAATTCCTTGCCGACATTGGCCAGCGCATGGTGCCGGGCGGCGTACTCGTGCTGACTTCGCCTTATACCTGGCTGGAAGAACACACGCCGCGTTCGCAATGGCTGGGTGGCTTCAAGAGGGATGGCGAGCGCTACACCACCCTGGATGCCCTCCATGAATTACTGGCAGAAGACTTTGTTCCACTGGGCGCGCCACGCGATCTGCCTTTTGTCATCCGCGAAACGGCCCGTAAATTCCAGCACAGTGTGGCGCAGGTATCTTGCTGGGAGCGACGACGTTGATGAGGTCTGGCTCAGTCTAGGCTTAGTCTTTGCTCAAGGGCAGCAGGATTTCGTTGCGTCGAAATATCGGCAATGTCCAGGGCGGGTTGTATCGCGCCAGTTCTGGCACGCCGCTGACCGATAAGCCTTGGTCTTTTGCCCAGTCCAGGAGCCGTTGCGTTTCATCATGGATTCGATGGTCGGTATTCATGCCGGAGTAGCGGACAGCAGCGTAGCTTTTTGACGGAATTTCTCGGATTCTGATGGCGGGGTTGTTGGGCTTGGGCAGCGTCTTTAAGGTGTACTGACTCGGCATCGTAAATTCCACCCGCCAGACCCGCGCGGCAGAGAAGGATTGGCTGCCCCCCATCGGTTCAATACTCACAGGCGCGGTCATGGCGATTTTGCTAGGCGTCTCTGCAGAAACGGTCATCGGTTGCGGCGCCGGAATATGGTTATCGCCAAAAATATAGCCGGCCAAAGCGCGAAAGCCCTCGCGGGTGGCGGCATCCATGTCGCCTTCCACGGATATTTCGGCAACGATACGCGGCTCGTACTGCCGGACTTCGAAGTCACCGTCTTGCTGAATCACGTTGTATTTAGGGGTTTCGGTGGCCATGGTCAGCGTCGATCCCAAAGATAAGAGACATAACAGAAGAAAGCGTGTGGCGCGGCAACAATTCGACAATAGCAGGCTTCGTGACATGATCAGCTTGAATGCGGTGGCGCTTGATGTTGAAATTTTTCTGGTCGCAGTACACCCACGTCGGTCACAAAAGTGACTAAGGTGTAGTGTGGGTAGTAAGTGTCAACGAGTAAATCCAGAATGCGTGTCGCCGTTGACTCATCGCACAGGATTTCTATGCGGATGTTGGCATTCTCAGGCCAGGAGCCATCGCGTAAGCCGTGCGCACCGCTGCCGCGGGCATCGCTCACGGTATAACCACGCGCCCCGATGTCTTTGGCGGCCGACGTGATTGGTTCCTCAAGACAGCTCTCACAAATCACGGTGATCAGTTTTCGAACTGAAAGGCGCGAAGTCATACCGAAGCTCCCAGAAGCCATTGACTGGCCGCATAGTAAAGCGGAATACCCAGCGTGATATTAAATGGAAAAGTAATGCCGAGGCTTGCCCCAATCGAAATTGATGGATTAGCCTCGGGAACCGCCATGCGAATCGCGGCGGGCGCGGCTATATACGAAGCGCTGGCAAAGAGTGTCGCGAGCAACGTTGCCCCGCCCACGCTGAGATCAAGCAAGCTTGCCGTCACAAGACCGATGGATGCGGCCATGAGCGGCATGACCACCCCAAAGGTGATTAAAAAGAGCCCGGACTTTTTTAAATCGGCAACACGACCGGCCGTGACGAGACCCATTTCGAGGAGAAATATCGCCAGCAGGCCTTTGAACAGAGTAAAAAATACCGGGCTAATCGAAGCCAGACCTTGTTCACCGCTCACATAGCCAATAATGAGTCCGCCGACCAGCAGCACGATACTTTTGCCGGTCAGAATTTCATGCATCAATACCCCCCAGCGGGTATTGCTCGCCGACCAGCGCGCCAATGCTACGCCGATGAGCAGACCGGGGATTTCCAGGATCACAAGAAATACCGACATAAACCCCTCGAACGGAACAGACAGACGCGTGAGATAACTGGACCCGACGGCAAACGTGACTACGCTGACCGATCCGTAGTGTGCGGCCAGCGAGCCTGCATCAGCGCGTCCATAGCCACCCACATAAAACGCAATCAGAAACGCCAGAATAGGGACGAGCATCGCCGTTAGAGTGACCACAAGAATGGGTGCTAAAAGCTCGCCCGGATTGTTTTGTGCCAGTGCGGCGCCGCCCTTCAACCCTATGGCCAGCAACAGAAAAATGCTCAGGCTTTCGTAGAGCACACCCGGAATCTTGAGATCCGAACGGGTTAAGCCTGCGATCAAACCAAGAATGAAAAAGAGGATGACAGGATCTGACATGGTTACCTAATGCTCATGACGTCTCGGAAAAGGCTGAGGGCTGTGAAAATCTAAAGTCCTACTAGTTTACTAGGATAAAGCCCTGTATGATGAAAATTGTGTTTTGGTAGCGGTTACTTAGTGCTTCTGTCGAAGCGTTTCCTAGAGGATGAAGATGCCCGGTTTCGAATGCTGCTGGTCTCCTGAAAGGGTTTGAGATGCATGCGGATATCTCTCTGATCGCAACGATCGCCGCTGCGTTCACCCTGGCACTTGCCTTCGGTTTTATCACCGAAAAACTGGGCATTCCCGCGCTGGTGGGATACTTGCTAGCCGGCATTGTGATCAGCCCAGCGACCCCCGGGTTTGCCGGTGATGTGCATATCGCCGGGCAACTCTCTGAGATTGGCGTCATGTTGCTGATGTTTGGCGTCGGGTTACATTTTTCCATCAAGGATCTGCTACAGGTTAAAAAAATCGCCATACCCGGTGCCGTGTTCCAGATGGCGATCGCCACAGTCCTCGGCGTTATGGTGGCCTCTTTCTGGGGTTGGGATCTTGGCGCTGCGCTGGTTTTTGGTATCTCGCTCTCTTGTGCCAGTACCGTTGTGTTGATCAAGGCGCTGGAGCGTCAGGGCATCATTGAATCGATGAACGGTCGGATTGCCGTGGGTTGGCTGGTGGTTGAGGATCTGGTGACCGTGATTGTGCTGGTATTGCTGCCTGCCTTAGCCGGTATGCTCGATCCGTCGCGCGAGTCCCAGTCTGGAGGTTCATTACTATTCGATCTCGGCAAGACGTCGCTGCAAGTGGGCGGATTCATTGCCGTCATGCTGCTTGTGGGCAAGCGGCTGATTCCGAAATTGCTCTGGATGATTGCCCGGACCGGATC
>JBDLTT010000022.1:0-3995 GCA_039805725.1 Pseudomonadota bacterium | reverse complement strand
TCGGATCTGGTGGAAACACTGCGCAAGGTGCGTGGCAACCTGAATCCCAATCTTGAAATTGAAGGCCTGCTGCGCACCATGTACAACGCACAGAACACACTGACCCAGCAGGTGTCGGACGAGCTGATGAACCACTTTGGCGACAAGGTGTACGAAACGATTATTCCGCGCAATGTGCGCCTGGCCGAAGCGCCATCGTACGGTAAACCGGCCACGGCCTACGATCCGGCGTCTAAGGGAGCCCAAGCTTATGTGGCGCTCGCTGAAGAACTGTTGGCGCGCCACGCCCAAGCCGCGGCCTGATCAAGAGCGAGAGGCAAGGCATGAACGCAAAGAAACAAACGCGCGGTCTGGGTCGAGGCCTGGATGCCCTGCTCGGCGGTTCGAAGCCGGTCGCAGCCGATAAAACGTCGTCGGAGAAAGCCGAGCACACATCGCCCGAAGTGCCGCGCACGCTGCCGGTGACGGACCTGCAGCCGGGTAAATATCAGCCGCGTACGCGCATGGATGAAGCCAGCCTCAATGAACTGGCGTCGTCGATTGCAGCGCAAGGCCTGGTGCAGCCCATCATCGTGCGCCCGCTCGGCCCAGATGCCAAAACGCCGTACGAGATCATCGCCGGCGAGCGCCGTTGGCGTGCCTCGCAAATCGCCGGACTGAGAGAAGTGCCGGTACATGTGCACCACATTGCCGACGAAGCGGCGCTGGCAATGGCGCTCATCGAAAACATCCAGCGTGAAGATCTGAACCCGCTGGAAGAAGCGCAGGGTCTGCGCCGCCTGATCGACGAATTCCGGCTGACGCACCAGGAGGCGGCCGAAGCGGTGGGACGATCGCGCTCGGCAGCCACCAACCTGCTGCGCTTGCTGGAGCTAGCCACGCCGGTGCAGGATTTGCTGATGCAGAGCCGTCTCGACATGGGGCATGCCCGTGCCCTACTGGCGCTGGCCGGTAGCGACCAGATTGCTGTGGCGCAACAAGTTGTTTTGAAAAGCCTCTCGGTGCGAGAAACCGAGGAGCTGGTGCGCCGCCGCCAGGCTGGCAAAACCGCACCCAAGGCTGGCGGCAAGGGCGCTGACGTTGCAAACGCAGATGTCGCGCGACTGTCGGAGCGGCTGGCCGATACGCTGGGTGCCGAAGTGTCGATCTTGGCCAACAAGCGCGGGGCGGGCAAAATCACGATCCACTTTGACAGCCTCGATCAACTCGATGGGCTGATTGAGCGTTTTTCTGATTGACGGCCGCGCAAGCTGGTCGTATAGTTACGGCGTTTGAAGGCGCCTTGTTAGGCACAGCACACAACGCGATGAGGTCACGGTGTTTCGAGTATTACGCCTGCAACTGATCGCAATAATCATAGCTGTGAGCCTAGCGGGGTTGCTTGCAGGGGGACGTGGCAGCATTTCTGCCGCGATCGGAGGAGGGGCAGTTCTACTACCCAATTTTCTGTTCGCGCTGAGATTGATGGCAGCCTCGGCCAATCGCGCGTCTGTCGCGACGGCCGGCCTGTTTATTGTCTACGAATTCCTCAAGCTTGCCCTCACACTGGTTTTGTTGGCGATCGCCATCGCGCTGTATGCGGAGCTGCACTGGCCCAGCATGCTGCTCAGTATGGCGATTACCTTGCAGGTCAATTTTTTAGCATTGGCGAAAAGAACCTGAGATGGCGACTGAAAACGTAGCGAACGCAGCGGCCCACAGCGGCCCGACCCAGGGTGAATACATTGTTCACCACCTGACCCACCTGAACACCACGGGTGAAGCGCAGAAATCGATCGTCGACTGGTCGGTGATCAACCTTGACTCATTTATTTTCTCGACCGCGCTCGGCATTATTACCGTCTTGCTTTTGTGGTTTGTCGCTAGCCGCGCTACCGCCGGTGTGCCGGGTCGTCTGCAGGCCGCGATCGAAGTGCTGGTTGAAATGGTTGCCGATCAGGCGAAGGGCATCATCCATGACGCCAAATCGCGCCTCTTCGTTGCACCGCTGGCGCTGACCGTGTTTGTCTGGATCTTCTTTATGAACGCCATGGATCTGCTGCCGCTCGACGTGCTGCCGAAGCTTTGGGCGGGTTATTACGAAGCGTCTGGCCACGACCCGCATCATGCTTACCTGCGTATCGTGCCATCGGCCGATTTGAACATCACGTTGGCGATGGCGCTGGGTGTGCTCACCGTCTGCCTGTACTACAACATCAAGATCAAGGGTATCGGCGGCTGGGTGCACGAACTGTTTGCGGCACCCTTCGGCTCGCACCCGGTTCTGGCGCCAATCAACTTCCTGATGCAGATGATTGAATTCGCTGCTAAAACTATTTCACACGGCATGCGGTTGTTCGGCAACATGTACGCCGGTGAGCTCGTGTTCATGCTGATTGCCCTGATGGGCGCGGCCTGGGCCGGAACGCATTCGCTGTCGGGTGGTCTGCTGTTTGCGGGTCACGTGATCGCGGGTTCGATCTGGGCGATCTTCCACATTCTGATCATTACGCTGCAGGCATTCATCTTCATGATGCTGACGCTGGTGTACGTTGGTCAGGCTCACGAGTCGCATTAATTCTTTCTGTAGTACCTTTTCGTTTCTTTTTAACCCCGCTGTTCTTATCCCTTTCAAGGAGTCGTCATGGAACAAATCCTCGGTCTAGTTGCTCTGGCTTCCGGCCTCATCATCGGTCTCGGTGCTATCGGTGCCTGTATCGGTATCGGCATCATGGGTTCGAAGTACCTCGAAGCTTCGGCACGTCAGCCTGAACTGATGAACGAACTGCAAACCAAGATGTTCCTGCTCGCCGGTCTGATCGACGCCGCATTCCTGATCGGTGTTGGTATCGCGATGATGTTCGCATTCGCAAACCCGTTCGTGCTGAAGTAATCCTGAACAACCTTTTTCAGGAGGGCTCGTAGCGTGAATCTGAACGCAACATTATTCGCCCAGCTCATCGTTTTCTTCATACTTGTATGGTTTACGATGAAGTTCGTCTGGCCGCCGATCACGAAGGCGCTGGATGACCGTGCGAAAAAAATCGCTGACGGCCTGGCCGCAGCAGAACGTGGCAAGCATGAGCTAGAGCTCGCTAGCAAGCGTTCCGCTGAGGTTGTGCGTGAAGGCAAAGAAAAGTCGGCAGACGTCCTGGCAACCGCTGAAAAGCGCGCTGTCCAGATCATTGAAGATGCCAAGGCCCAGGCCAAGGTTGAAGCGGATCGTATCGTTGCGGCTGCTCGTGCTGACGTCGAACAGGAAGTCGTTCGCGCCCGCGAACAGCTTCGTGATCAAGTCGCTGCACTGGCTGTCGCAGGTGCTGAGAAGATTCTCCGTAAGGAAATCAACGCAGGCGCCCACGCAGATATCCTGGTTGCCATCAAGCAAGGTCTGTAACAAATGGCTGAATCCCTCACCGTAGCCCGTCCTTACGCCGAAGCGGTTTTCCGCCTCGGTCGTGAGTCAAGCAAGTTGGCCGACTGGAGTGGTTGGCTGGGTCGCCTGTCGCTGATTGCCAATGAATCGGCAATGCAGGACTGCTTCGGCAACCCGAAGCTGAGCTCCCGCCAAGTCACCGACCTGGTGGTGGGCGTGCTGGGGGTTGAAGCCCCGCAGGCGCTGTCACGTTTCATTGAGGTGCTTGCCGAAAACGGGCGCCTGGCCCTGCTTCCCGAAATTCAGACGCTTTTCGAAGAGCTGAAGTCGGAAGAAGAAGGTGTCAAGGAAGCACACATTATCAGTGCCTTCCCGATGGATGATGCCCAGGTGAAGCAGGTCGTGCCTGTACTGGAACAGCATTTCTCTTCAAAGCTCAAGCCGCGCGTTACCGTGGATCCGTCGCTGATTGGCGGTATCAAGGTTGAAGTCGGTGACGAGGTGTTTGACGCCTCCGTGCGTGGCCAGCTCGACGCAATGGCTGTCGCGTTAAAGAACTAGGAGTTTTCTAAATGCAACTGAATCCTTCCGAGATCAGCGAGCTGATCAAGAGCAAGATTGAGAACCTGAACCTGGGTGC
>JBDLTT010000021.1:0-3769 GCA_039805725.1 Pseudomonadota bacterium | reverse complement strand
TAGAGGTGCACCCCCTGGATCTGGTGGGCGTTACGTGCCACAAAGTCTAGGTAAGCGGCTTCGTCGTCGACGCCCGGCGCCTGTCCATCCCAGGCCAGCCAGCAGGTCTGTAACCAAACGGGCGCCAGGCTGCAGGCCACATCAAGACGATGTTGAATCTGCTCGGGCTTGTAACTGATGCCGTTGATGCGCTTCATCGAGTCCGGCAACAAACGATCCACCTTGAACCAGACCACCCCGCCGGCCTCAGCCAGCGCCTTCACACCGGCCTGTACCTCCGGACGCAACATCAGGCTACCGTTGGTGATCAGCACCAGGGGAATATTCAGCCCATGCGCGTCACGCTGGCGACGGGCAATACCGACGGCCTGCACAAACTGCGGCGAGCTGGTCGGCTCGCCGTTACCGGAAAAAGCGATGTCACGGATCTGACGCAAGGCTTGCGGGGTATCCGGGGGAATCATCGGGCTCAATGCCGGGTTGTCGAGCAGCCCTTTGAGTTCGGCTTCGAGCAGACCCAGGTTGACTTCAGGCGCGTCGCCGCGATGTAGCCCGGGCACCTGGCAGTAGGCACAGGCCCAGTTGCAGGCATTATTGGTGTTGAGGTTGATGCCGATCGAAATGCCCTGCATGCGACGCGAGAGCACCGGATAGACATAGGTCAGATGCAGAAAATCCGGATCATGATCGCTAAAGGTCAGCCACTTCACGGGCTGTCCACTGAGTTTGGCGGTAACGGGTGACTTCGGGTCGCTCATGCTGCAATGATACAATCACGCCCTTGATTTAAACCGGAATCTGCCAGAAGTCATGCGCATTACACGCCGGCTGGAATTTGATGCCGGCCACCGCATCCCCGATCACCGCAGCCAGTGCCGTCATCTGCACGGGCACCGCTACGCTTTGGAGATCACACTTTCAGGGGACGTCATCGAAAAAGCCGGCGATCCGGCCAATGGCATGGTGATGGATTTTGGCGATATCAAAACAATCGCTTTGCGTGAAGTCGTTGACCACTGGGATCACGCGTTTCTGGTCTACCGGGGTGACACAGAGGTTGTACAGCTCCTGGAAAAAATTCCCGGCCATAAAACCGTCATGCTGGACGTCGTTCCCACTGCCGAAAACCTGGCAAGGGCGGCGTTCCGCATTCTCGAACCGCATTACACCCACGCCTATGGCAACAACCTCAAGCTGGAGCGCGTGCGCCTGTATGAAACGCCCAATTGCTGGGTTGATGCCATCGCACCCATCGACTTCGTTGAAGCGAAGCCCTAAACGTTATTGATTTTCGTCGACCCGCTTGTAGACGCGGTCGAAACGCTGCTGACCACACACACCAAAATCCCCCGGTGCGTACTGCATCAGCCAATCGCCCGCCTCACCGCGTAACACATCACGTCCGGCAGAACGTGCTGCCGTAAACGCCTGATTGATCTGCTTGGCGAGAACGGGCACCGGCTTTGCCGTGTAGTGGCCATCCTGCCCTTCGCGCGTCGGTGCGACCGCCTGATACTTGGCGTCGAAACGATGGCGATCCACACTCCAGCGGTCACCGGTACATCCTGTGATGATGGCGTCACCGACTTGGTATTTGTTTGGACCTTCGAGGCTGATCAGTTCGCCCGATGCCCGGGCGAACACCACCTGAACCACTTCGGTCTTGAGGTATTGCGCCGCTGCCGGATCTTGCCGGAGGTCGATCTGTTCCAGGTGCAACATCGTTTAACGGTTCACATCGACCACGACACGCCCACGCACTTTGCCTTCCAGCAGTTGGGCGCCGACGTTAATTGCCTCGGCCAGGCCGATCTCGGCCGTATTGCTTTCAAGCTTGGCAATATCCAGATCGCGCGCCAGGCGATTCCAGGCTTCGATGCGCTTCTCGGCCGGTGCCATCACGCTATCGATCCCGTAGAGCGTGACGCCACGCAGAATGAAGGGCATAACGGTAGCCGGGAAATCAGCACCACCCGCCAGGCCACACGCGGCGACTGCGCCGTTGTATTTGGTGGTGGCGCAGGCATTGGCCAGCGTGGTGCTACCGACGGAGTCGACAACACCGGCCCAGCGCTCTTTGCCGAGTGGCTTACCCGGTTCAGCAAGCGTATTGCGGTCGATAATGCCGGCCGCGCCCAATGCCTTGAGGTGGGCTTCTTCTTCCGGCCGCCCGGTGGAAGCGATGACGGTGTACCCGAGTTTGGAAAGCAGCATGATCGCTACGCTGCCGACACCGCCGTTGGCGCCCGTGACCAGAATCTCGCCATCGGCGGGTTTGACGCCATGTTTTTCCAGCGCCAGCACACAGAGCATGGCGGTGTAACCCGCCGTGCCGATGGCCATGGCCTGACGTTCGCTCAGGGTCGGTGGCAACGGGATAAGCCAGTTACCATTCAGGCGCACTTTCTGTCCCAGACAGCCACTGTGCGTTTCACCGACACCCCAGCCATTGAGAATCACTTTGTCACCGGCCTTCCAGCACGGGTGCGTGCTGTCGATCACGGTACCGGCCAGATCAATGCCCGGGGTCAGGGGAAACTTGCGCACCACCGGCCCTTTACCGGTAATGGCCAGACCATCCTTGTAGTTCAGCGTGCTCCAGGCGACTTGAACGGTCACATCGCCTTCGGGCAACTGGGACTCGTCGAGTTCCTTCAACTCGGTGCGATAACCGGCATCGTCTTTATTGATCTGCAGGGCACGATACATGGTGGGTCTCCGTCAATGGGGATGATGCGTTCATTCTAAGACGCATGTCGCCAGATGCAAACGCGCCGCAAAAGAAAACGGCCCGGGTTTTTAATCCGAGCCGTGTGTAGTGGCGGGTCCGGTGAGATTCGAACTCACGGTAGGCTCACACCTACGGCGGTTTTCAAGACCGCTGCCTTAAACCACTCGGCCACAGACCCTTTGTTTGATGCAGGCAGAATTCTATCAGGTTGGATTTAGCTTGACTCACTCTTCGGCGGACGTGCGCGGCGTGGACCACCGGTTCGGCTGCGGAATTGTTTCGCCCCTGCCCCCGCCGGACGTGGACCCGAAGCCTTTTGTCCGCCGCCCGGCTTGGCGCCCTGATAGCCAGTGCCATTCGCGCTTGGGCCAGCACGGAAAGATCTACCGCCGGCAGATTTGCTTTGCCCTTTGACGAACGGCTTCTTGCCACGATGATTCTTACGCAGACTCTGCAGCGCCGGCATGCCGGCGAGCTCGCGATGCAGGTTACGATCTTCTCGTGCCTCGCGGCGGAATTCGCTGACGATATCGCGCACGTGGGCATTGGCACCGCGTGGTTGGCGATCATCGTCTTCCCAGGCTTCGTCATCGTCGATGAACTGCAACGCCGTCAGCGGATCGGTTTCACCCGGTGCCAGACTGTTGCCGTTAACCATGGCGTCGAGGATGTAGAGCTTGTCTTCGGGCAGGTTTTCCCAGGGGTCGCGATCATCAGGAAAATACGGCTGCGCATCGGGGTCACGCGGCTTGCGCCCCCGCGGCGGACGTTGATTGGCTTGCTGGCGGGCGTATAGCCAGGCTTCGCCTTCCTGGCGGGCTTTGGCGTCTTCATCCAGTTCTACCGGTTGGCGGTCGTCATCTGCCTCATCAAAGTCCGCATTCTCGCCACCGTCTTCACCACCGTCGCTGCCTTCACTGCCCTCGCCTGGTTGCGGGCGCGCATTGCGCGGGTCAGCGGCATACTTGGCGGCCTGCTCGGCCTGATACTCGGCCAGCGCTTCTGGCGACATGGGCTCAAAACCCGGAACGATTTCCG
>JBDLTT010000020.1:0-60974 GCA_039805725.1 Pseudomonadota bacterium | reverse complement strand
CGAGGTCGATTCGGCGCAGGGCGCCTGGAACTCGGGCGCCGACCTGGACGGCGGCAACCTCGGCCACCGACCGGGCGTCAAGGGCGGTTACTTCCCCGTGCCGCCGGTCGACACGTACCAGGACCTGCGCACCGCCATGTGCGGCGCGATGGAGCAGCTTGGCCTCGAGGTCGAGGTGCACCACGCCGAGGTCGCCACGGGCGGCCAGGCCGAAATCAACGTGTCGTCGAACACGCTGGTAAAGAAGGCCGACGAAGTACAGATCCTGAAGTACGCGATCCACAACGTGGCCGCGGCGTACGGCAAGACCGCCACCTTCATGCCGAAGCCGATCGTCGGCGACAACGGCAACGGCATGCACGTCAACCAGTCGCTCTCGAAGGACGGCAAGAACATCTTTGCCGGCGACAAGTACGGCGGCCTGTCCGAAATCGCGATCTATTACATCGGCGGCATCATCAAGCACGCCAAGGCGCTGAACGCCATCACCAACCCGGGCACTAACTCGTACAAGCGCCTGGTCCCGCACTACGAAGCGCCCGTGAAGCTGGCCTACTCGGCCAAGAACCGTTCGGCCTCGATTCGTATCCCGTTCGTGGCTTCGACCAAGGCGCGTCGTATCGAAACCCGTTTCCCGGATCCAATCGCCAATCCATATCTGTGCTTCGCCGCTCTGCTGATGGCCGGTCTGGATGGTATCCAGAACAAGATCCACCCGGGCGATCCGGCCGATAAGAACCTGTACGATCTGCCGCCGGAAGAAGATGCCAAGATCCCGACTGTGTGCGCCAGCCTCGATGAAGCCTTGGCCGCACTGAAGGCAGATCACGAGTTCCTGACGCGTGGTGGCGTCTTCTCGAAGGACTGGATCGATTCGTTTATCGATCTAAAAATGGAAGAGGTCAATCGGATTCGCATGACCACGCACCCGGTTGAGTTCGAGATGTACTACTCGTGCTAATTCACGGCACATTGCAAAGCCACTAAGGCGAACGCAAGAGGGAGGGACGGTTCGCCGTCCCTCTTTTGTTTCAAGCCGTAATCAATGACATGAACGCGAAGGCGATCCCCATACCAACCCCCACCCGTTACGCTGGCCTTGAGTTGCTGTCGTCGGCCGCCGTTGTGCTGGATCGGTCTCAGAATATCGTCTATCTGAACCCGGCTGCGGAGAACCTGTTGCGAATCAGCCAACGCGCTGCGTTGGGACGTGAGCTTTTCCAGGTGATCGGCGTGACGCCCGAGTTGGTCAGCGCCATCATGAAGTCGTTAAGCAATAAGTGGGGTTACAGCGGACAAAATATCCAGATTGAACGCGGCGACGAGGTGTTTCACGTCGACTGTACCGTCACGCCATTGGAAGATGAGGGCGGTGGTCTTTTGATCGAGCTACGTCCGGTCGATCAGCAGTTGCGGGCGCGGCGCGAGGAACGTCTGGTTGAGTTGCAGCTACGACATCGCGAACTCATGCGCAATCTGGCGCACGAAATCAAAAATCCGCTTGGCGGTATTCGTGGCGCAGCCCAATTGCTGGAGCACGAGTTGCCTAATACGGCATTGCGTGAATACACCCAGGTCATCATCAAGGAAACCGATCGACTTCAGGACTTGATGCAGCGCCTCTTACAACCCCATCAGGGTATGCAGCCGGCTCCGACGAATATTCACGAAATTCTTGAGCGTGTTCGTAGCCTGGTCCTGGCCGAGTTTCCGAAGACGCTCTCCGTACGGCGGGATTACGACACGAGTCTGCCTGAGATCACGGCGGATCGAGAACAGCTGATTCAGGCTGTGCTGAATATTGCGCGCAATGCGGCGCAGGCCATGGCGGCCACCCCGGAACACAGCGGTCAGATCACCTTACGCACACGAGCCGTTCGTCAGGTCACGCTGCTCAAGCATCGCTGGAAGCTGGCCATCGAGATCCAGGTCATTGATAACGGCCCGGGGATTCCTCGAAATATTCTGGAACGAATGTTTTACCCGCTCGTCTCTGGACGGGAAGGGGGAACGGGTCTGGGCCTCACCATCGCACAAAGTTTTATCCAGCAGCATCAGGGCACCATCGAATGCGAAAGCCGGCCGGGGCATACACAGTTCATCATCCGCTTACCGGTGGTCTGAAAGCGGTTGATGAATATTAGGCACGGTATTTGCTCAGTACTCGGTGATGGAAACGACCGAAAGGCCTCATGGCTGCCGGCAGAACTGTGGAGACACCAAATATGAAGTCCGTCTGGATTGTTGATGACGACCAGTCGATACGCTGGGTGCTGGAAAAAGCGCTGGATCGCGCCGGTATCTCCTGTCGCAGCTTTGATCATGCCAATGATGTGATCAATGCCTTGGACGCAGGCGATCCTGTGCCACAGGCGCTGGTGTCCGATATCCGTATGCCCGGTCCCTCCGGGTTGGATCTGCTTGCCCGAATCAAGGCGTTGTTCCCCGAACTTCCCGTCATCATCATGACGGCTTATTCTGACCTGGAGAGCGCCGTGGCGGCTTTTCAGGGCGGCGCCTTCGAATATCTGGCCAAGCCCTTTGACGTCGACCAGGCCATTGCGCTGATTCAGCGCGCGATGACGCAGTCTGGCAAGCCGGTGCAGGCGGCCGCTGAAGAGAGGGGTGCTCCCGAGATCCAGGGGCATGCACCAGCCATGCAGGAAGTCTTTCGTGCCATCGGACGGTTGTCGAACTCGAATGCCACCGTGCTCATTACGGGCGAATCGGGCTCCGGTAAAGAGCTCGTCGCACGGGCGTTGCACCGGCACAGTCCGCGTGCCAAGCGACCCTTTATTGCCATCAATACGGCCGCCATCCCGCGCGATTTGCTGGAGTCCGAACTCTTCGGGCATGAGCGCGGTGCTTTTACGGGCGCTGCTACGCAGCGTCGTGGCCGCTTCGAGGAGGCCGATGGTGGGACGCTTTTTCTCGACGAGATCGGTGATATGCCCGCTGAATTGCAGACGCGTCTACTGCGGGTGCTCTCCGATGGGCATTACTATCGTGTGGGCGGTCAGCAGTCCATCAAGTCTAATGTGCGGGTGATCGCCGCAACCCACCAGAATCTGGAAGATCGTGTTCAGCAAGGGCTCTTTCGCGAGGATCTTTTCCACCGGTTGAATGTGATCCGTCTGCGCTTGCCGCCTCTCAAGGAGCGGCGCGAAGACATTCCGGAACTGGTCGTGCATTTTCTTGCCAAGAGCGCCCGCGATCTTGGGGTCGAAGCCAAACAACTGACACCGGCAGCCATGGCGCACTTATCCACACTGCCATTTCCCGGCAACGTACGTCAGCTAGAAAATCTCTGCCACTGGTTGACCGTCATGGCACCCGGTCAGGTCGTTGATCTTGAAGATCTGCCGCCCGAGTTGCGTCAGGAAGCAGCGCAGGCTGTGTCATCAGTGAACATGCCCGGCTTGGATATGACCACGTCAGGGGTTGCGTCCACGTCCATGCCCGGAGATTCGTATGGCTGGATTGATCAATTGGGCAACGTCGTTGATCGCATGCTCGCATCGGCGATTCAGGATAAAGATACCCGTATTTTCGAAGTGCTTTCCCAGGATTTTGAACGCACGCTGATCGCTCGCGCCTTGCGCTATACGGGGGGGCGTCGTATCGAAGCAGCGCAGTTACTGGGGATTGGTCGTAATACAATTACGCGCAAAATCCAGGAACTGAAGATCGACGAGGATGCAACCAGTAAAGCCAATACAGCTGCAAATACATCACCTTGATTCGTGTGAGTCCACGAATCAGTCTTTGCTGAGCGCCGCTGAAGCAGGCGCGCCGGCGGGCACCGTGATGGTGGCACGTGAGCAAACGGCCGGCAGGGGACGGCGCGGTCGTGCCTGGATGGCCGAACCGGGGAAGACACTCGCTTTCTCGCTGCTCTGGACCTTTCCGCTAACGCCGGATGCACTGAACGGCCTCTCATTAGCGATGGGTGTGGCGCTGATACGCACTTTGCATCTGCCGCAGCTGGGGGCACAAAGAACAGGGTCGCAATTTGGGCTCAAGTGGCCAAATGATTTGCTGTTGCGTGCTGCCGGCCAGACCGATGCCAAGGTGGGCGGCATTCTGATTGAGTCGGTTGTCCGCAAAGCGCCCGAGGGATCGCGAGAACTGGCAGCAGTGATTGGTGTCGGCCTGAACTGTCTAGCGTCCGAAGCCCTGCGGGCGGCTGTTACAACCCAGTCCGTTGCGGCGTTGTCAGATGGCTTTGTCGACGCCGAGGGACTGGCGCCCGATGTACTGCTTCATCCGCTGCTCGAATGCGTCCAGGAAGCACTGGTCGCATTCTCCAATACGGGGTTCAAGACGCTGCGCCCGGAATGGCAGGGCGCGAGCTTGTGGCACGGCGAAAAGGTCTGCATTAAAGAGGTCGATCAGGTTTTGCTGGAGGGGACGATTCACGGTGTTGATAGCGATGGTGCACTGCTGGTGGCAACGGCATCGGGCCTCGAACGGGTCGTGACCGGTGATGTCAGCCTGCGCAAGGTATAGTTTGGGGATGAATCTATTACTTGACCTGGGGAATTCGCGCTTGAAGTGGGCGCTGACCCATGGCCCGGGGCTGCCGTTCGTGGCACATGGCTCTGCTGTCTATGCGGAAGCGGATCTCGAGAAATTGGCTGCCATTTGGCGTAATGAAATGATAGATCGGGTTTGCTATGCCAGCGTTATCGGTCCCGATAAAGAGCAGACCGTATTGTCGCTTTTGCCACCCAAGACGCGTCTGAGCCGCTTTCTCGTGTCTGCCCAGTTTGGAACCTTGCGTAATGGATATGGCACACCAGAGACGCTCGGGATTGATCGGTGGGCTGCGGCCATTGGTGCCTGGACAAAGATTCAGGGAGCCTGTCTGGTGATCAGTGCCGGAACGGCAACGACCATCGATGTGATCGAGGCGGTTCAGGCCGGTGGTCTCTATCGTGGCGGACTCATTATGCCCGGGGTTGATTTGATGCTGCGGGCACTACACCAGGGGACGGCCAGGTTGCCCGAAGCCATCGGGCGTTATCGTGCGGCGCCTGATGTGCCGGATAACACAGACGATGCCATGGTGAGCGGCGTCATTGAAGCAACGTGCGGTGCCATCGTACGAATGGCGGCACGGTTGCCGGCAGATGTACCATGGCTTTTGACAGGCGGCAGTGCCCATCATCTTGACAACGCGTTAGAGCAGCGCGCGACGATTGTCGAAGGGCTGGTGCTTCAAGGCCTGGCCGAGATTTGAACCCAACGAGATAACTAATGGATCCGCTACACAGAAAAAAATTACCGCCTAAAGCGCCCAGTAATTTCCAGAGTGTTGTTGTAGAGGAGGCGTTGGCGTTCTGGTCGTTTATTATCAGCAATTGGCTGTATGTATTGCCGAGTCTGCTTTTGGGCGCGCTCCTGATCTATATGGTTCGGCCGCTACCACCGAAAACCCTGACGATCGCCACGGGGCAAGCACACTCAACGGCAGATGTTGTTGGACACCGGTACCGCGAATTTTTCCAGAAGCATGGGGTTCATTTGACACTGGTGCCCTCGAAAGGCGCAGAAGAAAACCTGAGTCTGTTGCTCGAAGGCAAGGTCGATGCCGCGTTTGCGCAAGGTGGCCTGGAGCTTCCGGAAGGCCCCCGGCATTTGCTCTCTCTGGGTTCGGTGGCCTATCAGCCGTTGTGGTTATTCCACTATCAGACCGATAAAGTCGACCCCGATCTGAATCGTTTCTTGTCGGGTAAAAAAACTTCGATCAACATCGCCGGAAGCAGTACCCGAGCCATGTTGGAGCCTGTACTTAAAGCGCAAGGCGTGGATTTAAATTCTCCGAATCTTCTGGCAATGAGCACGCATGATTCTGTCGTGGCATTCAGAGATCGGAAGATTGATGCGCTATTTCTGGTCGGTGCGATGGCGTCGCAGAATATCCAGGAAGTCGCGCAGTACCCTGGCGTGCAAATCTACAGTTTTGGCCTGGCAACAGCCTATGCCAAGCGCTTCCAGTATCTGGACCCGGTGGTGTTACCAGCGGGCATGTTCAATTTGCATCCGGTCGTACCCACACATGACGTACAAATGATTGCGACGACCTTGGATATTCTGACCACGGACAAAATGCATCCTGCGCTACAGCTCCTGTTTATGGAAGCAACGGATGATTTCGAACGAAAGCGGGTGAACTACTTTGCACCGGGGAAGTTTCCGACTTATATGGATGCAAGAATTCCCGAGAGCGACGTGGCGCGTCGTTTCTTCAAAGAAGGTTCACCGTTCTTATGGGGTTATGCACCCTACTGGGTAGCCAGTTTGTTTGATGAAGTGTGGTTCTATCTGCTAGCAATTGGTGCGATTGTGGTGCCGCTCGTGGGATTTCTCCCCAGTTACCGAAAGAGCCATGCTGTGCTGAGCATGGAGCAATGCTATGACGAATTGCGCGCCATCGAAGTCGAAATCATTCGGGCGAAAGAATCGGGGCAATCGGTCGATCCCGCGCTGCTTGCTCAGATCGAGCTGCTGGGGAACCGCGCGCGCGAGCTGTGGGTGCCAACCGGTAATCGTAGCGCTTACTATGACCTGCGCGCAGCGATTAACATTGTTCGGGAGGATCTTGTCCTGGCGCAAAGCCGAAGTGGCTGAGCTGGCTGAGGGTGGCCTCGGCGCTATGTTTCAATGATCGGTAGACTGCCAACGTGCGCACGCAAGGCGCTCTTGGCTGTTTTCCAATCCGGGTACATGGTTTCGACGAGTGCCCAGAAACGTGGACCGTGGTTCATTTCCCTGATATGGGCCAATTCATGGGCGACGACATAATCAATCAAGGTGAGTGGTAGATGGATCAGTCGCCAGTTAAGACGAATATCCCCACGACTGTTACAGCTGCCCCAGCGCGTTCTGGCCTGAGTGAGCGCCAGCCTGGGCATGGGGATGCCTAAGTGTTCGGTGAAGACCGATACACGCTCTTCGAAGCAGGTCATCGCCCGCTCACGCAACCAAAGCACCAGTGCTCGATGGTTGCGCAGGGTATCGCGAGGATCGGTTGTCGAGAGAATGAGCTGATCCGACGTAAGTTCGATCAGGGTTTTGCGTCGGCTATGCTGGCGCGTAGACACCACCAGGGGTGTTCCCATATAAAGAAGGGGCTCAGTGCCATGGATGCTCCACGCCTTGTGGAAGCGTTCTTCGCGCCACTCGTCCAGTTTTTTTAATACCCAGTCTTCGTGAGTGTGAATCAGTTGTTCAACTTCACGTAGCGTCATCCGCATGGGGCCCAGAACGCGCAAGCCGCGGTGGTCAATGTTCAGACTCAGGCTGCGCCGGCGGCGGCGCTTGATCGTATAGGGAACGATACGATCAGAGAGCGCAATGCTGCGCGTTTGTTCTTGAGGCGGTTCGCCTCGCGGCTTGCTATCGCCGAACAGCAGGAAGTTCGCCCATCGCATCACGGATCCAGGTCTCCACGCGTTGGTTTAATTCTGCTTCGGTTAACCCCTTTGGGTCAATCGGTGGCCCAAAACGAACTGTAATCGTTCCCGGACGTTTGATAAAGGCATTTCTTGGCCAGAGTTCACCCGCATTATGTGCCACAGGGATCACGTGCGCGCCGGTGCGTGCAGCCAGATGTGCGCCACCGGCTTTGAATCGTCCCATTTTTCCGGGAGCCACCCGGGTGCCTTCCGGAAAAATGATGATGGACAAGCCCTCTTCCAGTCGTTTTTTGCCTTGCGTGACGATTTTTTCGAGTGCAGACTTGCCGGCGCTTCGATCGATCCAGATCATGCGCAGCCCCCAAAGCGCCCAGCCGAAGAAGGGGATGCTGAGCAGTTCGCGTTTGAGCACAAAAACCGCCGGCGGCGTCCAGACCTGGAGGGCGATGGTTTCCCAGGCCGATTGGTGTTTGGACAGATAGATCGCTGGCGACGGCGGTATGTTTTCACGACCCTCAACGACGGCGCGAATGCCCAGCAGGTGGCGACTCATCAACATGAAGCCGGCACGCCACATGTCACAGACGGCGTAACAAGCGTGGAATCGTGGGCGCTCCGGTAGCACGTAGGTGCACAGAACGAGAATCCCGCAAAAAATAGTCCAGACGGCGAGGAACAGGCTGAACAGCGTTGAACGCAGTAGGGTCATGAGTGTTACTTATTGGCAGCTTTGCCTAGGAGCGCATCAACGGCAGCCGCTAGATTGTCATGAACCGTTGTGCCTTTAGGTAAACTGCCTTCCGCTTCGGTTTTTTCACCCTTGCCGGTGCGCACCAGCATCGGCGTGCAACCGGCCGCGCTGCCGGCCTGCAGGTCGCGTAGCGAGTCACCGATCGCCGGGACGCCGTGCAGATCCATGTTGTAGACCTTGGCAATCCGCTCGAACATACCGGGTTTGGGTTTTCTGCATCCGCATTGCTCGTCGGCGGTATGCGGACAATAGAAGATCGCATCGATACGCCCGCCGACAGCCGCCAGTTGCTTGTGCATCTTTTCGTGCATGGCATTGAGCGTGTCCATGTCGAAAAGTCCGCGGCCAATCCCGGACTGATTGGTGGCAACGATGACGCGATAGCCGGCCTGATTCAACCGCGCAATCGCCTGCAGGCTGCCCTCTATGGGCTTCCATTCGGCCGGTGATTTGATGTAAAGCGCCGAGTCAACATTGATGACACCATCGCGGTCGAGGATGATCGTTTTCATAAACCTCCCGGTCAGACGGCCAGACGTGCGATATCAGCCACCGCGTTCATCTGGTCAGACAGCGTTTTGAGCAATGCCAGTCTATTCTGCCGGATCTTGGCATCATCTGCCATGACCATCACATCCTCGAAGAAGGCATCGACGCTGGCGCGTACCTGGGCAAGCGCCATCAATGCATCGGTGTAGGCTTCGGCACGCATCGCATCGGTAATCGTCGGCGCCAGTGCCGTGACTGTGTCGTAAAGCGCCTTTTCCGGTGCTTCGGTCATGAGGGCACCGTTCGGTGCGCCCAATGCCGCCACATCGTCGACCTTCTTGAGCAGGTTGCCGATGCGCTTGTTGGCGGCAGCCAACGCCAGGGCGTCTGGCTGAGCTGAGAACTCGCGCACAGCGGCGAGCCGTGCCGGGATGCGGTCGATGCGCGCCGGGTTGATGCCCAGTACGGCTTCCACCACGTCTTGTGGCTCGCCCTGATCCTTGAGCAGGTTGCGCAGTCGATCTGTAATAAACGACAGCAGCGCCGGTTCGAAATCGGCTTGCAGGGTGCCTGGCGGGAACGTGCCGGCAGACCAGCGGATCAGCGCCGGCAGTTCTAGCGGTAGCTGGCGTTCCATCAGGAGACGCAGCACGCCCAACGCAGCTCGCCGAAGGCCGAAGGGGTCGCGGTCACCGGTTGGCTTTTCGCCAATGCCGAAAAAGGCCACCAGCGTATCGAGTTTATCGGCCAGCGCAACAGCGCAACCGACGTTGTTGCTCGGCAGCTCGTCGCCGGCAAAGCGCGGGCGGTAGTGGTCTGCGATCGCTTCGGCCACATCGGCGGCTTCGCCATCATGCTGCGCGTAGTAGCGCCCCATGATGCCCTGCAGCTCCGGGAACTCGCCAACCATGTCGGTCACGAGGTCGGCCTTGGCCAGCTCGGCGGCGCGCGCCACGTGCGTGGCATCGGCGCCAATCGCGTTACCAATCTGCGTGGCCAAATTCTGAACACGCAGCAGACGATCCAGCTGCGTGCCCAGTTTGTTGTGGTAGACCACGTTGCCCAGTTTGGCGATACGCGAAGCCAACGGTTCCTTGCGATCCTGCGTAAAGAAGAAGCGGGCATCCGACAGGCGCGGACGGACCACGCGCTGGTTGCCGCCAATGATGTGTTTCGGATCTGCGACCTGCATATTCGATACGATCAGAAACTGATTGCGCAGTTTACCGTTAGCGTCGAGCAGCGGGAAATACTTCTGGTTCTGCTGCATGGTCAGAATCAGACACTCTTGCGGCACCTCGAGGAATTCGGCTTCGAATTCGCCGACGTAGACAACCGGCCACTCCACCAGTGCCGTAACCTCGTCGAGCAGGCCATCAGCCTGGTTGATCTGTGCACCGAGTTCCTGTGCCTTGGTGGCGAGCTGTGTTGCGATCGTGCCGCGACGTTCTGCATAGTCCGCAACGACCTTGCCTTCAGTGCGTAAGGTCGCGGCATAGGATTCCGCGTCGTGGATCGTGATCAGACCCTGCGACAAGAAACGATGTCCCAGTGTTTGCTGGCGCGATGGCAGACCCAGCACTTCGCCCGGAATGAGTGTTGCGCCATGTAGTTGAATCAGGCCGTGCACCGGGCGCACAAACTGCACATCAGAATCCCCCCAGCGCATCATCTTGGGGATCGGCAGCTTCTTGAGCGCATCGCTAACGATGCCGCTCAGCACATCCGCGAGCGGCGCACCGGCGACCTGCATCGTGTAGAAGAAGGTTTCGGACTTGCCATCCATGCGTTTGGTGAACTTCGGCAATTCGGCGGCGGCGATACCCTTGGCTTCCAGCTTCTTGAGGAGTGCGGCAGACGGGGTGCCATCGGCGCCCAGTGCCACGCTCACGGGCATCAGTTTCTCTTCGACTTCCTGATCCGGTGCGATGGAGAGTACGTGGGGAATCAACACCGCGAGACGGCGTGGTGTGGCATACCATTGGTAGGCCACATTATCGGCGACCAGCTTTTTCTGAACGAGACCGGCAAATACGCCGGCCGAAAACACTTCGCCAAAGCGCGCCAGTGCTTTGGGTGGCAGCTCTTCGGTCAGTAGTTCGACCAGCAGCGAGGCAGTTTTAGCGTGCGCCATTATGCGACCTCCTTCTTGGCTGCGGCATCGCACATCGGGAAGCCGAGAGCCTCACGGCTGTCGTAATAGGCCTGCGCCACCTGGCGTGCCAGCGCGCGGACGCGGCCAATGTAGGCAGCGCGCTCGGTCACCGAAATTGCCCCGCGGGCATCCAGCATGTTGAAATTGTGCGAGCACTTCATGACTTGCTCAAAGGCCGGCAAGGGTAGACCGATGTCCATCAGGCGCTTGGCTTCGGCTTCATGATCCGAGAAGTGGCGGAACAGCATGTCGACTTGCGCGTGTTCAAAGTTGTAGGTCGATTGTTCCACTTCGTTCTGGTGGAATACATCGCCATAAGTGACGATCTGGTCACCGTTCTTGGCCCAGACCAGGTCGTAGACGTTTTCAACGCCTTGCAGATACATGGCCAGACGCTCAAGGCCATAGGTAATCTCACCGAGCACAGGCTTGCAAGTTAACGAACCCACTTCCTGGAAGTAGGTGAACTGCGTCACTTCCATGCCGTCCAGCCAGACTTCCCAGCCCAGACCCCAGGCCCCCAGCGTTGGCGATTCCCAGTCGTCTTCGACAAAGCGGATATCGTGTTCTTCGGTGTTGATACCCAGCGCCCGCAGCGAATCAATGTACAGATCCATGATGTTGGCCGGCGACGGCTTCAGAACAACCTGGTACTGGTAGTAATGCTGAAGACGGTTCGGGTTTTCACCATAACGGCCGTCTTTCGGTCGGCGCGACGGTTGCACATACGCGGCATTCCAGGGCTCCGGACCAATGGCGCGGAGGAAAGTGGCCGTGTGGAAGGTGCCCGCACCGACTTCGATGTCGTAGGGCTGCAGGAGTACGCAGCCATGGCGGTTCCAGAATTCCTGCAGACGCAGAATGACGTCCTGAAAGGTCAGCATGTTGTTATCCGAAGCGAGATTGGGCGCGGCAATCGCACCCGGTTAAAACTACAGCCCCTGATTTTACGGGTTTTTTGACCGGAGAGCAGCAGAATTGGCGCTCGGGAGGGGCTTGGCAGCGGGTATCAGGCCGACCGATGGCGGCGCGTGAGCAGCCCCCACAGCAGAAGTGTCAGGCATAAGCCAATGACCGGCCAGTTGCGCCAACGCTGGAACGGGGTCTTGCCCTGCATTCCCTGAACGTTGGCGATGAGCGCATTACGTGTAAATGCCGCCAGCGTAGCCTGTCGTTCACCACGTGGACCAATGACGGCGGTCATACCCGTATTCGTGGCGCGTAGCATCGGACGCCCGTTCTCCAGGGCGCGGATCTGGGCGATTTGCAGATGTTGTGGCTGTGCCAGAGAGTCCCCGAACCAGGCCGTGTTGGAGAGGTTGACCATCAGCGTCGCCTGTTGCGTGCGCCGGGCGATCTCGCTGCCGAAAATATCCTCGTAGCAGATATTCACAGCCACTTTCTGGTTGCTCAGTTGCATCAGCGGCTGATCGGCATCGCCAGCCGAAAAGTTGGGTAACGGCATCTGAATCAGTTTGAGAAACCAGCCGAACCCCGGGGGTGTAATTTCCCCGAAAGGCACCAGGTGCACCTTGCTATAGATCTGTAGCGGATCCATGCCCATGGACACGGCGCTATTGGCAAACCAGGATCGATCGCGTGTGGATTCTCCTGTTGGAACGCCGAGCAGAATATTGCCGCGTTGCTCCTGGCCGATGCGCTGAAGATCCTGGAGAAACTCGGGTGGCGCTTCCGACAGTAGTGACGGAATTGCCGTCTCCGGCAGCACGATCAGTGTTGCAGGGTTGTTCCGTGCCAGTTGAAAGTAGGTCAGCAGTGTCTGTACATAAAGCTCGGGTTGCCATTTCATGGTTTGTGGCACGTTGCCCTGCAGTAAAGACACCTTGATCGGTGCCCCCTCAGGTTTGGTCCATGAGATTGTCTGAAGTCCGTAGCCGCTAACGACCAGAGCCGTGATGGCAAATACGAGGGGATTGAGTGCGGATGACCAATGCCAGCCCTGGTCACGCACCCGTAGCCAGATTTCTCCTGCCATGCCGGCAATCCAGCAGGTAATGAAGCTGAGGCCATACACGCCCAAGATCGGGGCGTATCCTGCCAGCGGGCTGGGCGGTGCTTCGGTATAGCCAAGGCTGAGCCAGGGGAAACCGGTGAAGACATACCCGCGCAAGAGTTCAAAGCCGGTCCAGCTGGCGGCAAAAATCAGTGGGCTCAACAGGCGGGGCACACGGATCAATGTGTCGTGTGTTTGATGCAAAGCTCCGTGCGCACCATGCGTCAGCCGGAATAGGCCGGCGGCGAGCATCGGGTACAGCGCCAGATATGCTGCAAACAATACCGTGGCTAACAGTGCGAGTGCTGCCGGCATACCGCCGATATCGTGCATGCTGACATAGACCCACGATACGCCGCCCAGAAAATGCCCCAGTCCAAAATTGAATCCAATACCGAAAGCGCGCCGTAATGTGCCCGGCTGCCGCAGCAGAAGATACAGACCCATCCAGCAGATAATCGCCAACGGCCATAGCGAGAAGGGTGCAAACGCGCCAACACCAAGCAATCCCCAGCCAAAGGCCTGGCCATGGGGTGACATCTGACGGAAGTCAGGCTTCCAGCGCATCAGGGGGTGCCGTTCTCGTTAGATTCAGCATCTGTCTGATGGCGTAAATCTTCAACCATCAGGGTATAGAGGCGACGATTATCGGCACGCACAACCCGAAAAAGCAGACCGTTGAGCTCGACACTTTCGTTACGACGTGGCACGCGACCCAGGTAATGCACGATTTGGCCGCCCATCGTATGTGCAGTCTGCTCATCAAAGTCGCAGCTGAAGGCCGTGTTGAAAGGACCGACCGGCATCTGCGCCTTGACGCGATAACGACCACTGGCATCCAGTTGAATGTCGGCGTCGCTTTGCGCCTGGTCATGCTCGTCTTCAATTTCGCCGACGATTTCTTCCAGCACATCTTCAATCGTCACCATCCCCGCCAGCGCGCCAAATTCATCGATCACAAGCGCCATATGCGTATGACTGATGCGAAACTCGCGCAGTAGCACGTTCAATGGTTTGGATTCCGGAATAAACATGGCCGGTCGTAGCCAGTCCTCTAAACGGAAATTGCTATTGCCAATCGAACGGAGCAGATCTTTGGCCAGAACGATGCCGCGGACATCATCTTCATCTTCGCCAATCACCGGTAATCGGGAATGCCCCGAATCAATGACCTTACGAATGGTTTGCGGCAGCGGTTGGCCGGCCGATATGGTGTGCATCTGCTGACGCGGCACCATGATGTCGCGCACGGTCATTTCCGAAACCGTGATGGCCCCCTCAATGATGGCGAGGGCTTCGGCATCGACGAGGTTGCGCTCGTGCGCTCCGTGCAGGAGTTGCAACAACTCGCTGCGGTCGTCCGGCTCGCGCAACAGCATCGCCGAAAGACGGTCGATCAGAAGATTCAGCTTGTTGCCCGGGGTCGCTCGGGCGGGCGTAGGGGAGGGATCCATTCGTGCTTATGCGTAGGGGTTGGCAAAGCCCAGATTGGCCAGTATGTCGGTTTCCAGCGACTCCATTGCTTTGGCGTCGCGATCATTCAGGTGGTCATAGCCCATCAGGTGCAACATCCCATGAATGACCAGGTGCGCCATGTGTGCCGTCACCGTTTTGCCTTGTTCACGCGCCTCTTGGATGATCACGCTCGGGCAAAATACGATATCGCCCATCAGGGGTTCGTCTTCATAGGGAAACGACAGCACGTTGGTGGGTTTGTTCTTGTTACGGTAAGTATCGTTGAGATGCTGGCTCTCTTCATCATCGACAAAGCGCATGGTCACCGTTGCCGCACCGGCATAGACCGCCTTGGCCCACTTCCGCAGTAATTTTCGATCCGGAATCTGCCCGCGCAGATTATCGGCGCACACCAGTTGCACGGTGAGGTCGAGGCGTTTGGCGCGCTTGGTGTCCGATGAGGTCATGATCCCGTTAGCTTACCGGGTATTTACGAATTCTGTGGCGTTTGCGCCTGATGTGCCTCGTAAGCGGCGACGATGCGTGCCACCAGCGGGTGTCGCACCACATCTTCTTTGCCGAAGTAGGTAACGCCAATGCCGCGCACGTCGCGCAGAATGCTGGTTGCCTCGACGAGGCCGCTCTTCTGTCCACGGGGCAAATCGACTTGCGACGGATCGCCAGTGATAACGGCCCTGGCACCGATGCCAATCCGGGTCAGAAACATTTTCATCTGTTCCGGCGAGGTGTTCTGCGCCTCATCCAGAATGATGAATGCATTATTCAATGTACGGCCGCGCATAAAGGCCAGCGGCGCTACTTCCAGTACCCCTTTTTCGAACAGCTTGGTAACCTTTTCGAAGCCCATCAGATCATAGAGTGCGTCGTAGAGCGGGCGCAAGTAAGGGTCGACCTTCTGCGACAGATCGCCGGGCAGAAACCCGAGCCGTTCGCCGGCTTCGACCGCCGGCCGTGTCAGGATGATGCGCTGGACGTGTTCGCGCTCGAAAGCGTCCACCGCGCAGGCGACTGCCAGAAACGTTTTACCGGTGCCGGCCGGGCCGATGCCAAAGGTAATGTCGTGCGCCTGGATATTCTTGAGGTATTCCACTTGACGCGGCGTGCGGCCATGCAGATCGGGGCGCTTGGTCAGTAGCACAGGGCAATCAGCGACGCCCAGATCGGCATCGTCACGTACCGGGCCAGCCTTGAGCATCTGCTTTGGATCCTGGCGTAACTCGATCAGCCCCAGCTGAATGTCATCGACACTGAGCGCATCCTTGTTGCTGCCGGCCAGGTCATAGAAGAAACGGAGCGCCTTGGCGGCTCGCTCGCGGCTAGCGCCCGTGCCTTGAATCTTGAAATGCGCGCTGCGCCGTGCCAGCGTCACATCAAAACATTGTTCGATCTGGCGCAGGTTTTCATCAAGCGGGCCGCAAAGGCTTGCCAGCTGCCGGTTATCCACCGGCTCCAGAGAAATTTCCAGCGTGCGGGTACTCATTCTCGGATGGCGCTAGTCTTTGACAACAATTTCGCCGCGCAACGAGTGCGGTAGCGATGCGGTAATTCGTACGTCGACAAACTGGTGAATCAAACGCGGGTGACCCACAAAGTTAACGATGCGGTTGTTGTCGGTACGACCGGCGAGTTCGTTGGCATCTTTGCGCGACAGGCTTTCGACCAGTACGCGCTGGATGGAGCCCACCATACTCTGGCTGATCGCCTGTGCCTGTTCTTCGATACGCGCTTGCAGGCGCATGAGGCGCTCAATCTTTAACTCATGGGGTGTGTCGTCACTGAGCTCGGCGGCGGGCGTACCCGGGCGGCTGCTATACACAAAGCTGAACGAGTTGTCGAAGCCGATCTCGTCGATGAGCTTCATCGTCTTCTCAAAGTCTTCGGCGGTTTCGCCGGGGAAGCCGACAATAAAATCCGACGATAACGATAGATCTGGTCGGGCTGCGCGCAGCTTGCGGATGATCGACTTGTATTCCAGCGCGGTGTAACCGCGCTTCATCGCCATCAGAACGCGATCCGAGCCGGCTTGTACCGGCAAATGCAGGTGCGACACCAGCTTCGGAACACGGGCGTACATCTCCATCAGCTTTTCCGTCATTTCGCGCGGGTGCGAGGTGGTATAACGGATGCGCTCGATCTCGGGCATCTCGGCAATGGTTTCAATCAGATCGGCCAGATCCGCAATCGTTCCGGCATCATCCATCTCGCCGCGGTAGGCGTTCACGTTCTGACCCAGTAACGTCACCTCCTTCACACCCTGTGCCGTCAGTTCGGCGATCTCAGTCAAGATGTCGGCGAAGGGTCGCGACACTTCTTCGCCACGGGTATAAGGCACGATACAGAAGCTGCAGTACTTCGAGCAACCTTCCATGATCGACACAAACGCGCTGGCGCCCTCGGTGCGCGCCGGTGGCATGGCATCGAACTTTTCGATCTCCGGAAAGGAGATATCCACCGCGGCCTTGCCGGTGTTCTTGCGCTCGGCAATCAGTGTCGGTAAACGGTGCAAGGTTTGCGGACCAAACACCACATCCACGTAAGGCGCACGTTTTACGATCTCGCCACCTTCCTGTGAAGCCACACAACCGCCTACGCCAATCACGAGGTTGGGGTTCATTTCTTTTAGCGGGCGTACCCGACCCAGGTCATGGAATACCTTTTCTTGCGCCTTCTCGCGCACTGAGCAGGTATTGAACAGAATCACGTCGGCGTCTTCGGGGCGATCGGTCTTGACCATGCCCTCGCTGTCGGCGAGCACATCCAGCATTTTGTCCGAGTCGTACTCGTTCATCTGGCAGCCAAAAGTCTTGATAAAGACCTTTTTGGGGCGTGCGGTGGCCGCGTTTTCTTTATTTTGCGGCGAAATCGTATCGGGGGTGGCTTGAGTCATGCGATGGATGTGGGGGAAAAGCGGTAAAAATCAAGGCAAATTATACACTTGGCACCGTTCGGGCGGGGCTTTGGCTTGACGGGGGATGGGGTCGTGATTAAACTTACGCCCCTTGTGGTGATGTAGCTCAGATGGTTAGAGCGATGGATTCATAACCCATAGGTCGGCAGTTCGATCCTGCCCATCACCACCAGCATTTCAGCGGCCTCCAGCGATGGGGGCCGTTTTCTTTTCTGGGTTATCTCGGGCATGTCTAAGTACTTAGCTTATTCAGATCAGAGCCACAGTGCTTGCACTTGATGGCCTCGGCTTTGATGTACTCGGCGCAGTAAGGGCACTTCTTTTCAATGGGGCGAGCCCAGGTCGTATGCGAATCGCCAAAGCAGGCCCAGATCAGTAATAACAGCCAACCCAACATCGTCCAGCCGAGCAGCACGTTGAGCACGAGAATCAGGAAAAGGCTGCTGTGCTGGCGGTAGCCTGCCATGATGGTAGGCATGAAGTAGAGTGCAACGGCAACAATCATCAGCAACCACAAATAAAGCATGGGGATGCCGAAATTCCAGCTGCTGATCATCATGTCATGCATACAACGACCCCAATGCTCTGATTAATCAATCTGACAGGATCTCTTTGACCCTGTTTTCCAGATGATGGAAAACAGGAAACCATAACCGAATCCGACACACCAGGTGACGCCGACCAGTAATGCGGCGACGCCAAGGTCAAAAGGCTGAACCTGCACAGGCACGCTGAGCATGTGGAGCCAGAAGATAAAATTGAGCAAAGGCTGCGCCAGGCCGGTAAGCACCAGTAGCGACCAGATCAGATGCAGGGTGGCCAAGAAGCAGCCCAACGCGATGCCTGTTCGGATAGGACTATTCATACGACACCTCATTCGGTGGTCAGGTGAGGCCAGTGTACTCCAATTGCGTGGTGCGAATGAAGCCTAAAGCGCGCAAGGCTGCCGCTAAAAAATAACCTGCATTCGATGGGTGGTCGATCTCATAACCAACGGGATCATTCTTTCCGGAAAAAGCCGCTATTGGCCATGATCCAGAAACACGACAAGAAAAATTTTTACACGCAAAACGAGAGGCTCACCTGGTGAGACTCTCGGGTTCTACGATGTCTCCTATGCCTGATACCAAGGGTTCACACATAAGGAGCATCACCATGAAAAACCTGTTTGTATGGATTATCCTGATTTCTACCGCCGCTGTCGGCGTGGCAGTCGCGCAACCTTCGGGTGAGGATTTTGCAAGCGTGATTCCTGCGAAACACCACCAGGCGAATGTCTAAGACTCAGCCGTGATCAGAATCCGGAGCTCGGGCCAACGTGTTGCCCGTCTCCGGGTGGTCAGGCGCTGGGGATGAAATCCTTGTCGTCCTGATGCTTGCGCTCAAACTTCAGGAAGTCGTAATAGCCGCATTTGTTGCCATTGGGGAACTCGCGGCAAACATCCGGTCGGGCTTCATAAATCGTACAGCGGCGTAGCTCGGGGTCCAGAAACTGGCAGGTGGACTTATAGATATCATCCGGGCGGTGTCGGAGAATGCGCTCGTTGATATGGTCATCCGGGTGGCCTTCGGTGAACTCGTATTCCCGCGTAAAGGCAATCTTGGCCGCGTCGTAGCTGAGCTTGAAGTATTTGGCCAGGCGGTTGATATCGCGTTTGGTTACAACGATGCGCGGGTAGCTGCAGCAGTAGCCCGGGCACTTGCTGCAGTCGTAGTTGATTTTTGCATTGGTCATGGGCGGCATTTTATAGCGACAAGCCCCTTTCGTGCGCAGTGCATACGCGTTGCAATAAAAACTTAATGCTAGAATAACAAAATATTGCAATGCAACAATGATTTATGAAGCCTCGACCTCAACATGTCCTTTCGTTTCACCATGTCGGCAAAATTGCTGGCGGGTATCAGCGCACTCTGGTTGGCGCTGTTCCCGCACGTTGCCTATGGTGTTTCATCGGTTGAATCCGACCCGGAAGTCGATAGCGAAAAAGCAATTCCGGATGATACATCCTGGTACAGCCTGCATGGCCAGGCAACCTATGTACTGCAGTACAAAAACAAATTCAACTCGCCCTATGTAGGTGAGAAGAGCTTATTAAGCACGGGTGACGTTGGTAAAAGCTATACGGTGACCGTAACCCCCTTTATGGGCGTACGCCTCTGGCAGGGGGCGGAAGTGTTCTATAACCCGGAAGCCGCTGAAGGTATGCCGTTTTCTAATTTGAGCGGACTGGGCGGTTTTACTAATGGCGAAATGCAACGCGGCAACCTGGTGCCGATGCAGTTCTATAATGCGCGCGCCTTCATTCGCCAGACGATTGGGCTAGGCGGCGGCGTTGAGCATATTGAAGATGGGCCGAACCAGATCAAGGGCAATGTCGATAAGCGACGCGTCACGCTGACCTACGGTTGGCTCTCAGCGCTCGACTATTTTGATGGCAACAAATACAGCCATGACCCCCGAACGCAGTTTCTCAACTGGTCCATCATGGCGGCCGGTGCTTACGATTTTGCTGCCAACGGCCGTGGCTACACCTATGGGTTTGTAGGTGAATACTTCGACGATGGCTGGACAGTCCGACTGGCGCGCCTGGCCATGCCGAAAGAGCCGAACGGCATGGCACTGGATTACCAGCTCACCAAACAGTATGGCGATACGCTTGAAGTTGAGCGCGAGCACAAACTGCTCGGGCAAGATGGCGCTGTGCGGGTGCTGTTTTTTCAGAACCGGGGCATTATGGCCAAGTTTACTGACGCCGTGAATCAGGCGGAGCAGGGCGGGTATTCGCCACCGAACATATTGACCTCCCGCACGGGCTATCAGAACAAATGGGGCTACGTCATCAACGCAGAACAAGCCGTGCTTGATGATATTGGCCTCTTTGCGCGCTGGAGCTGGAATAACGGGCAGTCAGAAACGGAAGCATTCACGGATATCAGTCGCTCCCTCTCGGCAGGCACAACGATCAAAGGGTCTTACTGGAGTCGTCCAGACGACACCTATGGCTTGGCGTTTTCAGTCAACGGCATTAGCTCATCCCAGATTAACTATTTGAGTCAGGGTGGCAGCACCATGTTTATTGGCGACGGAAAAATCAGTTATCAGGCTGAGCGAGTCCTGGAGACGTATTACAGCGTGAACCTCTTTAAGGGCGCGTATCTGTCGGCGGACTATCAGTACATCCGCAACCCGGCCTACAACAGCGACCGGGGACCGGTGAGTTTCTTCGGCGTGCGGGCGCACTTTGAACTATAAGGGCCTTGTGACGTTTGTAACAAAGTCTTAATAATTGATTCGCCCTCAACAAAGTACATTCTCAATATATAAATATTTAAAAGCGCAAGGGCGCTTTGATTCGGTTTGGAGTAGCGATAAATGAGCAAGAAACACGAACATCAGCGTGGTACAGGTGATCACGATGAAGCCTTGGCGGATATGTATCACCGTTTGGAACGGGAGATGCTAGATAGCTTTGACGAAGAGCTCGAAATGGAACTCGACGATCAACGGTTCCACGATGAAGTCAGTTCCCCTGAAGATGCAGCCAAGGCACGTGCGAAGCGCCGGCACTATTTCAAGGAACTTTTGCGTTTGCAGGGGGAGCTGGTCAAGCTGCAAGATTGGGTCGCTCACACCGGCTATCGCATGATTATTCTTTTTGAGGGGCGTGACGCGGCGGGCAAAGGCGGCGTCATCAAACGAATTACACAGCGGCTAAATCCACGGGTCGTTCGAACCGTTGCGCTTCCGGCGCCAAGTGACCGGGAAAAGACCCAGTGGTACTTTCAGCGCTATGTTTCTCATTTTCCAGCGGCCGGAGAAATCGTATTATTTGACCGAAGCTGGTATAACCGCGCCGGTGTAGAGCACGTCATGGGGTTTTGTAACGATGCCGAATACAAAGAGTTTTTCCGGTCGACGCCGGAATTTGAACGTATGCTGGTGCGCTCGGGTATCAAATTGGTGAAGTACTGGTTCTCCATTAACGATGATGAGCAGCACGCCCGCTTCCTGAGCCGAATCAACGACCCGTTGAAGCAGTGGAAACTGAGCCCGATGGATCTGCAGTCGCGTGTGCGTTGGGAAGATTACACCCGCGCCAAAGAAAAAATGCTCAACAAGACCAATATTCCAGAAGCGCCTTGGTGGGTTGTGCCAGGTAACGACAAAAAGGCAGCCCGTCTCAACTGTATCAATCACCTCTTGTCGCAGGTGCCATACGAAGACATCATCCATGAGGAGGTTGTGTTGCCGAAGCGTCAACATAACCCGGATTATGTGCGCCACCCCGTGCCTGATGACATGATCGTGCCGAACTATTACGGCTAAACCTCAATAGGCGGTTTTGAACCGGTCGGCCTAGTCAGTCTCGGATTTTGAAATAAGGATCCTCCTCATAAAATCGGTTTATGATTTGTATGCTTCGGTATGCCCTGCAAACAGGGCATGCCTAAATTAGTAGTCTTTGATGCTCTGATGGCTCACCGATTTTTTTTATTTCTAATCCGGGTTCTAGAATCTGCCGCCCTGCTGGTTATTTCCAGCGCAGCTTTGGCCAATGTGTCAATTGTTGGCACGCCAGCGGCCTCAGCAACAGTGCGTCAGTGGGGCAATGCATTTACAGCAGCGACCAACATTGAGGTGAGCTATGTTGAAGCATTGGAAGATATTTCCACCTCGGAATTGTTTGTTGGTATCTATGACCTGGCTGTCGTGGAGTTTCCGCTGACGACTAATCGTCTCAGCGATAAGGGGCTAGTTCAGTTTCCTCTGTTAGGGCTAGGCATTGCTGTGGCCATCAATCTGCCCGGAATCCCATCCAATGCAGTGCGGCTGGATGCGAATGTCTTGGCTGCGATGTATCTGGGGCAGATTACGGCCTGGAATGATCCACGCATTACCGAGTTGAATCCGCATCTGTCATTGCCTGCGATTCCTGTGGTGCCCATCGCACAGTCCGACGGTTCGGTCGTGACTTTCAATTTTACGCGGTATCTTGCGAGTGGCTCAGAGCTTTGGCGCAAAAAAATCGGTCTGGGTTCTGGTCTGATTTGGCCGTTAGGCGCCGGTGAGAAGGATGGTGGGGCAGCGGCCAAGAAGCTTTTAGCTCAGGAGGGTGCTGTTGGATTTCAATCCTGGGAGATAGTTAGCACCTTTGGATTAAAAACCGTACAACTAAAAAATGGTCATGGTGAGTTTGTGAGACCTACGCCAGAACGTTTTGCGAGCTCGCTCAGAAACTTTCTTGACCAACCTACGACCGATTTTTCTGCGCCAGTGAATATTAGTTCTGCAGACGCTTGGCCCATAATGGCAGTGATTTATGGGCAGATGAAACAGATACCGGAAGATGTGCCCGATGCGCAGGAAACGGTTCAGATGCTCACTCAGGTTCTAAAGGCAGTAACCCCTGGCACCAATGAACAGATTCCTGTCGCCTACCAGGATATTGCCGCAGCACTCTCACAAATTCAGACATCGAAACGCTTTGGTCCGCCCCAAAAGAAAAGGAACGGGTCATGAAACTCTTGTGGGACAGATCTTTGCGCTGCGTGATTCCTGTATTCGTATTTTTGCTTTGTGTCGAAGGGGCGCAAGGGGGCGGTCGTGTACCTACAGCTTACAATCAACGGTACCAGGCGCTTTATGCGGAACAGGAGTTGTTTCGAAAACGACCCGAGTTGTTGCCATGTGTTTATGCCGCAAGGGATTTTGCTCAGTCTAGTCAGACAGCGATATTCAATAAGTTGCGATTTACATCATCTAGTGTGCAGACAGGCTTCGTGATTGAAGCATTGTCGAGCACTAAAGTATCAAGAACGGTGCGAATGCAGGGTGAAGGTCGGGTTCGCGCGTACAGTTTCCTAGAGAACTGGGAGCCAGCAAACATTACCTGTACCTTTGTGTCCGGCAATTCGCCGCTTGTGCAATTAAGTGTCCTTGAAGAAGGTTCGCCTAAAGATGATTTGAGTGTAACGAAAGAGTAGCAATCGGTTTGTAAGATTACTGCAACCTTTAGGATCTAAAGCTGGCTTGCAGTCTGTCTGCCCAGCCTTGATGGGTGCAGATTGATCAGACTGCGTTGCAATATCTCTCGTATCGCATGTGCTGCGGCCATTTTTACTGGATGGTCGGTGGTGCCATATGCGCAGGATTACAATCCTGATGGTTTTTATGTTCGCCCATCGCTCACGGGAGACTGGGGGGGCATCCGAAGCAGCCTGGAAGACAAGGGGGTTGTATTTACCTTGACCCAGACATCGGATGTATTAGGCAACGTTAATGGTGGTGTTAAACGCGGCATTGAATACGATGGGCTGTTCCAGCCGCAGGTAGATGTTGATCTAGGGACCTTGCTCGGCTGGTCGGGGATGTCAGGGCACGTGGCCGCCTATGTTGTGCAGGGCAAGGGACTATCTCAGACCAACCTGCAAAACATTATGACCGTGACCAATACCGAGTATGCCCCTGCAGGCGCGAAGCTAGGTGAGTTATGGGTGCAACAAAAATTCTTTGACAATACTGTGACGGTTAAAGTGGGACAGATTGAAGCAGATTTGAACTTCGACACCATTGCGTCATCGGCATTCATGGTGAATAGCACGTGGGGTTGGCCGGCGATATGGGCCCAGAATATGCCAAACTCCGGGCCGACTTATCCCAACGCAACGCCAGCAGCCCAGATCATTCTGACGCCAAATCCGGAGTGGACATTCCAGGGGGCGGTCTTCAACGGCAACCCGATGGGCAAGAATCCCAATGGCAATACCTCCGGTCTGGACTTCCCGATGGGTCAGGGGGTATTGAGCTTTCTCGAGTCCGCCTACAACCTGAACCCCGGCAAGGAGAACGGCAAGATGCCCGGCGTCTACAAGTTTGGCGCGTGGTATCACTCGGGTACCTTCAACAGTCTGAGCATGGCCAATGATGGGCAGCCCTTGGCAGCCGATACCGGTGCGCCAGCGCAGAGTTTTAAGGGCAACTATTCTTTGTATGCCAGTTTTGATCAGGCGATCTGGCGCGACGCCAATACCGAAGACCAGGGCCCCAATGTCTTCGCCAGCTTTCATTACAGCCCACAGAGTGATCGTAACCAGGTGAACTGGTTCGTGGAGGGCGGCCTGAGTTACAAGGGGCTGGTGGATGGTCGACCGCTGGATCAGACAGCTATTGGCTTCGGCTACATGAACATGAGTAGTTCCTATGTGAACAATGTTCAGTACGAAAACACCTACCAGAACACGAATAAGCCAACCCCGAATTTCGAGTCATTCATCGAATTCGATTATCAGGCGGTGGTGTCACCCTGGTTAGCGATCCAGCCCTTCGTTGTTTACGTGATCAATCCCGGCGCGCGGGCACCACAACCGCAAAATAACCAACTCCCCATCAACAATGCGCTGGTCTTCGGGATTCGGACCAACGTGTCGTTCTAAGCCGGCTTACCAGGGCGTTTTTGCGTCGAGCACCGGCTTCAGTGCGGCGGGTAGGGTTTCTAGGTAGGCGCTCATCCGGCCTTTAGTCCAGGCGACGGGCAGGTCTAAGGGGGCGCCTGGTCGCAGGGCTAGCAGCGCTTCACAAGTCACCAGGTCGTTCATGTGGCCAAGCAGTTCCTGAGTCTCGGCCAGGCCGGCCAGGAATGGCCGTAACAGCTTTTGCGGGTACAGGCTCTCGAAAAAGTCGATGGTGTAGCGCAATTTCTTGAGATCAATGCGCACTTCATGGCGCGCTTCAGCGGAAAGCGTGTGCGCCACCTTGGCGCCCCGGCAGAACCGCTTGTGGCGTTTCTTGAGTGCCTTGTCGGCAAAATTACTAATGCGCTCTGCTTTACGATCCGGAAGTGCCAGCAGAGCTTCGCAAAACGCGATCATTGTCAGGCTATAACGGCGGCTTTTCATCCATGCTTGTGTTTGCGCGTGTGCTTTGTCACGCTGGTCCTGCGCAAATTCTTTCAGGTCTGACACATCCGGAACGTTACCCAGATCTACCTCGATGTCCGGCAATATCTCGGTACAGAATACGTCCCAGTTTCTGGCGCTTCCCAGCTGTTCTCCGACATCGCGCCAGGCCAGACCCCATTTGTCAGCGAACTCTGGTGGCAGTTCTGACCCGAAAAGCTTCAATGCGGTACGCAAGCGTCTTAATGAAACCCGCGCCTGATGAATGAACTCGACGTTGTTGGGTGCAAAGACACCGCTCTCATTGGCCTGAAGTTGATGCAGGGAGATCCAGGCAAGCTGCTTGAAGACACTGATGACCGAGTCTTTGGCATCAACTTTTACGCGCCGAGCCTTCACTGGACGAGCGACATCGCCGGCACTAAAGGCGATTGCGCGTTGCCTGAGACTGTCGGAGATTGGGTGCAGTCGAAGCAGCCGGCTGAGCAAGCGTGCAACACCATAGAGCGCGGCCGATTGCCCCTGGTGGAGGCGTAGTTCTATTTCGCAGAATCGGTGGGTGCGTTGTGATGCACCATCGCCGGTTGAAATCTGACCTTCTTCGAGAGTGACCTCGACCTGGGCGCTACGGATCTGCACCGTCCACTGGCGCTGGCTGGTTTCGATCGCATAAACAGGCACCAGCGCATTGGCGAGTTGGGTGAGTTGCTCGGCGATTTCCGGCGTGTCGATCAGCGTGGCGAAATCAAAGGTGCCAGGTGTTGTGGGTGCAGACCATACCTGCGGCTGACCAAAGATTTGCGTCACCGTTAGGATCGTTTTGCGCAGGACGCGCGTTTCTTCGACAGCAAGACCGAGCCCGACGAGGGATTTTTCGGGCGTATCAAAGCACGTCAGATGAACGCGGCGCCGCTTGGGCGGCTTGGCCAGCAAGGGGTTTTGCAATAGGGCGCCGATGTCTGCGGCGTCAAGCCTGAGCCGGATGGTCTGTGTGGCAGTCATCTGATTGTTAAATTTATATTAATTTTCAATGGGTTGAGAAATACGAAACCGAAGCGTACGCCCGTTCATCACCAGAATCAATCTAATTCCGGTGCTGGCAGACCCTTTGTCATGAATTCGAAACGTGCGCACGTTAGGTTCTGTTATGAAAAGGAGGATAAATCCATGTTCACCTATTACCTGAATTCGTTGCATGAGTTTCGTGAAAAAAATCTGGAGTTTGGTCAGGCATCAACCCGTGCCTGGTTGGAGCTGGTTGCGCATTTCATCGATGGTCAGTACCTAGTTGGCCGTGCGGTATTACACCCAGCCGCTCACCATGGCGAACACGGCCCCGGGGCCCATTGGGAACGTGTGGCAACCAATGACCATCATGAGTTGGCGATGAAATGGGTAGACGATGTGGTCGCTAAAACGACCAAAGCCCAGGAAATCATCTTCGCTGCGGTCGCTCACAATGCGACAGGTTGGAGCGAGTTTAGTCAGGAGTTCCTGCATAAGCTAGAGCATGATGCAAGCCCGGAATACGCAGAAGTATTGAAGCTCATCGAGCAGGCCATGCAAGGTATTGCTTCCACGGAGTCAGCCGCCATGAAATCGGCGCGTGACTTGGTGAAAGCAATCCCACGCCCTGTGGCGAAAAAATCAGTCACCAAGAGGCCATCGGCAAAGGCGGTTTCACGTGTGCCGGGCAAAAACAGCAAGGCAGGGAAAGCTTCCTGAGTGGGCATTTGCGGTTTCGAATGAGCTAGGGTCATGGGCAAAACCACAACGGTTCAGGTCGCTGTACTTGATGACGCAGAATCCGAAAAGGTGATTCAGACGGTCGAGGTGCTGCACGGAAGTTTTGCCGGTAACGATCGGTATACCGTTCAGCGGCTGAACGAGGAGGTTAAACCCGCAGGAGAGCCCTTGTATCGCCATTTCTTCATTGCCACAGTCGAGACAAAAGCTGAAGTAAAGGTTGTCGGTGTCGGTGGGATCAAAGCAGCGGACTGGGCATCCAATACCCATGTGCTTTATCTATCCGCAGTCCACCCAGACTTTCGTAATTCTGGGATCGGTAAGAAGTTGGTCAAAGCGCGTATCGACTGGGTGCGGGCCCATTTCGGCAATGGTCGGATGGTCGTTTCGACGCCGAAGATTGAGCGATTCAAGCAATTCGGGTTTCGGCAGGTCACCCGAGCGTGTGACAAAGGTCGGGCCATCATGATCATGGAGTTTTAAATGCGGTTTTTTTTACGATGTTGTTTGAAAAGTCTTCTGATCGGTGGCGTGGTAACGCAAGCTGCTTGTGTTGTGTGGGCGGCCGATCCCATGATGAATCACATCAAGTCAGTGACGTTTTCGGCGACGCCCGCCCCGACATCCGCCGAGGATCAGACCCGCATCTATACGACCAGCGTGGCAACGATTCAATATGCGGATGGGCGCGCCGCAACCTTTCCCTTGAAATACGATACCCTGTTTATGTCCGGCGACCGCAAAGGGTCGGGTCCGGGTGCGGTATCCGCTGGGCAGATTGTCGATATCAAGGGGCGTGCTCTCATGACCTCGGCACCGGTTGCAAAGGATGTACATGGCACTGGCCCGTTCTTTGCTTATGCACCCGATGCCAATTCGCTGATCAGCGTTGGCAAGAAAGGTGCGGAACAGAAATTCTATCTGCTGACGCAGTACGAGTATCACACGGAGGCGCCACTTAATCAGCCGGGTACAACCGGAGATATGTATGGCCGCTTGCCGATGGCGGTGAGCCTAGCGTCGCTGACGCAAAGCCGGCAGAGCGGTGCGTTACAGGTTTCGCAGTTACGCAACGTAGACCTAAGTAAGGTGAAGGGTATCTGGATCCCATGTGCGGGGTCGCTGACGCCATGGAATACGCACATCGGAGGCGAAGAGTACGAGCCAAACGCCCAGACCTTCGAACACGAACCCCTCGAATCCATGAACCAGTATCTTGGCACACCCGGTAAGTTGGCCAGCGAGGGTGGTGCGAACCCTTATGACTACGGACACCCGGTCGAGATTGCCGTTGGCCGGGATGGCAAAACGACCGTGCACAAACGTCTGGCGATGGGCCGGTTGTCTTTCGAGTTGGTGGATATGATGCCCGACCAGCGCACGGCATACATGGGGGACGATGGCCGCGATACGATGCTCTTCATGTTCATTGCGCAGCGCCCCAGAGATCTGTCGGAAGGAACACTTTATGCGGCACGGTGGGATCAGACCAGTGGGGCTGCCGGCGGCCAGGCCAGATTGACGTGGATCCGTCTGGGCCATGCATCGGAGACTCAGATTCGCCAACTCATCGATTCGGGCGTACGTTATTCGGACATCTTTGATACGGCTACGGCCGCGGATGTGAAAGCCGACCCCGAAAAATATGAACGCTACACACCGGTTTATGTTTACGAAGGTCAGGGTGGCGCACGTTCGAACAGCAGTAAGCCAGACGATCAGCCTGTGTATCTCCGCGTTAAACCTGGTATGGAGCTAGCAGCGGCATTTCTAGAAAGCAGAAAATTTGGTGCGATGCGTGGTGCGACCAGCGAGTTCACCAAGATGGAAGGCGTCACTCATAACCCGCAGGATAAGCTGCTCTACGTGGCGATGTCGAGTATCGAGGGCGGTATGGTCGCTAAGAAAAATGGCCATCGCCCCCAGGATCACATTCGCCTGGAAGATGATGTAGCCGATTTGAACTGTGGCGGCGTCTATCGGGCGCCGATGCGAGGTGGACAGCTCGATAGCGACGGCAGCCTGATTGCCGGTGAATGGGTTGCTTCATCCATGGCCGCTTACGTGATGGGGCGCCGCAAACCGGCAGGGCAGTCGGTGGGCGTCTACGACAAATGCGATACCGAGCATGTGGCAAACCCGGACAACATTAAATACTCGCCGGCCATGCGCACGCTCTTTATCGGTGAAGACTCCGCCAACCACCTGAACAATTTTCTATGGGCGCATAACGTCGACAATCATCAGACCACGCGAATCTTGTCAGCACCGATTGGTGGCGAACTGACGGGGCTACAGGTCGTGCCGAACGTCGATGGCTATGCCTACGTGATGACCAACATTCAGCACCCGGGCGCCGCCAATGATCTCAAGCAGTATCCGCCTGAGATCCGGAGCACGATGCGCCAGGCGGTCGATCAGCGCGGCCGGGTTGGCTATGTCGGCGGTCTGCCGGCCGTCGAATGACGTGCGGCCGGCTACGCGCTCGGTAACTGTATGAGTGGTTCGCCCATACGAATGGGCAGCCCCTCTCGGATATTTGGCAGAAACGAATAGGCTTCCGGAAAGAGCAGAATGATCGTGGAGCCATGCTCGAACCAGCCAAGTTCGTCGCCCTTTCGGTAACTGGCATCGCAAGCCAAGACGTTAGGGCCGTGATAGCGGAGATTAAGCAGCACGTCGATAAAGTGCAGGCGGATGCTGGCGACCAGAATCGCGGCAACCGGAATCATCAAAAACGGCACGGTACGGCCAGAACCATCCAGAAGCTCGGCTTCAACCACTGCGCGCTCATTTTTGCAGAACAAGCGCTCGACCCGCTTGAGCGCGATCGGATTGACATTCCAAGTGTCGCCAGAAATATAGGTGACGCGGGAGATGTGGCAGTTCACGGGGGCATGAAAGCGGTGATACATCCCAGCGGTAATGCGAATGGTGAGGTAGCTACCGTTACGGAAAATCTCGACTAGTTGGGGATCGGGCAGCAGGTCAGCGATGGAATAGGGGAAGCCTTTGGCCTGGAAGACGCTCGTATCGCTGATCTTGCCGTGCGCGCCGATGATCCCATCGCAGGGACTCGTTAGCATCGCCGCATTTTGATCCACAGGCCGGGCGCCCGGTTTGAGCTTGCGAATGAACGCGTCATGCAGACTCGAGAATTTAGGGTCAGCGGCGTCGGATAAGTCGACCTTGGAAAAGAAGCGCCAGAGCCCAATCGAGATAGACCGGATAAGCGGATTCGTGATTTTGCTGAATCGCCCCATGAACAGCGTCGCCGACTGGCGGGGAATGCGGTTGGTCAGCAGAAAGTTAAGGTCTTCCTGCAGCAGGCAGCTTTCAAGGATTTTGCGGAATTTCATGTTGCTGTAACGGGGATTAGATAGAAATGACGCATGGACAACCTATTTAACGAAACGATGCTGGGACTGATGGCCGTTGGCGGTACTGCGGCGATCCTGCCCAAGCTTCGATCACGCCTCATGCTCTCCCGAGCAAAGCACCGATCATTGGCGGGCCACTCTCGCTTGGCGAAGCGTATTGCACAATTAATACCGTTTTATGAATATGATGAAGATGGATTCTTTCGCGCGGATGATGCGCCAGAAGCAGTGGTGCAAAACCGGATTCGAGGTCTGGACGAGCTGTCTGATTTCTACGAGCATAAATACCGTCGTTCAGCGGCGTTGACACGGCAAGCTGCCGAGATGATTTCCGACCTGAAATTTACAGGTGCCTACCGCGTTCCTTATCAGTTTTCGCGGTATCTCCGCATGCGTTTACCCTCCGGGTCGTTTCTAAATAGTTCTGCCGGGGTCTTCGTGACGGATCTGGACGGGAACTTCTACTATGACCTGACTGGATCATACGGCGTTAATCTGTTCGGTTACGACTTTTACAAGTCCTGTATTGCCGAAGGGGCACGCCGTGTGGAAAAACTGGGTCCGGTATTGGGTTCTTACCACCCGATCGTTTTAGATAACGCTGAAAAGCTTAAGCAGATCTCTGGACTGGACGAGGTCTCCTTTCATATGTCCGGTACTGAGGCCGTCATGCAGGCCGTACGGCTGGCGCGCTATCACACGGGTAGAAAGAACCTGGTTCGCTTCTGTGGTGCCTATCACGGCTGGTGGGAAGACGTACAACCGGGGATCGGTAACCCGATGCCGCCAGGTAAAACCTACACCCTGGCCGACATGTCGGAACAAAGCCTCAAGGTGCTAGAGAACCGTTCTGATATTGCCTGTGTGTTGATCAATCCCTTACAGGCGTTGCATCCGAATAAGGCGGCGCCCGCGGATAGCGCGCTCGTCGACAGTAGTCGTTCTGCAGGATTTGATCGCGCCGCCTATACGGCTTGGCTCCGAGCCTTACGCGAAGTATGTACACGTCAAGGCATCGTCCTCATCATGGACGAAGTCTTTGTTGGCTTCCGACTTGCGCCGGGTGGCGCCCAGGAATACTTTGGCGTTCAGGCCGACATGGTCACATACGGTAAAACACTGGGAGGCGGTTTGCCGGTAGGGGTAGTCTGTGGCAGAAAAGACCTCATGCAACGCTTCCGTGGCGAACGTCCGGCCGATATCTGTTTTGCACGCGGCACATTCAATTCGCACCCGTATGTGATGGGAGCGATGCAGGTGTTTCTGGAGCGCATTAACGAATTTGATATAAGGCTCTTGTACAAGGACCTCGATGCTGTTTGGGATGCACGTGCTACATATCTGAATGAACGTCTTGCAGCCGAAGGCCTACCGGTTCATGTCGATAACCTGTCAACGATTTGGACAGTCAGCTATACGACCCCATCACGCTACAACTGGATGTTCCAGTATTACCTCAAAGCCGAGGGGTTGATGCTCAGTTGGGTAGGCACCGGTCGATTGATCTTTAGCCTCAATTACACCGATGCCGATTTTACGGCGGTGAGCGCAAAGTTTATTCAGGCTGCCCGCTCTATGGCTCGGGACGGGTGGTGGTGGGAGGAAAGTAAAATGACCAACAAGAGTATCAAGCGCAAGATTTTCGGTGAGATGTGGCGAACTCGTCTGGCGTGATCTCGTTAAGCGAGCAACAAAAAGCCCCGCGTCAAAACGCGGGGCTTTTTTTTGGGTTTTTGGATACTGACTTAGACAGCAGCTTTCATTTCTTCTTCATGGGCTACGTGATCCATTGGATCGATCAGTTGACCACGCATCAGATAGAACGGTGCCTTGTAATACATCTTCAGATCGTGAAGAGGATCGGTCAGGATTTTCGTCATCCAGACTAGACCGGTTTGTACATCGCGTAGGAAAAAAAGATGAACAGTTCGGAAAATCAGACCGCCCACGCCAATCGCTAACCAAATAATGCCGACATGATCGATCAGCTGTTTCGTTGTCGCTGCCGGTTCGAAGATGCCGAAGATGCTCGGGTTCACGAGCAGCAGCAATGGTGATGCTAGCCAGATGGCGATCAGTACGACCTTACGCTGCAGGTTGTAACCGACTTTGATAGCTTCCTTGTATTCGTTCGTAGCGTGATTGACCTCGTCATAGCCCTGAGGTTCAAAGAAGAAATGACCCGATTGGCGCGTCCCCATCGACCAGACCCAACCGATGATGGCGGCCGTTGCTGGATCAGAAAAAACCAAACTATAGGCAACCAAAAATCCAGAGGCGCTCAGGAAGTGCAGCGTTTGGTTAATGCGGCTCTGATGATAATAGCGATGATCGTCCCAGCGTTGCTCACGTAATGTCGCGAGAAAGGATTTCATGAGGTCTCCCGATGATTTCGATAGGCCAACAATAGGATTTAATTACTACGGTGGTATGACGCATTTAAGCGATTTTTATGACAGACACAGTTTCATAAATCTTTAAAGAGACGGTAGCAATGCCTTTATGGAGGGCGTCCATGATTTGCTAAAAAATCTTTGGCCACCCAATATGGACGCGATCATCATAGAAAACCTTGCCACAAAAAAGAAATCGCTGCGCCTAGCGATCGTAACGGAAACTTACCCGCCAGAAGTGAATGGCGTGGCGCTGTCCCTGTCACGTTTTGTGGAGGGGTTGTCGCTACTCAATCACGAAATTCAGCTGGTTCGTCCTCGGCAGAAAGATGATGCACAGAAGGTGGCAGCAAGTGATATTGAGGAAGTTCTGACTCCGGGCTTGCCAATCCCAAAATACCCTAACTTGAAAATGGGGCTTCCTGCGAAGAAGCGTCTGGTGGGGCAATGGACGATGCGTCGACCAGATCTGGTACATATTGTTACCGAAGGTCCGCTGGGCTGGTCGGCACTTGAGGCAGCAAGAAAATTGAAGATTCCAGTCTGCTCGGATTTCCGTACTAATTTTCACAGCTACTCCCAGCATTATGGCATCGGCTGGCTGAAGCGCCCAATTGTCGCTTACCTACGTAAATTTCATAACAAGACAGCACTAACGACGGTGCCAACAGAAAATATGCGCCGTGAATTGAGTAGCATCGGATTCAAAAACGTCCATGTATTGTCGCGCGGCGTGAATGCGGCGCTCTATTCCTCTGAAAAGCGGTCGCAGGCGTTGCGTGCCCAATGGGGCGTGAGCGAAGAAAACTTTATGCTGGTTTATGTGGGTCGCTTAGCCGTAGAAAAAAACCTGGATTTGCTGATCCAGTCCTATAGCGCACTCCGCCAAAAAGATGCTCGCGTTCGTTTAGTGATGGTAGGTGATGGGCCGGAACGAACGGGCCTAGAACAGAGATTTCCTGAAGCCATTTTTGCAGGCGTGCGACACGGCGATGATCTGGCTGCGCACTACGCCTCTGCCGACCTGTTTGTCTTTCCGAGCCTGACAGAAACCTTCGGTAATGTCACGTTAGAGGCCATGGCAAGCGCACTCCCTGTCGTTGCATTTGATTACGCTGCTGCGGCACAGTATGTGACTCCGGAGAGCGGGTGCCTTGCACCGATGGAAAATAATGCGGCGTTTGTTCGCGCCTGTGAAACTCTGCATGCCCGCTACTGGGATGATCGTTCGGCATATGATCGTATGCGCCAGAAATCACGTCAAAGGGCGCTGCGCGAGAGCTGGCCGGTGGTTGTCGCGCACTTTGAGTCCCTATTGCTGGATGTTGCCCAACGGGGTTGATGACGGAATGGTCAAAGCAAAGAGGCCGCACTATGCAGCCTCTTTTTTTTGTTGTTTTCGTAGGCTAGTTTTTGCCAAGGAAATGCTTAGCGTATCGTGGGTGCATATCCCCGAGTCGTAGTAGTGTTAAGAAATCAGCGGTGTTGAAATCTGGATCCCATGCTGGCGCGCCACAGATTTTTGCCCCAAGGCGAAGATAGCCTTTGACCAGTGGCGGTGGTTCAACCGCCAGCTGCTGATTAAGGCTTTCAACCGGGAGCGCTAGGCGGGGAAATGCCCGGTATTCAATAGCAGCGAGGTTTGTTTGGCTAAATTGTCGATAGAGGCTGGCCGCGTAGTGCCCGCCATCCGCCATAGAAACACTGGCACAACCCAGCATGGTTTCATAACCCCCTTGCACCATGTAGCGTCCCAAGCCACTCCATAGCGCCATGATGACGCTACCCGTGCGATAGTCCTGGTGAACGCAGGAACGACCAAGCTCGATCATTTTAGGACGTAGATGAGCAAGTCGCGTGAGATCGAATTCGCTGTCCGAGTAAAGGCTACCCAGCTTGGCCGCCTTGTGGGGCGTGAGCACACGGTAAGTGCCGACAACACGTAATGTTTCTTCGTCACGCACGATCAGGTGGTCGCACCAGGCATCAAACAGGTCTTGATCGAGGCCATCTTTGGCCTTCAGCAATGAAGCGCCCATTTCTTCGGCAAAGACCTTGTAGCGTAGGCGTTGGGCTTCTTCGACCTCATCCTGATGGCGTGCCCACGAAATAACCAGTGAAGGTTGGTGCGTGCGGGTGGGTTGTGTCTGGACGTCGTTGGGTCCATGTTGAACCGGCAGGTTCTCGAGGCCAAGGGTCTCATCGCTCATCGTGATCCTTTGTCGTTAGTGGTTGCCTAAACACAACGACTTTAGTAAGGTCAAATGACAAAGCGATGATAAAACGGTGACAAAACGGTTAAGCCTCATGCTTTAATAATCAGATCCGGAGGCATTACTAGGCGGAGCAGCGTTTGTGCCTTTTCCTGATGCTCTTGCTGTCGTACGCGATGACTCAGCCACCAGATCGACGACTTTTTAACTGACCAGTCCTGCTCCTGCCCGGCCAGTAACAAGCTGGCGACCCGGCCGATCCAGGGTTGGTGACCAATCACGAGCACATCGTCGCCCTGTGGCCAGTTGATAGCACCAAGCACGTGACTGGCATCGGCCAGCGGATTCAGATCCGCGATGATCTCCGGCCTATCGCTATAGGCCCTAGCGGTTTGTAACGCTCGGAACGCGGGGCTAGAGATCACTCGCAGTTTGCGCTTGACGTTTTTCTTAAGCCAGAGCGCGGTGGCTTGCGCTTGCTGTTGGCCTTTTTCAGTCAAGGCGCGTTCCAGATCGCGCTTGCTACCCGGAGTTACAGGAATGCCAAGATCAATGGCTTCGGCATGACGCCAGAGGATTAGATTCATGGTGATATTTGTCTTAGAACAGGTGAGGGTGCAGGAGCGTGATCCAGGTGACACCACAGAGGATTAGTGCCAAGAGCACGGCAGCGCTACCGTAATCTTTGGCGCGCTTTGAAAGACTGTGATGTTGGAATGATATCCGGTCAATCGCAGCCTCGATACCGGAGTTGAGAAGCTCCATGATCAGGACTAGGGCAATGCTGCCTAACAATAGCAAGCGCTCGACTCGATCAAACTCCAAGATGAAAACCCAGGGGGCCATGAGCAGACCCAATAGAAGCTCCTGCCTGAAGGCGCTCTCTTCCTGGATGGCATATCGCAAGCCCTCTAGTGAATGGCCCGCAGCCATGATGACGCGCTTGAATCCGCGGTGAATCTTATGCGGATTATGTCTGGGGTCGTAATCCGGATCAAACTGCGCCATCAGGCTGAAGATCTCGGATGGATTGCATTCAGGAATTGCTCGGTGGCAGCGCGCCACGAATATTTTTGCGCATGTGCGAAGGCGTCTTCACGCTTTAACGCCAACGCATCCATACAGGCTTGGCGCAAGTCGTGATTGAGCGCACCCCCTGTGGAATCGCCAATCACGTCAAGCGGCCCGGTCACTGGGTAGGCAGCAACCGGCAGTCCGCACGCCATGGCCTCAAGCAAAACTAAGCCGAAGGTATCGGTTTTGCTCGGAAATACAAATACATCGGCCGATGAATAGACCTCGGCGAGTTCATTCTGGGAAAGTACGCCCATGAAATTGGTGTCTGGGTACCTGGCGCGAAGATCAGTCAGCGCTGGTCCTTCACCAACCACCCATTTCGAACCAGGAAGATCAAGATCCAGGAAGGCCTCAATATTTTTTTCAACAGCAACCCGCCCGACATACAGAAAGATAGGTGGCTTTGTGTCAAGACGGCGAATATCGTGAGGCTTGAAGATATCAAGCTCAACACCACGACCCCATAGGACGACATTTTTAAAACCATAGTCTCGAAGATCCTTGATAACGACATGCGTTGGCGCCATCACGGCTTTTGCTTTGCCGTGAAACCAGTTCAAATAACGGTATGTCCATTTGAGAGGAATCCGAAATCTGGCGTAAACATACTCCGGAAAACGGGTGTGATACGCGGTCGTGTAAGGAAAATGATGCTTGATAGCCCAGCGCCGGGCAGCGAGACCGAGCGGGCCTTCTGTTGCGATATGAAGAGCGTTGGGGTCGAAGTCTTTGATCCGTTGGTGTGTTTTGCTTGTAGCGCCAAGCGATAGGCGGATATCAGGGTAAGTGGGGCAGGGTAGTGTTCTGAACTCCAAGGGTGAAAGCACGTCGACGACATGCCCCATGCTTTCGAGTTCACGCCGGGTAGACTTGATGGTTCTAACGACGCCATTGACTTGAGGTTCCCAAGCGTCTGTAACGATCATGATGCGCATGCTGTCACCTCGATAGTTTAGGAGCTGGCACATGTCGGTGCCTCTGTGAACTCCTTGTGCAGGCTCACGAGATTCAACGGTGCCTCAATGCGTCGATTCCAGTGAATAATCTCAAGATTGCCATCAAAGTCTTCGGCGAGCGCCGTCAGACTTTCTACCCAGTCGCCATCGTTGCAATACAGCAGACCATTGATATCACGGATTTCAGGCTTATGAATGTGGCCACAGACAACACCATCACAATTACGGCGCTTGGCTTCTTCCGTCATTACGTGCTCAAAAGCGGAAATAAAATTGACGGCATTTTTGACCTGATGTTTCAGGTATTGCGAAAGTGACCAATAAGAAAAACCGAAGCGGACACGGATCGCGTTAAACCAGCGATTCAGATAAAGTATGAGGCTGTAAGCGCCATCACCAAGATATGCTAACCAACGAGCGTGTTGCATAACCCCATCAAACAGGTCGCCGTGAGTGATCCAGAGACGCTTGCCATTAGCGAGGGTATGAATGGCATCCTCTCTGACCTCAATATCACCAAAATCTAATCCGATAAATTGACGTACGCTTTCGTCGTGATTACCTGGAATAAAAATGACGCGAGTGCCTTTTCGCCCCTTGCGTAGAATTTTTTGAACAACGTCATTATGCGTCTGTGGCCAATACCATCCTTTTTTTAGATGCCAGCCGTCGAGGATGTCGCCGACAAGATAAAGAGTTTCTGATTCATGGCTGCGCAGAAAATCAAGCAGATAACTTGCCTGACAACCTCTCGTGCCCAAGTGGACATCCGAGATCCAGATCGTACGGTAGTGTTTTTCGCTGTCATCTCTCACGATGAACGCATTTAAATGGGTCTTCGTGAAACTGGGATTAAAGAAATGTGACGAATCCGTTAAACAATACGTCTGATTTTTAAACCGAGGTACACCATCAAGCCGGCTCCAAACATGATGATCATCACAGCCCAGAAGGAGTGTTCAAGACCGGGCAAATCTTCCATATTCATACCCATGACGCCAGTAACAAGCGTCATCGGCAGGAAGATTACCGTCATCACTGACAGTACTTGTAGGTTTCTGGCGTTAAATTCGGCAACGTGCGCAGAAAGCTCGTCTTGAAGAACCTTGGCGCGTTCATGGAGGCTATTGACCTCGTCTACTAAGAATGCAAGCAAATCAATCTGTTCGCGCAATTTGTCCGTATCGTCCTCCGAAAACCACGTTGGTCTCCGGCGGATCAGACGCCGCAGAGCAGTAAGTTCAGGTGCATAGTGCCGCCGCAGACGACTACAGGTTATCCGAAGCCGACCTAGTGTTTCGTGCTCAGGCAGCCGATCACCTGTGAGTAGATTTTCCTCTAGTGCATCCATTTCGTCCGACAGATTGTCGGTGCGTCGACGCAGGTATGTGGCACGCTCTTCGATCATCTCGTGATATAGGGCCACGATGTTGGTCGGATTGATACGATTTTGACGAAGACGGTGACGTAGCGTGTCGGTTGTTTGTAGCGGGTGTGCTCTAAGTGAGAGCATTAGTCGTGGGGTCATGATGGCCCAAAGAGTGCCGGTTTCCTCTTCGTCGTCGTTCTTGAGAAGACCGATACGATAGTCATTCATCACCATCATGAGCCCGTCGCCGAATTCTTCGATAGTTTCCATCCGGCTCCGATTTACTTCATCCAGGATCGCATCTTTGAGGGGTTCTGGCAGGTGCGGTGTTTGCCGGATCCACCGTTGAACACGGGCATTCGAAAGATTCAGATGCAACCAGAGCGATTTTTCAGGATCCGTTAGGGCGAGATCAACTTCATGGGCGTTGATCTCGCGTGATCCCTCTGCAGAGATCTCCCAAGCAAACACCACACCGTCTTCGGGGATTTGTAACGGGTCGATCAGTGAGTTCAACGGGACAAAGACCATGGCATTCAGTTCGTGGCAAAACAAGGAATCTATGAAATTTTTGTTGCATGAATATTACTTAGATGTTTGCTCTTGATTTTCATAAATTTTCACAGCCCCGCATGCCATAATGAAAAGATCGAAGTATTCAAAAGAGGATCAGTGATTATGACAACGACCAAAACAAAATCAGGCGCTGCTGTGGCTCGCAAAACCTCTGCACGCAAAGCGGTTTCAAAGGTTTCAGCAGCGAAGCTAGTGGGCAAAAAGCTCGTGGCACGCAAACTCCCAGTGAAGCCAAGTCGTAAGACCCCGGTCGCGTCGAAGGCTCTTGCGCCTGTGACAAGCAGAAAGACGCAAGCCACGAAGGCGCAGCCAGTTGTTGCAGCGAAAAAGGTCAAACTCATTCGCGACAGTTTTTCGTTCCCCGAGCACGAGCATGCGCTCTTGAGCGACATGAAAAAGCGGGCGCTCAAACTGGGCAAGGAATTCAAGAAGTCTGAAATCCTTCGCGCGGGCATTGCCCATCTCGCCAGCCTGGCGGACGGTGCACTGGTCGCCGTCTTGGCCAAAGTCGAGCGCGTCAAGACTGGCCGTCCACCTAAAAAGAGCAAAAAGAAGTAACTGCCGTTATAACCGCCGGCTCCCGGATCGGGCGTCGGCGATAGCAAAATCCAAAAAAACCATTCCGGTAATCACGGGTAACCGTGGCATTGTCATCGAAGCGCAACATGTTTCTGCTTAAGTGAGCCTAACCGGAGGATAAAATCATGACTGAACCGACGATTAAAGATGTGCTTCAGGAACTCGAATCGATCCTGAAAGAAAAGCCGAAATACGACAAATTGCCTGGGGGCTCCGGCTACCGCAATGGTTTTGAAGATGGCTACAAGCGTGCTTTAAGCCGTTTCAAGGAATTTCGTGACCAGCAGCTGAAGAAAGACAAGAAGTAAAAGCCCTGTTCTGGCAGGTTCCGGCCGAAAAATGAATGTTTTGTTGCGGCGCGAGATCTGTCACAATTCGGTAACTTTCGCCCCATAAACTCCCTCTCAGGTTGTAACAAGTTTCGCCAGCAATGCGCTGGTACCTTTAGGGAGTTTGTCATGAACGCTTCAATCAACAAGGTTCTGAAAGGGCTGCTGGTATCAGCTGGCCTTATTGCTGGCGTGGCTAGTGCAGCACAAATTACTGGCGCCGGTGCTACGTTCCCCGCACCGATGTACTCGAAGTGGGCAGAAGCCTACAAAGCGCAAACGGGCACCGCACTGAACTATCAGGCGATCGGTTCGGGGGGTGGCGTTAAGCAGATCCAGGCGAAGACGGTCGACTTCGGCGCTAGCGATGACCCCACTTCCGCAGAAGTTCTGGAGAAGTTTGGGCTGGTTCAGTTTCCGGCGGTGATCGGCGGCGTAGTGCCAGTCGTTAATCTCCAGGGCGTCGCTCCGGGTCAGCTGAAGCTGAATAACGATGTGTTGTCGGATATTTTCCGTGCCAAGGTAACGAAGTGGAACGATCCAGCGATTGCCTCGGTGAACCCGGGCGTGAAGCTGCCCGATACGGCCATCACCTTGGTGTATCGTTCGGATTCATCGGGTACGACGGCTGTATTTACCGATTTTCTGGCACAGGTATCCGCACCCTTCAAAGGCGTCGTCGGTTCGGGCAAGACTGTAAACTGGCCTGCGGGTGTGGGTGGCAAGGGTAACGCTGGGGTTGCTGCTAACGTGACCAAGATCGATGGTGCCATCGGCTACGTCGAGTTTGCCTATGCCAAGCAAAACAAAATGACGCATGTGTCGCTGATTAACCGAGATGGCAAAGCTGTTCAGCCGAACGAAGCAAGCTTTAATGCCGCTGCAGCCAAGGCCAATTGGACAGGCACGCCGAATTTTGCGGTCAATCTGAATAACCAGCCTGGCGCAGCTTCATGGCCAATCACCTCGGCAACGTTCATCCTGATGTATAAAAAGCCTGAGAAACCTGAACAAAGCGCTGAAGTACTGAAGTTCTTTAACTGGGCGCTGACCAAGGGCCAGAAGATGGCGACCGACTTGGACTATGTGCCGCTGCCGGACAACGCCGTCAAGGCGATCGTCAAGAGCTGGGCCGACATTAAGGGTCAGGATGGCAAGCCAGTATTTGTTGCCAAGTAGTTTTCTCAATTAAGCGCATTAAGATACCGATCCCGTTGCTCGCTGCGCGGGATCGGCGTTCGTGAATGATATCGGTATGCTGGGAGTTCTCGAGTGATTGAATCAAATGAGACTGTTGCTCAGGCCATGCAACGCCAGGCTGAGAAGTCCGCACAGTTCCTGCGACAGGATCGGCTTTTTGCCGGTGTGACCTTCAGTTTTGCGGCTTTGGTGTTGCTGACGCTATTCGGCATTTTGGTGTCATTGGTGGTGCAAGCCTGGCCGGCATTTCAGGAGTTTGGCCTTGGTTTCTTTTATAGCACGACCTGGAGCCCGACCGATGGCAACTTTGGTGCAGGGATTGCGATCTGGGGCACGCTGGCGACTTCGCTGATAGCGCTACTCGTTGGTGTTCCGGTCAGCTTTGGTATTGCCATGTTTTTAACAGAATCCTGCCCGGTCTGGTTACGTCGACCGTTGGGTACAGCGATTGAACTCCTCGCGGGTGTGCCGTCGATCATTTATGGTTTCTGGGGTTTGTTCATTTTTGCCCCGATTGTTCAAGATTACCTGCAGCCTTTCCTCATCAGTGTGCTGGGCGAACCATTCTTTGCTGGCCCACCACTGGGTCTGGGTGTTTTCACCGCTGGCCTAGTGCTTTCGCTGATGATTATTCCGTTTATCGCATCTGTTATGCGTGATGTTTTTGAGACGGTCCCCAGCGTCCTCAAGGAATCAGCCTATGGTATCGGTTGTACGCGTTGGGAAGTTGTTAAGAACATCGTTTTGCCTTATACCCGCGTTGGTGTGATTGGCGGCATTATGCTCGGCCTCGGTCGCGCACTCGGTGAGACGATGGCCGTCACCTTTGTGATTGGCAATGCCAATCGGTTTTCGTTAAACCTCTTTGCACCGGGTAATTCGATTGCATCAACGCTGGCCAACGAATTTGCCGAAGCTGATCCGACAATGCATATTCCGGCACTTTTCGGACTCGGTCTGATTCTGTTTATTATCACTTTTGCCGTGTTATCGATTTCAGAATGGTTGATTAAGCAGGGTGAAAAGAAGGCGGGGGTCAAGTAATGGATACACGTTACAAACGCCGCAAGCTGAAGAACAGCGTCAGTACAGTTCTATCCGGTGTCGCTGTTGCACTGGGTCTGCTTGGATTGATTTGGATTCTGGCAACGCTGTTCATCAAAGGTATTCCGGCGATGAACTGGGCCTTTTTTACGGAGTCGACGCCAGCGCCTGGATCTGAAGGCGGCGGTATGGCGAATGCGATTGTTGGTAGCCTGCTCATAGTCGGTTTAACGACGATCGTCTCTACCCCGGTAGGAATTCTGGCTGGCATCTACCTGGCGGAATTTGGTGACCGCTCGCGTATGGCAGCCATAACCCGATTCGTTACCGATATCATGCTGTCAGCACCTTCGATCGTCATCGGCCTCTTCGTCTATGCATTATTTGTGGCGACCACAAAGCACTTCTCGGGTTGGTCGGGCTCGATTGCGCTGGCGTTGATCGCCGTACCCGTTGTGGTACGTACGACCGAAAATATGCTGAAGCTTGTGCCGGGAAGTTTGCGTGAGGCTGCGTTTGCGCTCGGTATGCCGCGCTGGCGCGTTAGTCTGGATGTATGCTTACGTGCCGTTAAAGGGGGGGTCACCACCGGCATCCTACTGGCTATCGCACGGATCACCGGCGAAACTGCCCCCTTGCTATTTACGGCACTCAATAATCAGTTTTTCAGCCTCGACATCGATCAACCGATGGCCAACCTACCCGTGACGATTTTTAATTTCGCCATGAGCCCTTATGAAAACTGGCAGGAACTGGCATGGGGTGCATCGGCACTGATTGCGATGCTGGTTCTGTTGCTGAATGTGATAGCTCGTGTGGCTTTCCGTGAAAAAACTCAATCCTAAAAGGTCTTCTAGTTATGTCTGAATTTCTTTCTGATCAGGGCATTAACGTTGCTCTCAAGGTTCGTGATCTGGATTTTTACTACGGTGACTTCAAGGGGTTGAAATCGGTTTCGATGGATATCGCCGAAAAGAAGGTAACGGCATTTATTGGCCCATCTGGCTGCGGCAAGTCCACACTACTCCGAACCTTTAATCGCATGTACGACCTGTATCCCGGGCAACGTGCCGAAGGCCAGATTATGTTTCACGGCCAGAATACCCTCGACAAAGGGGTCGATCTGAATCTCTTGCGCGCGCGCATTGGCATGGTCTTCCAGAAGCCGACGCCGTTCCCGATGTCGATCTACGACAATATCGCTTTTGGTGTTCGTCTATACGAAAATCTCCCGAAGGCCGAGATGGACAACCGCGTCCAGTGGGCGTTGGAACAGGCAGCCTTGTGGACGGAAGTGAAGGATAAACTGCACCAGAGCGGACTCTCGTTATCGGGTGGCCAGCAGCAGCGTTTGTGTATCGCACGTGGTGTGGCTGTGAAACCAGATATTCTGCTCCTCGACGAACCGACCTCCGCGTTGGATCCGATCTCGACGGCCAAGATTGAAGAGCTGGTTTTTGAACTGAAAAACTCGTATACGATTGCGATCGTGACGCATAACATGCAGCAGGCCGCACGTGTTTCTGACTATACTGCTTATATGTATCTGGGCGAATTAATCGAGTTCGGTGTCACGGATGAACTTTTCGTGAAGCCTAAGCGCAAAGAAACCGAGGATTACATCACCGGCCGCTTTGGTTAGCCGAAGTCTCAGGCTTCACCAGCGCCGGGTGCCGCTGCGTTGCCCGGCGTTGTTATTTGTAGTCGATGTATCGACGTTAGACTTGATGAAAAATCCGTTGCCGCGGAAAGTGCGCCGTGAATATGCTGCCTCGGTTGATCTGGCTTTCGATACCCAAGTACCCCTGGTGACGGCCAAGTGCATGTTTGACGATGGCTAAACCGAGCCCGGTACCCCCCGTATCGCGCGATCGGCCCTGGTCTACCCGATAGAAGCGTTCGGTGAGGCGGGGGATGTGTGATGGATCAATGCCGATGCCGGAATCATTGACCTTGAAGCATCCGCCTTCTGGGGTGTCTTCCCAGCTGATCTCAATGTGCCCACCGGCTGGGGTGTAATTGACGGCGTTGTTGATCAGATTCCCAAAGATACTGCGCAATGCTGAGGCAGAAGCCTGCAATTGGAGATTGGGCGGTATGTCGCAGGTAATCTGATGTCTGCCATTGGAAAGATTTTCTGCAGACTCAATCAGTTGACTGACGAGGCTGGCTATGTGGACATCACTTTCGTCCGCAAAGTTGGTGCTGGCTTCCAGTGACGACAGTGTGAGTAGATCCTGTACGAGCCGGTTCATCTGTTGTGCTTGCGTATATGCAAGATCCAGATAACGCTGACGCTTTTCTTCCGACAGCTGCCCATGTTGAGATTGGAGTGTTTCGATAAAGCCACTGATGACCGTTAGCGGTGTCTTAAGCTCGTGAGAAACATTGGCCACGAAATCACGGCGGATATTCTCAAGTTTTTCCAGTTGGGTCAGATCTCGGATCGTTATCAGAGAGCGTTCATGACCGTAGTCGATCACGCTGATCATGTAACAGGCGCCTGCTCGGCGAGTTGGGTGGTACATCAGCGGTTCAGCAAAGTCTCCTTGCTGAAGATAAGTAACAAATTCTGGTTCACGCACCATGTGTTCGACGGGCTTGCCCGTATCTTTGTTCTGGGAGAGAAACATGAGACTCTCGGCGAGGTGATTCATCCAGAGAATGCGCCGTTGGTTGTCCATGAAGATGACGCCATCCGGCAACGCCTCAAGTGCACTGCGAAACTGCTCTAGCGCGGCGGCTAATAGATCGGCTTCTTTTTTCCGGAATTTGACGCGACTATTCATGCGGGAGACAAATTCTCCCCACACACCCGATGCATCGGGGAGCGGTGCATCCAGCGGCCCGGAAATCCAATCGAGCATCAAGCGCAAATAACGCCGGTGGCCGTATAGGCGGATGGCCAGAATCAAAACGACGAGTGAAAGCAGTACTTCCAGAAACGACATGGAGCCCTCCTAGCCTGTCATGCTACCACTCAAACAAAAGGGTCTAGTCAGTCGTTATGCGTCGAAAACCGGTAGCCGCTACCACGCACGGTCTGGATCAGGCTGTCGTGACCCGTTGCTTCAAGCACAGAACGAAGGCGACGAATATGCACGTCTACCGTGCGCTCTTCGACAAAAACGTGGTCGCCCCAGACCTTGTCTAGCAGTTGCGAGCGGCTATGCACACGCTCTGGGTGGGTCATGAAGAAATGCAGAAGCCGAAATTCAGTGGGGCCAATCACGATCGCCGATCCGTTTGCCGTGACGCGATGGGTGACCGGATCCAGAATCAAACCATGGACATTGACTTTGTCCTCAGTCAATTGTGGCTTGCGACGGCGCAAAACCGCCTTGATTCTGGCAACGAGCTCACGGGGCGAAAAAGGCTTGACCATATAGTCGTCAGCGCCAATCTCCAGGCCGGTGACACGGTCTTGTTCATCGGTGCGCGCCGTGAGCATAATGATCGGAACGTCTTTTGTGCGCTCTACGTTTCTGAGCTTTTGAGCGAACTGCGGGCCAGACTTGCCTGGCAACATCCAGTCGAGCAGGATCAGATCCGGTAAGTTGTGAAGCATCAACGCTTCAGCCTCTTCGGCAGACCCCGATGCCATCACACGATGTGACGAGGCTTCAAGGCTGATCGTCAGCAATTCACGAATGGCGTCATCGTCTTCGACGATAAGAATAGTCGCTGCCATACGGCTTAGTTGCCAGAGCTTTGTTCGCTCGACAGTCTGATGCGAATATCATCAACGTTGCTGTGGCGAACGTTGAGTCCGGATGCGATATAAATCACGTTTTCGGCAATGGCGCGTGCATGGTCGGCAACGCGCTCGATCGCTTTGGCCATACCCATGATCTCTAACGCCTGCGAGATCGTCCGCGGATCTTCCATCATGAAGGTGATCAGTTGGCGGGTAATGCTGCGGTACTCCGAGTCCACCAGATCATCTGCTTGAAGCACATCGGTTGCAGCCATGCTGTCTGCACGGGCAAACGCGTCCAGCGCGCGACGAAGCATATCCAATGCATCTTCAGACATGTGACGCAACTCAACAGTTGGTGTGAAGAGCGGGTGCTTTTCGTGGAGTGAACGGGCAATGCGCGCAATTTTGAGCGCTTTGTTGCCTGCTTTTTCAAGTTCCAAACCGGTTTTCTGTACACCGATGACGACGCGTAGATCAATGGCGGTTGGTTGGCGCTTGGCAATTAACTGATTGCACACGAGGTCAAGTTGCAATTCGGCATCGTCAAGACGACCGTCACCTTGTTCGACTGATGACAGCAGGTTGATATCAGCCCCATAGAGGCCTTGCATGGCCATGCGCATTTGCTGCTCAACAATACCGCCCATCAGTAGAACGCGTGACTTCAGATCGTCGAGTTCGAGATCAAACTGCTTGATGGTGTGCTCTGCCATGGTCGGGTGGCTCCAATGAGAAGTCCTAGAATGAAGCGAGTATTACACTCGATTGTGACAGAGATATTTCAGAATTAAGGAAATCTGAAATTCGTCATTGACCGGTATAGCCGTATTCCACCGGGGTGCGCGTATGGAAGATCTTGAGTCCCGTCTCGGCGATTAGGGAAAAGAGCTGCTCTGTTTGCTCCTCGGTGAGAACCATTACCACAATCATGGGCTGTTCTGCCTGTTCGAAGAAGCGGGTCGCGTGCAGACGCCCGTCGCTGCCGATGCCTTCATCGCCATGAATGACGGTCGCACCGCCAATGCCGAGTATCTGGGCTTTGTCGACCAGCCACTCACTAACCGCCTGTTCTTGATGCTTACGGTTTTGTAGTGTGTAAAAGTTGACCTGATAACCCTTCATGGCGTGTCCTTAGGTTTTGTGCAGCAATTCCCAAGTCAGCAGCCCCGCGATGGTGGCAATGAGTGAGGTGCTGATGTGGGTGAGAATCGACGTTGCCGCCCAGCCGATCCGGCCAGCCTGCAGCAGGGTGACCACCTCGGCCGAAAAGGTCGAAAAAGTCGTGAGTCCACCACAAAAGCCGGTGATGATGAAGAGCCGCCATTCTGGCGCTATCTCGCTGGTATTGGCAAAAAAGGCCACCGCTAGGCCGATAATGTAGCCACCGATAATATTTGCAGCCAGGGTGCCCGGTGGCAACGTTGGAAATAATTCGTTTAACTTCAGCCCCAGTTGCCAACGCAGCAGGGCGCCCAAAGCCGAACCAGCGGAAATCGCAATAATGGCATAGATCATGACCGCATCATAAGCTACGCCAATCCAACCGCCAACACCCGTTCAGCCCTCCGGCTTCTCGCTCGAGACGCGCGGTATGAGGTTATTTGCCGCTTTTAGACTTGCGAACGTGGCACTCCGGGTGTGGCTCCGCAACGCCCGAATGAACGGCAAAGCATCCGTCGAGCGGGCACTTTGTGCCTTTGGGGCAATGGTGCTCAAGGGCACATTCCCGCTGGGTCTGATCCGTAAGTACCATCTCTCCTGCCACTTCGCAGCGGGATACTGAAATATCAACACCACCCATGATGACCTCCTGTAAACGAAATTCACTTTTTCATGTTACGCCTATACTGAAAAGTTAGCCCTACGTTTTATTGATTTACCGCAAGATACCGGCCGATCGCGAAATGGCTTTGTTAAGATGCGGCAAGCATCTAATTTTTAAATTCTAGGCGATCTACCTGTAGGGCATCTGCATGTATAACCAGTTAGACATTTTTTTGTTCGAAAGCCAGTTTTTGCCGGTGGTACTTGTGGCATCTCTCGGCCTTGCTGTATGGGCAGGTCGCCGCCTGGGGCTGTATCAAAAGGCTCGGGCGGCCGGCGCCAAGGTTAAATTAGACGAGATTAGTGTCGCGGCCATCTTTGGCCTCATGTCGCTGTTGGTGACATTTACGTTCTCGGGTGCTTATGAGCGATTTGAGAAACGTCGGGTATTACTGGTGGAGGAATACAACACCATTTCGACAGCTTATGATGCGGTGGATCTCCTGCCGCCAGCGCATCAGCCAAAAATCCGCGACGATTTTCGGAATTTGATGGATCAACGAATCGAGCTGTATCTTGATGTGGTGGACAGCAAGGTGCTGGAGGCGCGCTTGAAACTGTTTGAGGCAACGCTGTCACAACTCTGGAAAGATTCAGTCGCGGCGGTGAATGCGACGCCATACCCCAGATACCTGGTGGCGGCAGAGTTGCTAACCGCAATCGCCAAGATGAATACGGCGCTGGAGAACCGCAAGATGGCGCTGAACCAGCATCCGCCAAAAATTATTTACCAGCTACTGGTTCTGCTCTTGATCATTGGTGCATTCATGGCTGGTTATAACCAGGCGACGACCGATTCTCGTGACTGGACCATGGTGCCTATTTATGTCCTGGTCACTGTTGCGGTGTTTTATATCACGATTAACCTGGAACACCCGTTGCTGGGTCTGATTTCGCTAGATGATTATCACGCCGAAGTGGCAAGTCTGCGGCAGGAGATGTAACTATGACTGAACAAAAAACTGGTGCACTAAATTTCACCGTCAGGCGGATGAGCGCGGCGGATGCAGAGCAACTGGTAAGGCTGGTGCGTAAGTGTTACGGGGAAGGCTATCCGAACAAGATTCTCTATAATCCGAAAGAGATTGCTGCTGCCCTGGAAGAGGGGCTGATGCATTCTGTCGTGTCGTTAGACGCCTCGGGCACGCTGATCGGGCATTGTGCGCTGACTTTTGCGAGCCTGAGCGCCCCGATTCCCGAAGCCGGAAAGATGGTCGTGGATCCAGACAGTCGTGGGCAACACCTGTCAAATCGTTTGGCAGAGCACCGCAAAGCGGTCGCCATCGAGCATGGCCTGCTGGGATACTGGTCCGAGTGTGTCACCAACCATCCGTTTAGCCAGCATGAAATCATCGACTCGGGGGGCATTGAGACCGGCGCGTTTATCGCCAAAGATGCGCCAACCTGGCATATGGCGGGCGTCAATAATGTGACTGACGTCCGATTGTCATTGATGACCTATTACATCCCGCTCAAGGCGGCACCGGAAAGAACGATCTATCTGCCAGGCGTCTATGCCGAGTTTGCCGGTAGCTTGGCAGAGGGATTGGGAATAGACCGAAACATTACGCAAGAAGCGCCTGCGGCAGATGTCCATACGGCATTACACTTCACAACCAATCCCGACAATCAGTTTGCCCAGATCGTCGTGTCGGTGATTGGCCGAGATATTGGACCAAGAGTTGCCGCAGTTGTCGACCAGCTAACGCGTGAAGGGGTTGAAGTACTGCATCTGGATATTCCATTGGCAGATCCCAATGCCCTAGTGGCGATTCCGGCACTGGAAGCGCAGGGCTTTTTCTGGGCGGCGTGGCTACCGGAATTTGTAGCCTCCGGTGATGTGCTGCGTTTACAAAAGACGGATGCTGCGGTCAATCCGGATGAAATCATTTGCGCACGGGAGAACGGCGAACAAGTTAAAAAACACATCCTGGCTGAGCGTCAGCGCGTGATGCACTTGTGAATTTAACGCCGGAGAAACGAATGACGAACAATGAATCACTTAATCAGATCGCACTGGCTTTAGAGCAGAAGACACTGGATCTGATCCAGTCAGGGAACTGGGCTGCGCTGGATGCCATGATTGCGCCAGAATGCCAATTCGTAACCAACGATGGCGTCTTTGATAAATCAGCTGCGATGTCACTCATGCAGGCTATGCATCTTACGGATGCTTCCATAAGAAATGTTCATGCCACCTCAAATGGCGATACGCTGATTGTGAGCTTTGAGTTGGCCTGTGCAGAGTTCGTTAACGGCCAGCGTCAGTCTGAAAACTATCGTCCCCGACTCAGTGTCTGGAAAAAGTATGCCGATAAATACCAATGCATGGCTTACGGAGATTTTAACCGGACCTGAACCCTTGCATTCGGTTCTCTGTCAGAGGCTGGTCGTCGCGGAAAGCCCGATGTGTGTGCTCGCGGAATGGTCATTCATGAATGCGGGCACCGGTTCATTTCATAGCACGGACCTATCGATCGCATTGATAAAAACAATTAGACGCTGGATCTGATAAAAACCCATAATCGTATCTATGGGGTGGCGGTTTCATGTAAAAAACATGAAGAACGCCTAATAACCACACCGTCTATACGACGTACCTTCAAGTAAGCCCCATGTAATTTATTAATCCTAGACTGAATTGAGAATGACCTAATCCATCGTAACCCACAAGGGGAATCACTATGTCATCCGGAAAATGCCCCGTCATGCACGGTGCCATTACTGAAAACGGGCAAGCCAATAGCAATGTGGCCTGGTGGCCAAAGTCGTTAAATCTGGACATCTTGCATCAGCACGATACTAAGACTAACCCTATGGGGGCGTCGTTCAATTATCGTGAAGAACTGAAGAAGCTGGACACTAATGCGCTCAAGCAGGATCTCAAAGCGCTGATGACGGATAGCCAGAGCTGGTGGCCTGCCGACTGGGGTCATTATGGCGGCCTCTTCATCCGCATGGCCTGGCATGCGGCCGGCACCTATCGCATCGCAGATGGTCGAGGTGGTGCCGGGACCGGCAACCAGCGTTTTGCACCACTCAATTCCTGGCCGGATAACGGTAATCTCGACAAGGCACGTCGTCTGCTCTGGCCAATCAAGAAAAAATACGGCAACAAAGTAAGCTGGGCGGATCTGATGATTCTTGCCGGCAATATGGCTTACGAATCGATGGGGTTTAAAACCTTCGGTTTCGGCTTTGGTCGTGAAGACATCTGGCATCCGGAAAAAGACATCTACTGGGGCTCGGAACGCGAATGGCTGCAAAAGAGCGGTGGCGAAGGTAGTCGCTACTCTGGCGAGCGCGATCTGCAAAATCCGCTGGCTGCCGTGATGATGGGGCTGATCTACGTCAACCCTGAAGGGGTCGATGGTCAGCCTGATCCCCTGAAAACGGCGCATGACATTCGGGTCACCTTCGCCCGTATGGCGATGAACGACGAGGAAACCGTCGCGCTCACCGCCGGTGGCCATACCGTGGGTAAAGCGCATGGTAATGGTAACCCCGCGAATCTCGGACCAGCACCCGAAGGCGCACCTCTGGAAGAGCAGGGTTTGGGGTGGATGAACCACAAGACCCGTGGCATTGGTCGCGATGCCGTTACCAGTGGTATCGAAGGTGCCTGGACTAGCAAGCCGACGCAATGGGACAATGGGTACTTTGACATGCTGCTCAATCACGAGTGGAAATTGACCAAGAGCCCGGCCGGCGCCTGGCAGTACGAACCGCTCGATATCAAGCCCGAAGATATGCCGGTCGACGTTGAAGACGCGAGCATCCGCTGTAAGCCGATGATGACCGATGCGGATATGGCGATGAAGATGGATCCGGCGTACCGCAAAATTTCGGAGCGGTTCCACAAGGATCCGGCTTACTTCTCGGAGGTATTCGCTCGCGCCTGGTTCAAACTGACGCACCGCGATATGGGGCCGAAAGTACGTTATATCGGTCCGGATGTACCCAAGGAAGACCTGATCTGGCAAGATCCGGTGCCCGCTGGCCGCAAAGATTACGATGTCAATGCCATCAAGGCAAAAATCGCTGCCAGTGGCTTGTCGGTTAGCGAATTGGTCAGCACTGCCTGGGATAGCGCCCGCACCTTCCGCGGCTCGGACAAACGGGGTGGCGCCAATGGTGCGCGCATCCGTTTGACGCCACAGAAAGACTGGGCAGGCAACGAGCCAGCGCGTCTGGCCAAAGTGTTGGCGGTCTATGAAAAGATTGCAGGCGATACGGGAGTCAGTGTTGCCGATGTGATCGTTCTGGGCGGCAATGTGGGTATTGAACAAGCAGCCAAGGCAGGCGGCTTCAATATTACCGTGCCTTTTGCGCCGGGTCGTGGTGACGCCACTCAGGCGCAAACCGATGTTGAGTCCTTTGAAGTACTCGAACCGGTGGCGGATGCCTACCGCAACTGGCTCAAGCAGGATTTCGCGGTCACCCCCGAAGAGCTGATGCTTGATCGTACCCAGTTGATGCGACTCACCGCACAAGAAATGACCGTGCTCGTCGGCGGTATGCGCGTGTTGGGGACGAATCATGGTGGCAGCAAACACGGCGTGTTCACCGATCGCGAAGGTGTTCTCAGCAATGATTTCTTCGTCAACTTGACCGACATGGCCTACAGCTGGAAGCCTACCGGGCGTAACAGCTATGACATCGTTGATCGGAAGTCAGGTAAGTCCAGGTGGACAGCGACCCGGGTCGACTTGGTCTTTGGTTCCAACTCGGTGCTGCGTGCTATCGCGGAGGTTTATGCGCAGGACGACAACCAGAAAAAGTTTGTGGACGATTTTGTTTCGGCCTGGGTCAAGGTCATGAACGCAGATCGCTTCGATCTGGTCCTGTAACGGGAATCGCTGGGCTTTGTCATTCGCCGACAATGCCCAGCGCCCCGATTGTTATTCAGAGTTCCAACCAATCAGCATGCATCCGAAAGACCCTATGTCGGGATGAGTTAATTGACGATCGGTGGTGGCGCAAGATATGTCTTGGAGCCTATCTGATCAAGCAGGCATTGGGCAACGAGCAATGCTTTGGCATCATCACCTGAAACAGCGCCGTTACCATCAGAAAGGTAGTGGCTTCTGAATGCCTCGCGCGATTGTTCCGGGATTTTCGGGTCATACCCAAGTCCTATAAGAAGATCATTGAGTGGTACCCCTTCCCTGGTCTTGGTAGCACTGGGGTTGGCGCACCAGAGACCGATCCCTGACTCAGCAAGTTTAGCCCATGGGAAATAGGGTCCGGGGTCAACCTTGCGTCCAGGCGCCACATCCGAATGCCCCACGACATTCATAGGCTTAATTCTGTGACGTTCCTGCATGTCCTTGACCAACGCGATCAGTGTGTTGATTTGGGTGTCCTTATAGGGTTCGCTCCCATTGTTATCCAATTCAATTCCAATCGAGGTTGAATTAATGTCTGTCGTCCCTGCCCAATAGGACTGTCCGGCATGCCAAGCGCGTTGGGTTTCAGGGACTAATTGGTAGAGGCGCCCCTGGCCATCTACCAAATAATGAGCGCTTACCTTTCGCACAGGAGATGTCAAAGTCTCAATGGAGCGCTCAGGCTCATCATTGCTTGTATAGTGAATTACGATCATCGTTGGACGACGTAAGTCGTAATTCGGGCTCGCGATCACGGTTGCCGGAAGAGATGTATCAGGTTTGAATGAAGTGCACCCTAGTGTTAGTAATGGCACTAGTACGCAGAGTCCACTGGATAGGTATCGCATAACCCGTTAACACACCATTTAATCTATCGATTCCTGTCTTGATGAGTCATTGAATACCTTTATTACCAAAAAAGAAAGCCCGGCAATGCCGGGCCATCCAAAAGCCGTCCTTGGGAAACAGCTTTTATGCCTCTACCAAATCCCTTGGGTAGAAACTAATAGACAAGAGCTTACTTACGCTTCGTTGCCTTGACCGCTGCGTCGGTTGCCTTGGCAACGTTGGCTTGAGCGATCGCTGCGGCTTCCTGAACCTTCTTGCTCAGATCAGCATAAGCAGCATTGCCGGCATCAATTGCTTGCTTGACAGCAGCAAGCGCAACGTCAGAGCCGTATGGAGCCGATTTGGCGCCATCAACCGCAGCTGCCTGGATCTTCTTAGCCAGATCGTCGAACTGCTTCTTCAGCATACCGTTGATTTCAGCAGCAGCCCCGTTGGCGATGTCATAAACCGAGCGGCTGTAGGCAACGACCGACTCAACACCCGGCTGAACCGATTCAGCACTGAAGGTAGCGACTTCTTGCGGGGTTTTCAGCTTCAGAGCAGCCGTAGCTTGCTTGGTACCCTTTTCCAGGGACTGACGGGCGAAGCCCATATTAAGTGCCGCCAGGCTTTCAATCGCTTCAAGCGCGGTGTTAGCAACGGCTTCGAGGTTGCTGATCGCAGCAGCGTGAGCGGCAGCAAGTTGCTCAACATTCGGTAGATTCGTGGTCTTGGTCATGGTCGTTTCCTTTGAAAAAACTTGAAGTAACTCCATTATAGATCAATATTGCTGCAACGCAACAAATTTTATGAGGGAACACAGGGCTTACCTGTGTATTCATTCGTCATTAATGCCATAGGTCTTTTCAAAATCGCCGTTTTTGAGGCTCAGCACTTTTTGCCCATCGCTTTCCCACGCAATATCCACATTGGCATCACTCGCATCTGCAATGATCGCTTCGACAGGGATAACACCAGTTCGGAGGTCGGCCATTAGTTGGGCCAGATGATCCTCATCGTACTCGGGGTATATCTCGGCAAGTTTGTTGGCGTCCAATTCAAACTCATAGAAGAAGTCAACCTGATGACGCTCAGTCTTGGTGATGATGATCGACTCATATAGCTCTGAACCCGTCGAATCTTGGATCGTTGTGGCCATGGCACCCTCGTAAAAATGAAATCTTGCTCGCTAGGATACTCTTAATCCGATACCCTCTTGTTGGGTGCAACGACAGCTTGCGTCTAGACCTCCTTAGATGGGTGCACTTTGGTGCATAAAACAACCCCCAAATAACCGTACGCCATTGTTTAATGCAATGGCAATGGATGCTTGGATTCAATGAATTTATAGGTATCCGCGAACTTGAGCGCTTTATCAAGGTCATTACAGTCAAGGGCATGCTGAATATCTTCAGCCACCATCCGGTGTAGGCAACAGATGCCATCTGGACTGCACAACAAGCCCTCACCAATCACAACAGCTACCGCCATCGGCACATGTTCATGCTCAGCAATGGCCTCTACTTCACACTCGTAGAGATTGCTGCAGCCAATAAAGTCAGTTATCGAAAGCACGATGACACCCCTCCCAAACAAATACAACTCGCAAAAGGCCTTTTTCGTTTGGTATTGGTGGTCTCTCTCTGCTTCTAGTTTAGTTCGAAATCTGCAAGATTCAAGATTTCCCGAAAGACATATTGAGCGCAATTGAGCTAAGGCAAAATCCATTGCCATGCACAATCGCCTTTTTAGTACCTTATTTCTGATGGGTGCTCGCGTTAACTACTGAACAGCATTGCTCATTGGCATTGTTTCTTCTGAAGTGACAGCCAGATAGAGATAGCAATGAACGTTGCAACAATAGCCAGCGAAAAACCGACGGGTATCTTATAGAGATCGATGAGCATCATCTTGATGCCAATGAACACAAGGACTGCGGCCAGACCAAACTTCAACAAAGAGAATCGATCAGCCATGTCGGCGAGTAGAAAATACATGGCACGCAAGCCAAGAATGGCGAAGATATTCGAAGTCAGAACAATGAATGGATCGGTGGTAATTGCAAAAATCGCCGGAATTGAATCAACGGCAAAAATCAGATCCGAGAACTCGACGAATATCAGTGCCAGCAAAAGAGGTGTCGCGAATCTAACCGATTGTCCATTGACTTGCTGCGTGACGAGGAAACGCTCGCCATGCAGCGTTGGTGTGACATTGGCATATCGGCGTACCAGTTTCAACACAGGATGATTCTCAAGATCCATTTTTCGATCAGCAAACCACCACATTTTGATGCCGGTTACTAATAAAAATGCGCCGAAAACATATAACAACCAATGGAATTTGACGATGAGCCATGCCCCAGCAAAAATCATGATGGTTCTCATGACAATTGCACCGAGAACCCCGTAAATCAGAACTCGTCGCTGAAGTTCCACTGGGATTGAGAAAAAATTGAACAGCATCAGCCAAACGAACACATTGTCGACTGCTAATGATTTTTCGATGAGGTAGCCGGTAATGAATTCGAGCGCTTTCTCATCTGCGAGTGCCTCTTGCCCCATGGCCTTGAGGTAAAACCAGAGTCCCGTCGCAAACAATAGTGATAAAACAATCCAGATTACAGACCAGACCGCCGCAGTGCGCATGCTCATATGACGGGCACGCCCTCCGCCCATGCGAAGATCAACCACCAGCATAATCGTGACAATAGCGATGAAGACGCCCCAGAGGAGAGGATGGTTGATGTTCTCCATGTGCTGAGCTTTTAATTGATCCGGTTGTCTGCGGGTGATTTGAGTGAGACGTGGTTAAACAACTTTGCAGAGGACATGCTAGCCTGAAACTCCGAAAGCGCAAGAAGTTGCGTGGTTAATGTCTGCTTTGACTGCCGGGTGCCAAGGGATGCCGCTCTGATACAAACTTGTAGGTTTCGGCAAATTTCAGCGCTTTTTCTGGGTCATGGCATTCAATCGCATGTTCGATATCCTCGATGACCATCTTGTGCAGGCACCGAACACCCTCTTCAGTGCTCAGCAGGTTTTCGCCAATCACAACGGCCACCGACATGGGCACGTGCTCATGTTCGGCAATCGCCTCAACCTCGCACTCGTAAAGGTTACTGCACCCAATAAAATCAGTTTGTGAAAGCATGATTCATACCTCCGTGTAATCTGAAAAGGGATACGTAGTGCATATGCATACGGAATAGAGCGCTTATCTTCTGGTCAAATCTCAATGCAGGCGCCGGTTAAGTTCATCAATGGCTAGTGCCCAGGCCCCGTCGCCAATGATCTCTTCTTTGAGAAACGCTCTCTGGGTCGGATTCCAGATAGATGCCCGGTACAAAGCGACTTCGTTTGGAAGGGGATGGTGCTGACTGATGAAAGCGTCAATAGAGGCGGAATCATTCTTAAGACCAAGCTGGGCGAAAAGATCTTCAAGGCTGTAATGAACTTGACTCATGATGTGTCTCCTAGACAAAACACGAATAACCAAGTAAAAAGGTAGGACACTACTTGTCGTTTGTCCAGGACATCGTTATAAATTTTAGTCATATCACTAAGAAAAAAATTATTTAAGCCTAACGTAAGCTTGGTTTCGCACTAGAAGCGATCTAGTACTTGGAGGTCTAGATGAATTCTCAAAATAAATGCGGTTGCGGCCGCAGTCCAACCGGTTTTTGCATCGGATGGCATGCCCTATCGGAAGATGCCTACAAAAAGGCGAAGTCTGACTACGAATACGAACAGTACCTAAAACGCGTCGAGAGCCTGTGGTTTAAAGAGGGCAGTTGTACCGGAGGCAAGCCTCCGGGAGAGGTCGACTAGCGGACTGTTTATTCAGCGCAGCACCGTGCTCCTTTAAAACCGCGATTGTTGCTCATCGGATAAAAGATGTGTCAAACATTCAACTCATAAAAGCATCAACTATCCGTTTCCTGCAAGCCCTCTATCCAGATTACGCATATTTGTTTGTCAGCTAAAGATCATGCTGACAAAAGTCAGACCCACCATTACCATAGCTCAAACACAACTCAGTGCCGTAACGACTATTCTGCTGCTGAGTTTGACTGGAGATACTGAAATGCTAGGGTTTACTGCTTTAGAACTTGCCAGGATCCAGTTCGCCTTTACGGTTTCATTTCATATCATCTTTCCGGCGATTACGATTGGTCTTGCTGCATACCTTGTCGTACTTGAGGCGCTTTGGTTGCGCACACAGAGGACTTTATATCGGGATCTTTATCATTTCTGGTCTAAAGTATTTGCGCTCAATTTTGGCATGGGCGTGGTATCAGGCCTGGTCATGTCTTACCAGTTTGGTACCAATTGGAGCTTTTTTTCGGACTTTGCAGGCGGGGTGACCGGCCCGCTTCTGGCTTATGAAGTATTAACAGCTTTCTTTTTGGAAGCCGGATTTCTGGGCGTGATGCTCTTCGGTTGGCAGCGCGTTGGACCAGGGCTGCATTTCTTTTCGACGATGATGGTTTCATTGGGCACGTTGATATCAACGACGTGGATTCTTGCATCGAACAGCTGGATGCAGACACCTGCCGGCTTTGAAATAGTTGATGGTAGAGCTGTTCCTTTGGACTGGTTGGCTGTGATCTTCAACCCTTCTTTTCCCTATCGACTTGTTCACATGAGTCTTGCAGCATTTTTGTCGACAGCACTTTTCGTTGCAGCGTCAGCAGCCTGGCACCTGTTGCGCCGTAATGACAACCCGCCGATTCGAAAAATGCTGTCAATGGCGCTTTGGATGCTTCTTATTGTTGCTCCGCTTCAAGCGGTGGTTGGTGATTTCCACGGCCTGAATACCCTGAAGCATCAGCCAACCAAGATCGCCGCAATGGAAGGTCATTGGGAAAATCATCCCGGCCAGGGTGTACCGCTGGTGCTTTTTGCCTTGCCAGATATGGCCCAAGAAAAGAATCACTTTGCGTTGGAGATTCCCCGACTTGGCAGCCTGATTCTGACTCATAGCTGGGACGGCCAGTTTCCCGGACTCAAAGAATTTCCTGCACAAGACAGGCCACCAGTACCGGTTGTATTCTGGTCCTTTCGCATCATGGTCGGTCTAGGTCTACTGATGATCCTGCTCGCCGTCTGGAGCCTCATTTTGCGACGCGGCGATGTGCTCTATCGATCGCGTGCCTTTTTGCGCCTCACGGTTTTAATGGGGCCAGCTGGTTTGATTGCTATCCTTGCCGGATGGTTTACAACTGAAGTTGGACGCCAACCATGGGTTGTTTATGGATTGCAGCGTACAGCGGATGCAGTGACGGCTCATGGAACCTTACCTCTTGCGATCTCTTTACTAGGTTTTATCGTCGTATATTTCACAGTATTCGGTGTCGGTATTGCCTACATGTTACGACTGATCCGAAAAGGGCCTGTGGTGCATGAAGGAGATGTCGGACTAACGGGTGGACCGGGTCATCATCGCCAGCAAATGCGTCCGTTATCCGCGGCTGTCGTTGACGATATCATCATGACTAGCCAAAGGAGTTAAATCATGGGCGTCGACTTCTCGCTAGTCTGGATCCTTCTTATTTTCTTTGGCGTCATGATGTACGTCATCATGGACGGCTTTGACCTTGGGATTGGTATTCTGTTTCCGTTCACCACCAACCGTCATGATCGTGATGTGATGATGAACACCGTTGCCCCGGTCTGGGATGGTAACGAGACGTGGCTGGTTCTTGGCGGTGCCGGCCTGCTTGCGGCTTTTCCTCTTGTTTACTCAGTGGTGTTGAGTGCACTTTACCTCCCACTCATCTTTATGCTCCTTGGACTAATTCTGCGGGGAGTTGCTTTCGAGTTCCGATTCAAAGCGTATGACCACGAGCGACATTATTGGGACAAGGCGTTTATCTTTGGTTCGTTGACAGCTGCTTTCTTTCAGGGGGTTGCCCTTGGCGCATACATCCAGGGTATTCCCGTCGTGAACAGAGCATTTGCGGGTGGCGCTTTTGACTGGTTTTCACCATTCCCCATTTTTACCGGACTAGGCGTCGTGATCGTCTACGCCGTTCTCGGCAGCACCTGGCTGATTATGAAAACAGAAGGGGCACTGCAGGCTGTCATGATCCGTTTGACGCGCCCACTGGTGTGGGCTCTGATTCTATTCATCATTGCCGTCAGCATCTGGACACCGTTAGCACATGCGACTATCGCTCAACGCTGGTTTTCATGGCCGGGTATGCTTTGGTTCGCTCCGGTTCCTGTGCTTGTCATATTTTTTACCATTCAGTTATTAAAAGCACTGCGAGCAAATCCCCACGCGTCACCATTTGTGTACGTACTCGGATTGGTTTTTCTTGGTTATACTGGACTAGCAATTAGTCTTTGGCCGATGATTATTCCGCCCGATATCTCCATCTGGCAGGCTGCTGCGCCACCGCAAAGCCAAGGATTTGTATTGGTCGGCGCACTGTTCATTATTCCTTTTATCTTGATGTATACCGCCTGGTCCTACTACGTGTTCCGGGGCAAGGTACGCTCTGAGGATGGCTACCACTGATGATCAAAGAACGCGAGGTTCATTCACCTGGGATAGCTAGACGCTTGGGCTGGTTTCTTCTGATATGGTTTTGTGGAATTGGGGTTTTGAGTGTCGTGGTTTATCTACTCAGATTTTTCATGAATGCCATAGGGCTTGGTGCATAGCTGTTAGCACGATTCGTAATTTTGAATCGAGCAAAGAACTCAAGACACTCCTGAGTCCCCCATAAAAGGGGAGGCTTATCTGTCAACTTGTAACGGTCGTTACAGAGTTAGTTTCCAGCGAAGTTGGGTTTGCGTTTATTCCTTATCGCTTCAAGACCTTCTGCATAGTCGTCGCTGTTGTAAACGGCATGACGTAGTTCCTGTAAGCGCTCAAATTCTGAAACAGGTAGATCTTGACGGCTCATCAGACCTCGCAAAGATTCTTTCATCACCGAAATGGCGCGGGGAGAGTTTTCGCAAATACGTGCAACAAGGTTTTGGGTGAATGATTCGAGCTCTTCCTTGGGGACTGCGTAATTGATGGCGCCAGATGCGGCTAAACGTTGAGCATCAAGTGGCTGGGCAGTGAACAGTAATTCATTTAGTAGATGCGAGTTCATGGCTCGGGAAAATGTAGAGAGCCCGTTAATGTTATAGGGAACACCTATTTTTGCAGGAGTGATCGCAAAAGTTGTGTCTTGGGTAGCGATGATGATGTCGCAGGCCATTGCCATTTCGCATGCCCCACCCCATACAGTGCCCTCTATCATCGCAACAACGGGTGCCGGAAAGGTCTGAACCATCCTCACTAGGCGCGGCAAAGCCTCTGACCAATGAAGTGGGTCATGCCCTGGGGGAGGAAGTTCATCAACATCGTGACCAGCTGACCAAACCTTGACGCCTTTGTTTGCCCTCAGAATGACTGCACGTACATGCTTTTCTCTGAATGTATTCAGAATCTGCATCAAGTCACTAATAAACGCCGCACTAATCACATTGCGACGAGAGTCGTTGTTCATTGTGACGATGCCAACGGTGCCTTCCAGACGGCTCTCAAGCATGACCTAGACCTCGAGCTTAAAGATAATCGTTAAATTGTGATTTTATCTCGATTCAAATCAGAATTTCTCTGCTTCATCTAAGACGGACTTGTAGTCTCCCCCTGAAGTAAGACACGAATGAGTGGAATTTTCTGTTGGTAATGGCAAGATGACTAACAGGAGGTTGCGATGCGCAAATCAAAGTTCAGCGAGAGCCAGATCGTGGGGAT
>JBDLTT010000019.1:0-18401 GCA_039805725.1 Pseudomonadota bacterium | reverse complement strand
GATCCGGAACAGAACCATACCTTCCAGGATCATTATGTCGAAGTGGATTTCGATCTGTCGGATGTGATGTTCGTGGCCACCGCCAATAGCCTGAACCTGCCGGGCCCGCTACTCGATCGTATGGAGATCATCCGTCTGTCGGGTTATACCGAAGACGAAAAGGTCAGCATCGCCATGCGTTATCTGCTGCCCAAACAGATCAAGAACAACGGCCTGAAGACCAGCGAAATCTCGGTCAGCGAGCCGGCCATTCGCGACATCGTGCGTTACTACACGCGTGAAGCCGGTGTGCGTTCGCTCGAACGCGAGCTCTCCAAAATTTGCCGCAAGGTGGTGAAGACCCTGCTGCTCAAGAAGAAAGATGCCGGTTCACGCATTCTCGTGACGCCGAAGAATCTGGATAAGTTCCTAGGCGTACGTCGTTTCACGTTCGGCATCGCCGAAAAGGAAAACCAGGTGGGGCAGGTGACCGGTCTGGCCTGGACCGAAGTGGGCGGCGAGTTGTTGACCATCGAAGTGGCCTCCATGCCCGGTAAAGGCGTCGTACAACGCACCGGTTCGTTGGGTGATGTGATGAAGGAATCGGTCGAGGCGGCTCGAACCGTGGTTCGTGCCCGGGCGCGTCGTCTGGGCATCAAGGACGACGTCTTCGAAAAGACCGATCTGCACGTGCACTTTCCGGAAGGCGCGACGCCCAAGGACGGCCCGTCGGCCGGCATTGCCATCACCACGGCCATCGTTTCGGCATTGACCGGCATCCCGGTACGCTGCGATGTCGCCATGACCGGCGAGATCACCCTGCGTGGTGAAGTGCTGGCGATCGGTGGCCTCAAGGAAAAACTGCTGGCTGCCGTGCGGGGTGGTATTACCAGGGCGCTGATCCCGGAAGAAAACGTCAAGGATCTGGTCGAGATTCCGGATACGATCAAAGGGCGTATCGAGATCGTGCCCGTGAAGTGGATCGATCAGGTGCTGGAACACGCCCTGGCCAGCCAGCCCGTGCCGCTGCCGGTAGACGTGCCGGTGGCAACCGAGGCTGCTGCCGCAGCGGTGCCCGCCGCTGATGCACTGCCGATTCGACACTAATTGCTAAATAATTAACCCAAGGGGGTGGAGTGGTGATACACTTCGCCCCGTTGTTGAATGACGCAGTGCAATAAGCCGGTCGTTATTCATTTCGCATCAAGCGTTGAGCGACACAATCGCACAAAGCGCTGAATGGCCCAGGCAACCACAGGGCCGCACATGTGCATCGTCCCCAGCCGCGCCCAAAGCTTTTGCTCAAGGGTGCACCGGACGCCGGAATTGCCGGCATCTGTCTGATGGTCGATGTTCTTTGACCACAGACCATCGCGTGAGACAGGCGCGACCGGTTTTCCTGATTGGGGATAAAAATGACTGAACAAGCAATCCGCTCTTTCGAGAGCATGGGCCTGGCCGCGCCGTTACTGAAGGCCATTGAAAACCTGGGCTTCACCCAGCCGACGCCGGTACAAGCCGAAGCCATTCCCGCTGCCCTGCAAGGCGGCGACTGGATGGTGAGCAGCCAGACCGGGAGTGGCAAGACCGCCGCCTTCCTGCTGCCAGTGCTGAACGCCATGATGGCCGGCGGCAATAACTTCCCGATCGATCTGCACCGCGTGATTGGCCCGGCGGGTCTGATTCTGTGCCCAACGCGTGAGCTGGCACAACAGGTCGCGCAAGATGCGATTGACCTACTCAAGAATAGTAAGGGCATCCGCGTGGCGACGGTGATGGGTGGCATGCCCTACGGCAAACAAATGGCGGGTCTGCGGGGTGCGCTGCTCGTCGTCGCGACGCCGGGTCGTCTACTCGACTTGGCACAACGCCGTCAGATTCATCTGGCGGACGTCAAAACCCTCGTGGTGGATGAGGCCGACCGCATGCTCGATCTGGGCTTTGCCGAAGATCTCGAAGACATTAATCACCTCTGTCAGAAGCGTGATCAAACGCTCATGTTCTCGGCCACCTTCGCGCCGCGCATCATGTCGTTGGCCGCGCGCCTGATGAACAAGCCTGGCCGTCTGGAATTGGCCAGCGCGTCGGATCGTCATACCCAGATTACGCAGTCGCTGCACTGGGCCGATAATATGATTCACAAAGAAAAGCTGCTGGATCATTACCTGCGCGATGCCGATCTGGAACAAGCGGTGGTGTTTGCCAGCACGCAAGTCGAAACCGACCGTCTGGCCGATTCGCTGGCCGAACAGGGCCACGCGGTCGCCGCACTGCACGGTGCCATGCCGCAGAAAGTGCGGGCGCACCGTCTGAAGCAATTGCGTAGCGGACACGTCCGCGTGCTCGTGGCGACTGACGTTGCCGCTCGTGGCATCGACGTGCCGACCATTACGCACGTATTCAACTTTGGTTTGCCGATGAAGGCTGAAGACTATGTGCACCGTATCGGTCGTACCGGTCGTGCCGGTCGGACGGGCAAGGCCATTACCTTTGCCGAACACCGTGATCGCATGAAGGTCCGTACCATCGAAGCACTGACCGATCAGCGCATCCCGGTGGCGGTGGTGGCCGGTCTGGAACCGAAGACGCCGGAACGCCCCGAGCGCGGTGGTTTTGCCGGTCGCGGCGAAGGCCGCGGTCGTTCGGGTGGCGGTGGTCGTGGCGCTTTCGGGGGTCATGGTCGTAGCAGTGCGCCTGCTGGTCGTTCTGACAGTAAGCCCCGTACCTGGGGTGATGCGCCGCGTGGCGAAGCACGCGGTGAGCGTAGTGAACGCCCAGCCCGCAGCTTTGATGAACGCCCACGTTCGTTTGACGATCGTCCGCGTAGCTTTGACGATAAACCGCGTAGCTTTGGTGACCGCAGCGAGCGCGGTGATAAGCCGCGTGCGTGGGGTGATCGCGGCTCAAACGACAGGCCACGTCACGGTGCCGGTGCCGGTAAATCCTTCGCTGATCAAAAGCCGTGGGGCGACAAACCACGGGCTGATCGTCCACGAAGCGATCAGCCGCGTAGTGATAAACCCGCGGGTAAATCATTTAGCAAGCCGGCCGGGAAGGCCTTTGCCAAGTCGGGTCCCAAGCCTGGCGGTAAGGTCTTCAGCAAGCATAGCGGCACGGGGGGTCATGGCGGTTTCAGTAGTCGCGGCCGTTAAATCAGTCTTCGTCAGCGGTTGCTGACCGTCACGCCGGTTCGGTGGGTAATCCCTGCTGTCCGGCGTTTTTTCTTGGGTGTTCTGCCGGTTGAATTTTCGCGCAATGCCCCAATCTGGCTACAATAAACGCAGCCAACCAGCGAGAATAAATCAGGCATGAAATTCAAGGACTATTACGAGATCCTCGGTGTGGCGCGAGACGCCTCCGCCGACGAGATCAAGAAGGCGTACAAGAAGCTCGCGCACAAATACCATCCGGATATTTCCAAGGATCCGGAAGGTGAGGAGAAGTTCAAAGAGGTTAATGAGGCGTACAAGACGCTCAAAGACCCCGAGCTGCGCAAAGCCTATGACCAACTGGGACGCCATAATCCGGGCGAGCAATTCCGTCCGCCACCGGGTTGGGAGCAGTATGCCCAGGGTGCCAGTGGATTCGGCGGCGGAGGCTTTGGCGCCGGCGGATTTGAGGGTGCCGGTTTCGAGGATATCGATCTGTCCGAACTGTTTGCACAAATGGGTCGCCAGCGGGGTGCTTATGCGGGTCGTGCCCAAGGCGCGCACACGAGTGGTCAGGCCTTCAAGGCCCCGGGGCAGGATTTCGAAGTTACGGCGCATATCTCGCTGGACGAGGCGGCCAAGGGCACGACGCTGGAACTCAATCTGGAAATGCCGGAGTATGACGCACAAGGTCGTATGCATCGCGTACCCCAGGTATTCAAAGCACGAATCCCCAAGGGCGCGACCGATGGCCAGAAAATGCGTCTGCCCGGCAAAGGCGGCAAGGGTTTCAACGGGGGTGCGAATGGGGATCTTTATCTGAATATCGCCTTACATCCGCATCCGTTGTTCCGACCCGATGGCCACGATCTTTTCCTCGATCTACCGGTGACCGCCTGGGAGGCGGCATTGGGTGCGGAGATCGATGTGCCAACGCTGGATGGCACGGTACGCATGAAAATCCCGGCGGGTACGCCGGCGGGACGTAAATTGCGTCTCGGCGGCCGTGGCCTGCCCAAGCCCAAAGAGGGTGCGGGTGACCTGTATGTGATCGTGCAGATCGCGACACCGACCGAACTCAGCGATGCCGAGAAGGCACTCTATCAGCAGCTCTCTGAGGCTTCTACCTTTAATCCGCGCGGCCACTTTGTGGCGGAAGCGCATCGCCACGCGTGAGGATGACGATGACCGAACACATGAGTACCCTGCAAGCGACCTGGCTGAGCGTGAGCGAATTCACGCAGGTCGCCGGCCTGCAACCGACAGACGTCGTATCGCTCGTCGAAGTCGGCGTTCTTAAGCCCGTGGGTCAATCGCTGGGCGATTGGACCTTTGATAGCGAGACCATGGCCTTGGCACGCCGTTTACGTCGTATTCGCGAAGATCTGGAACTCGATCTGGATGTCCATGCACTGGCACTAGGCTTCCGCTTGCTGGAGCGCATCAGCGAACTGGAGTCGGCGTTGAATCGCGCACAGGTCGCGCAGCTGCAGGATCGCGGCTGAGTCTGGTAGAATACGTACAACAGTAGGGGGTTGTTAGCTCAGTTGGTAGAGCGTCTGCCTTACACGCAGAATGTCGGCGGTTCGAGCCCGTCACAACCCACCATCCTGAACGTGCAAACCCGCCCCTTGGCGGGTTTTTTTGTTTAGATGTCTGGCCAGATTGAGCGGTACCAAATGTTGGTGTTAAGCTGGGCAGACACAACTTTTGCGAAAGCTACACCATGACACCCAAACCATTGATCAAGTCGTTGAGCTACGTATGCGCTGTTTTGGCGAGCGCAAGCCTTTTTGCCGCACCCGGACATAGCAACTATGAGGGCGTCGAGGCGACGCCAGTGCCCTTGTTGGGTGGCGGTAAAACCATTCTGGATCAGACTTACGCCTACCCGACAGGTGTGCCGCTGATCAAGTCTTATAGCGTGACAATTGCTGCAGGCAAAGCGACAGATGTCCACGCCCACGCGGTGCCTGTGCTGGCCTATGTGGTTTCGGGTCAGATGGAAGTCGATTATGGTTCAAAGGGCAAGCGCACGATCAAGGCCGGTGAATCTTACGTCGAAGCCATCAACTGGTGTCACCAGGCGCGCGCTGCCGGCGGCAAACCGGTCAGGATTCTCGTCTCTTATCTGGGTCAGGCCGATGCTGACAATATGAAGTCAACGGTCTGCGCTAAATTCGAGTAGCAGCGGGTGGAGTGACCTAATGAAAGCCTGCCGCATGGCGGGTTTTTTTTGTCGTCAGGCGGTTTTTTTAACCCCGGGTTCTTTGATGGGTAGATTCACCAGCGCTGCCAGCGCCGCCAGTGCCATGTCGGCAATCCACATGGTATCCAGATTGCCATATTCGGCCATCGCCAGGCCGCCGAGATAGGCGCCAAAGAAAGCGCCAATCTGATGCGACAGCACAGAAATGCCGAATAGTGTGGCCAGATAGCGCAGACTGAAGAGTTTGCCGACGATGGCGGCCGTTGGCGGCACAGTGGCCAGCCAGGTGAAGCCCAGACCGGCCGCAAAGAGGTAGTACGTCCACTCGGTTTTCGGGAGCAGCATATAGCCGAGGATCAATAAGGCGCGACTACCGTACATCGCTGCAAGAATGTACTTGCTCCGGTAACGGGCAACCCATTGGCCGGCATACAGACTACCGAAGATGTTGCTCAATCCGATGATGGCCAGGGACCAGCTGGCCACGCTGGCCGGCAGGCCGCACAGGCTGACTTCGCCGGGCAGGTGGGTGACCAGAAAGGCGATGTGGAAGCCGCAAGTGAAGAAGCCGAGATTGAGCAGGAAGTAGTTCGAGTTGCCAAGCGCGCTGCAGATGGTTTTGCCGAAGGGGTCGTTATTTGCCAGATTATGCGGGTGCGTTCGCGCAGCATGATTTTTTGCGGGCGTATGTGTCAGATATCGTATTAGTGGTAGTGCACCCAGAGACATGACCGCCATGGTCCAGAGAGAACCCACCCAGCCGATGCTTTGCAACAATCCTTGAAAAATGGGGGCACCGACGAACTGGCCGAATGAGCCACCGGCATTGATGATGCCGGAAACGGGGCCACGGGCTTCGGCGGAGATGCGTTGCGCTGTGGCGCCGATCAGCACCGAAAAACTGCCGAAGCCAGAACCAATGGCGGTCAGTAAACCGAGTGTGATGATAAGACCGGTGTCGGTCAGCAGATAAGGCGTCAGTGCGCTGCCGACCGAGAGCAGGAGTAGACCGATCACCAGGATGGCGGTCGGGCCGTAGCGATCCGAAAGCAGGCCGGCGATGGGTTGTGAGAGCCCCCAGGCAAATTGGCCGATTGCGAGCGCGAGGCTGATTCCGACGATGCCGATGTCAGTCGCTGAATTGATGGGTGCGATGAACAGACCCAACGATTGGCGGGTGCCCATCGTCACCATGAGGATACCGGCAGCAGCCAGTGTGACGGTCATGGTGCCCGGGATGGCGAGCGTCTTTAGAAGGTTGCCAAACAAGATGCGTGTTTTCGTGAGTCGGGTTGTGGGGTGCCGCCAGAATCAGGTCAGTGTTGCCGGTGCTTTGCGCCAGAGGGGGGCAAGTGCCCAGAGCGCCAATAGTGGGCCGGGGAGCAGTAACCAGGCGATAGTCATGCCCATCATACCAATGAGCGCGGTACCCAGCTGGATCGAAACCATGCCGATACTGAAACCAATTGCCGTCTGCAAGGCGAGGGCGCTACCGACAATGTCCGGTGGTGCAGCCCGGGCAGATAGTGCCGAGAACTGCGGCGAGTCTGCAACCACGCTGGCACCCCAGAAAAGCAACAGGGCCAACAGCCAGATGGGTCGATCGAGAGGCATCCAGGGAAACAATGCACAACTGGCCGCAGAGCCCATCAGGGCAAAAGCGGCGACCCGGGCGCTACCGAAGCGTTGGCTGAGTTGTCCGCCCAGCATGCAGCTGAGTGTGCCAATGCCCACCACCAGAAATGCCATGCCGGAAAGTTCCGGTGTATTTGGTTGGGCCAGGTTGCTCACGATGAGGAGCGCGGGCACGAGCGTCCAGAATGCATAGACCTCCCACATATGACCAAAGTAGGCGAGGGCTGATGCGCGAAATTGCGGAATCGTAAAGGCCGTCAGCACGCGGCCGAGACGAATTTGCGCGATTCCCGATCTGCGCTTGAGATGGGGGCCATCCCCCAGCATCCAGATCATGGCGGCAGCGATCACGGCCAATGCCGTTGAGACCAGGATGGTTGCCTGCCAGGGCCAATCAGCACCCAGCATCCGGATGCCGTGGGGAAGTGCCGTGCCCAGGGTCAACATACCGAGCAGTTGCGCCAGCACATGACCGGCGCGTTCGGGAACCCAGCTGACCACCATCTTCATACCGAGCGGATAAACTCCTGCCAGAGAGAATCCGACAGCAAAACGTAAGACCATGCCACTGGCAAGACCGTGGGCGCTGAGTGCGAACAGAGCGTTAAACAGCGCGCCAAACAGGGCTGAAACGGTGAATATGCGGCTGGCCTCGAAGCGATCAGCCAGACCGGTGATTGAAAAAGTCAGCGTACCGATAATAAAGCCCAATTGCACGGCGTTGGTGAGTGAGCCGATATCAGCTTCCGTGATGTTCCAACTTTGCATGAGATTACCGGCCGCACCATTGGCAGAGAACCACAATGAGGTACCGAAAAGCTGGGCGATCACAATGATCGCAATGGGCGAGTGAGCAAAACGCATCCGCGCATCCTACCTGATGCCGTCGGCGAGGAGACAGGATGGATTGTTGAAAGTTTTTGGACTCTTTGTCAGCTGTCTGAAAGTTTTAGAGCGGAAGGTGTGGCAACAGGCCACGAATTCGGGCTCCGTCGACAGCTTGGACGTTTTGTGCCCTGCGTATTTACAAAACCAGCGATTCGTTGCAGAGTCCAGAAACTGTCACCGTAATTACGGTGGCAAAAAACAGGTTTATAACAGTCTTAAAGACGTCACCGGGAGACAGAAGTATGAGCAAGCGTGTTGCCTATGTAACAGGGGGTATGGGTGGTATCGGAACCGCAATTTGTCAGCGCCTCGCCAAGGACGGCTTCACGGTCGTTGCTGGGTGTGGACCGAACTCGCCGCGTAAAGACAAGTGGCTAGCTGATCAGAAGGCGCTGGGCTATGACTTTATCGCTTCCGAGGGTAACGTGGCGGACTGGGATAGCACCGTTGCTGCCTTTGAAAAGGTCAAGAAAGAAGTTGGCGAAGTCGACGTTCTCGTCAACAACGCGGGTATCACCCGTGACGGCATGTTCCGCAAGATGACCCGCGAAGCCTGGGATGCCGTGATCGACACCAACCTGAACTCGATGTTTAACGTGACCAAGCAGGTGGTCGATGGCATGATCGACCGCAACTGGGGTCGCATTATCAACATCTCGTCAGTGAATGGCCAGAAGGGTCAGATGGGTCAGGTCAACTACTCGACCGCCAAGGCCGGTATGCACGGCTTCACCATGGCGCTGGCACAGGAAGTTGCCAGCAAAGGCGTGACGGTCAACACCGTGTCGCCGGGCTATATCGGCACCGACATGGTCAAAGCCATTCGCGAAGATGTGCTCGAAAAGATCATCGCCGGCGTGCCGGTAAAGCGTCTGGGGACGCCGGAAGAAATCGCCTCGATCGTGTCGTGGCTCGCCGGTCCGGATGGCAGCTTCTCGACGGGTGCCGACTTCTCGCTGAACGGCGGTATCCACATGGCCTGATCGGACCCGTCCGTATCAGAGAGAACGGCGCCCGAGTTCACTCGGACGCCGTTTTTTTTATTTCAGAGCGCGCAGTCTTTCGAGGTACGCCTCGGTATCAAAGATCCCACCGGGCTGCTGCGCATGCCAAACGGTCTCGCCCAGACATTCGAGCAGACGATGCAAAGCTTCGTGTGCGTCGCCGAGTTTGGCCGCCTGTTGTTCGAAGATGGCGCGGATGCCCGGTGGCGAATCGACGGACAGCTGTTCGAGCAGCGCCATATGCAGCGAGAGATGCAGCATCGGATTCATGGTGCCCTGTTCGGGCGTCCATTCACCGGCCAGCGCCGCTTCCGGATCGTCGAGCAAGGCATGATATTCCGGATGTAGCGCGATGACATCCGCAGCAATCGCTTCGGCGCCGTCAAGGGGTAAACGTTCCCGCTGTTTACGGCGTGCTTCGCAGAAGAACTGACGAACCTGGTCTTTGGTCGGTGTAAAAATCATGGACGTATTCTACGGTCGTGCCGTGAGTTTTTTGAGCGCTGCCTTGGCCTCCGGCGCGCGACACAGATCAACAACCGGGCAGCGCTCGCATTCGGGGTTACGTGCCTTACAGGTATAGCGGCCGAGCAGAATCAGCCAGTGATGCGCATCATGGAGAAATTCTGCGGGTACAGCCTTGAGGAGTTTCTGTTCGACGGCCAAGGGCGTTTTGCCGGGTGCAAGCCCCGTGCGGTTTGAGACGCGGAAGATATGCGTATCGACCGCCATGGTCGGGTGGCCGAAGGCGGTGTTAAGCACCACGTTGGCGGTCTTGCGGCCGACACCGGGCAGCGCTTCGAGCGCGGCGCGATCTTCGGGGACTTCGCCACCGTAGTGATCTCGCAGAATCTGGCAGGTGGCGATGACATTCTTCGCCTTGGTCGGATAAAGGCCGATGGTCTTGATATAGGGTATAAGACCTTGAACCTCGAGCGCGGCCATGGATGCCGCGTCGGGTGCGTCTTTGAATAGCTTGCGCGTCGCTAGGTTGACCCCTTTATCCGTTGCTTGCGCCGACAGGATGACGGCAATCAGTAGCTGGAAAGTCGAGGCGTATTCAAGTTCAGTCGTCGGATGCGGGTTGGCCGCCCGCAGACGGTTGAAAAATTCGACCCGCTGCGCCTTGTTCATGAGGACGTCTACGAATCAAACGCTGCCACCCGCACTTGCGGGTGTGGCCTGCTTTAATTGACCAGTCATCTGCCGGGCGTCGATCCAGTTCTTCGCGGCGATGATGCAACCAAGGACGATAAAGGCACCGGGTGGGAGGATCGCAAGCAGCAAGCCCGGATAGTCGGTTGGAAGGAGGTGCAGTGGTAGCGCACCGGGAATGACGAGATCAATGCCACTGAACAGCGTGCCGCTGCCAATCACCTCGCGGAGCGCCCCAATCAGTGCAAGCGTCCACAGCATGCCCACACCCATCATGGCCCCGTCGCTGGCAGCTTGTAGGGGAGGGTTCTTGGCGGCGAATGCCTCGATGCGCGCCAACACAATACAGTTCGTAATGATGAGCGGAATAAAAATGCCCAACACAAGATAGAGACCATGCAGATAGGCATTCATCAGCAGATCGACGACGGTCACGAGTGCGGCGGCGATCAGGATAAAAACCGGAATACGGATTTCGTAAGGAATGAAGTGGCGCAAGGTTGAAACGGCAAAGTTCGAGAGACCCATCACTAAGAGCGTCGCCAAGGAGAGCATGACGCCATTGACCAGGTTGGTCGTAACAGCAAGTAGCGGGCAGAGCCCCAGAATCTGAACGAGACTGGTGTTCTGTTTCCAGACGCCTTTATAGGCAATGTCCTTGAACTCGTCGCGGGTGATCCACATGGGCTTCTCCTTATTGAAGGCGCGGTTCGGTCGGTGCGTTCGAGCGTCCGCCAGTGCCTTCACGGGCAAAGAGCGCCTGGCGGTGGGTTTTGACGAACTGTTGAGCCTTGTAAATGGCCTTGACAACTGCGCGTGGTGTCACGGTGGCACCGGCATAGGCGTCAAAGTCGCCACCATCTTTTCGTACATGCCATTGCTGGGCGCTCAGATCCTCCGGAACCTGATTGAACTGGTTGATCCAGAGCTGATCTTTATTCTTGTCCTTGCGAGGATCAATATAGTCACCGAGCCCTGGTGTTTCCTTGTGTTCAATCACGCGCACACCGATCACCTGGCCGGTGGCGTTAAAAGCGGCGAGCATCTTGATATTGCCGCTATAACCATCGGGTGCGACGACGTCGATCACCAGGGCGCTTGGTTTGCCGCTCAAACGGGCGCGGTAAATGGTCGCAGGCGCCGTGGTGCCTAGTTCGGGTTCGGGTGGCAGGGTGAGGGTGTCGGCGAGGGGGTCATTGTTGTAAAGACGCACGGGAAGGATCTGGTTCAGTACGGCCATTTTTTCGGCGCGTGCTGATTGCTCGATGGTGGGCTTGGTGAACAGAAAGGCCCAGGCCAGTAGTGCCGTGAAGAAGACGATAAAGGCGACCAGCGTTAGCGCAGTCTCGCCCGAGACGCGAAAGGCGTGTTTTTCCGCAGGCGTGCTCATGCCTTGCCTCGGTGTTTCTCACCAAAAATGGGGGGTTGGGTGTACATATCGATAAGCGGTACGCACATGTTGAGAATCAGCACTGCGAAGGCGATACCATCCGGAAACGCGCCAAAGACGCGGATCAAATAGGCCAGAATGCCGATGGCTGCAGCAAAGATCAGTTTACCGCGTGGCGTTGTTGCACCACTGACCGGATCGGTTGCGATAAAGAACGCCCCGAGCAGGGTCGCGCCGCCGAGGATGTGAAAGAGCGGGTTGGCGTAATGTGCCGGGTCAACGATCCAGAAGACAAGTGCGACAGCGCCAATGCCGGTGATGAGTGCTGTCGGAATATGCCAGGTGATGACCTTTTGCTGGATCAGCCAGAGCCCACCGATAAGCCAGCCCAGTGTGACCCATTCCCAGCCGTTGCCGCCACCGATGCCGTAGATCGTGTGATCTTTCAGAATGTTCTGAACGGTGAGGCTGTCATTGCCTGTAGCCAGGCGCAAGGTAGTTTTGAGATGGTCGAGCGGCGTGGCGCCAGCCCAGGCGTCGATCCGCTCAGGAAAGAAGATGGCCGTGATCTGTTCTAATGGGGGAAGTCCGCCCGCCGTGAGCGGGTGTGGCCACTGCGACATGATGGCTGGAAAGGACACAATGCACAGGGCGTAAGCCACCATCGCCGGATTAAAGGGGTTTTGCCCGAGGCCGCCGTAGAGATGTTTGGCGACTATGATCGCGAAAGCGGTGCCGAGAATGATCAACCACCAAGGCCCCATCGGTGGAAACGAGAGTGCGATCAGCCAGGCGGTGACGACGGCGGAGAGGTCGGCCAATGCCGGCGCGATCGGGCGCTGCCGCAGCTTGAGAAAAGACGCTTCGGCAACCACGGCGGTGATGGTTGCCAGTGCCAGTTGGACCAGAATGGCGGGGCCGAATAGCCAGGCGTAGATGGCGATGCCCGGCACCAGTGCGACGAGCACCTTGAGCATGATGCGCGTGACACTCACCGGTTGGATCAGGTAGGGAGATTGGGTCAGCACGTTAGGCGTTTCAAAAGACACGATGGTGTTTTCGTTCAGGGATCAGTGTGAAGTGTCGCCGCTCTTGACGGCATGCTGTTCGCGCTTGAGGCGGGCGCGTTCTGCGGCGGCCGCAATGGCCGCCTGTTTGGCAGCGGCATCCAGTACCGGATGGTTGTCCACCGCGATCGGTGTCGATGCCTGATCAGGATGGCTGGAAATATCGGGAGCATCATCCGGGTTGGTGGAAGCGGTTGCGGGGCCGGATGCGGTGAGCGTGGTGCCTGCCGCCTGACGGGCGGCGTTGGCCTTGGCCAGCCTCTCTGCTTTCTCCAGTTTCTCGCGATCGGCTCGCGCCTGACGGAACTCGTGGCGCTCACGGGCGGCATCGGCGATCTGCTTCTCGCGCGCTTCGGCCTGAATCTCGCTCTTGGCGAAACGGAAATAGTTCACTAGCGGAATATGGCTGGGGCAGACGTAGTCACAGCAACCACATTCGATGCAGTCGAAGAGTTTGTAGTTTTCGAGCTTGTCGAATTTACTGGCGCGTGACCACCAGTAGAGCTCGAAGGGTTGCAACTCCTGCGGGCAGGCTTCTGCACAGCTGCCGCAACGGATGCAGGGAAGCTCTGCTGGCTTGGGTGGAAACAGACCCGGGGCATGAACGATCAGGCTGTTCGTAGACTTGATAACGGGGGCGTTGTCCGTGCTGATACGAAAGCCCATCATCGGGCCCCCCATGATGACGCCATCGTGGTCGGTTCTTGGTTGTGCGAGCTTAACAAGAGAACCGATCGGCATGCCAATGGGGACGGACCAGTTGCGCGCTTCGGCCACGGCGCCGCTGATAGTCACAATCCGTGAGATTAGCGGTTCGCCGTAAGTGATGGCACGCCAGCCAGACTGCACCGTGGCGACGTTGAATACCTGAACACCAAAATCGGTTGAGCGCATACTCCCGGGAACTTCTTTACCAGTCAGCACCCGAATGAGCTCTTTGGCGCCGCCAGTAGGGTAGATCGTCGGTACGGTGACGATATCGACGGGTGCATTGAGTTGCTGTTGCGCAGCGTTGAGTGCTGCGATGGCTTCGGGCTTGTTATCCTCGACGCCAATCAGTATCTTGCCAGCGTTAACGAGCTGGCCGAACAATACGCTGCCTTGAATGACTTCTTGTGCCTGCTCACGCATGAGACGATCGTCGCAGCTGATAAACGGTTCACACTCGGCACCATTGATGATGAGTTGCTCGATCTGTTTGCCGCGCGGCACGCTGAGTTTGACGTGGCTCGGAAAGACGGCGCCCCCCATGCCGACAATGCCCATGTCGCGCAGATACTCGCGCACTTGTTCGGGTGTGGCGCGATCGAGATCGAAGGGTTGGCGTTCGATCCATGTATCACGGCCGTCGGCTTCAATGACGACGCAATCAGTCGGCAATCCCGAAGGGTGGGGAATAATATGTGGGCCGATTTCAACCACGGTTCCGGAGGTCGGTGAATGCACGGCGGCCGAAACCCAGCCATCGGCATCGCCGAGTCGCTGGCCCTTGAGCACACGATCGCCTACCTGGACGATGGGACGGGGTGTGCCACCAATGTTCTGGTGCAGTGGCACGATGTAACGATCGACCAGCGGTGCTTGCGCAATGGGCAGTTGGGTCGATCGTGTTTTGTTCGGATCCGGCTTGATCCCACCCTTGAAGGTAAAGAGTTTCATATCAGGCAGCCTCGCTGCGCATCACGTTGCCAACCGGAACGATGGGAATAACCCGTTGCTGACCGGGTTTGTGCCACTTCCAGGTGCTTGGTGTGTCGGCCACTGTCACCATACTAATGCATTCCACCGGGCAGGGGGGTATGCAGAGTTCGCAGCCGGTGCAAAGGTCTTCGGCAATGGTGTGCATCTGCTTGGCAGCGCCGACGATCGCGTCGACCGGGCAGGCCTGGATGCAGAGGGTGCAGCCAATGCAGATGTTTTCGTCAATGATGGCAACCTGTTTGGGCTTCTCGACACCATGCTCTGCGGAGAGCGGCTTGTATTCTTTGCCCAGCAGTTCGGCCAGTTTATGGATGTTTTCGTCGCCACCGGGTGGGCATTGGTTGATGTCTGCCTCATCCTTGGCAATGGCTTCGGCGTAGGGACGGCAGCCCGGAAAACCGCACTGGCCGCATTGGGTCTGCGGTAGGATGCTATCGATCTGGTCGACGAGCGGATCCCCCTCTACCTTGAAGCGGGTCGATGCATAGCCGAGTAGCGCCCCTAACACCAGGCCGCCCAACGCCATGATCGCGATCGCGTAGAGGATCCCGTCCATGGCTTAGTAACGATCCAGTCCTGCGAAACCCATGAACGCCAAGCTCATGAGTCCCGCTGTGATCATGGCGATGGATACGCCACGGAAATATTGCGGAACATCGGCGCCATCGACACGCTCACGAATACCTGCGAACAGAATCAGTGCGAATGAGAAACCCAGCGAACTACCCGCACCAAACACCAGAGAGGCGATAAAGCCATTGTTTTGGCTGACGTTGATGAGCGGAACCCCGAGGACGGCGCAGTTGGTGGTAATCAGCGGGAGATAGATGCCAAGCACCTGGTGCAGGATCGGGCTGGTCTTTTGAATCACCAGTTCGGTTAATTGAACCAGCGCAGCGATGGTGACAATAAACGAAATCGTTCGAAGATATTCCAGCCCGAAGGGCATGAGTAGGAAGTGGTCAATGATGTAGCTCGCACCGGTACCCAATGTGAGTACGAAGGTCGTGGCGGCACCCATACCATAGGCCGTACTGAGCTTTTTCGAGACTCCCATAAAGGGGCACAGTCCGAGAATTCGGACCAGCACGACGTTGTTGACCAGAACAGCGCCAATGAGGACAAAAAGATACTCGGCCATGTAGGAAGCTTAAATTCAGACGTTTGAGCACCTTCTCAGATGCTTTTCGTGGAAATAGGGCGCATTATCCGCCGCGTGATGGTGTGGCGCAACACGCTTTTGCCATAAGCTTATGCTTTTCTAAGTCAGAAACCGTAGAGCGACTACGGTTTATGGGCATACACCGCGAAATCAGAGGCTTGGGCGGTGGCTCTGACGGGTGTGGCGTGCCAGCGCTTCCCCTGTTTCGCGAACGAGTGCCGGACCCCGGTAGATGAGACCGGTGTAAAGCTGCACCAGTTCGGCGCCGGCTGTACGTTTGGCCACGGCGTCTTCTCCCGAACAGATACCGCCCACGCCGATCAGCGGGATTTCGCCAGCCAGTTTCTTGTGAAGTGCCGCGAGGATGGCGGTGGATTTTTCAAGCACGGGTTTACCCGATAAGCCACCGGTTTCGCCGGCATGCGGGTCATCCATCACGGCAGCGCGTTCGAGGGTGGTGTTGGTGGCAATTACGGCATCGAAGCGGTGACGACGGACGGCCGAGGCGATGGCGTCGATCTGCAAGGCGTCCAGATCCGGCGCGATCTTGAGCGCCAGAGGCACGTACTTGCCGTGTTGATCAGACAGCCGCTGTTGGCGATCTTTAAGCCCCGCAAGCAGGGCCTCCAGGGCATCATCCTGTTGTAAGGATCGCAGGTTGTGCGTGTTCGGACTCGAGATGTTGATCGTCACGTAGTGTGCGTGTCCGTAAGCAGCGTCGAGTGCGACGAGATAGTCGTCGTTCGCCCGTTCGATTGGCGTGCTGGCGTTCTTGCCGATGTTGATACCGATAATCCCACCATTCTTGACGAACTGGCTGGCTCGAACATGAGCCACGAGATTGTCGACCCCCAGATTGTTGAAACCAAAGCGGTTGATCAGCGCATCGTGCGTTGGTAGACGAAACAGGCGCGGTTGGGGGTTGCCCGGTTGTGCTTTGGGGGTCACTGTGCCGATTTCGATAAAACCAAAACCCAGCGCCGCCAAGCCGTCGATGTGCGCCCCATCTTTATCGAGGCCAGCGGCGAGCCCGACACGGTTGGGAAACTGGATGCCCATCACGGTGACCGGATCGGCCGGCAAGGTTTGACGAATCAGCCCCATTTTTGCCGCGTGATCCAGGCCATTCAGGCTGAGGTTATGCGCTGTTTCGGGCGACAGACAGAAGAGCAGGGGGCGGAGCAGCGAATAAAGATTCATGATGGCCGTGGCGTTCAGGATGACTCTCGTGATTCAGGGTGCCCGACCGTGCTCGGGCAAGCCCGGCATTCTAATCCAGTGGCCGTCATCGAGCATGTCCATGGGCTGGTAGCGCGACTTGTAGGCCATCTTATTGCTTTCGGCGATCCAGTAACCTAGGTAGAGATAGGGCAAGTTGTTGTACTGGCACTGAATGATCTGCCAGAGAATCGCATAAGTGCCGTAGCTGGCCTTGGCATGGTTCGGGTCGAAGAATGTATACACCGCCGACAAACCATCGGGCAGCACATCGAGCACGCTGACCATGACGACGCGCGCCCCCATGCGAAATTCGACCAGGCGCGTATCGACGCCGCTATTGAGCAGAAACTCGCGATATTGCTCCGGGTCATCCTCATCCATGCCGCCGTTTCGATGACGCGCCCTCTGGTAGGCCTGGTAAAGCGCATAGTGTTCCGGGTCAAAGGTAAGCGGCCGTTCCGTGACCTGCATGAGCCCGGGCGCGTTCAGCCGATTCAGGATTTTGCGTTGGGTACGATCCGGTGCAAATTCCAGGGCACGTACACGTACCGGCACGCAGCGCTGACAGCCGTCACAGTGCGGGCGATAGGTAAACTGTCCACTACGACGGAAGCCGCGATGGACAAGCATGCCGTAGACAGAGGCATCAATATGATCCGGTGGTATCGCAACCTGCGACCGTGCCTGGCGATCCGCCAGATAACTGCACGGATACCCTGCCGTTGTATAGAAATGCAACAGCGAATCGGGGAGCGCGGCATCGTTCATGTGCGACATAGCGTTAGCTTAAACAAAAAACGCCGCAAGGTGCGGCGTTTTTCGGGGAACGATCTCGAATCAGAAGGACAGCGCCTTGCTCGGTGCGGCGGTCACGCCATCGAGGCGACGCGCACCATTGAATTTACCGACCCAGTAGGCCTGATGCATGTTTTCGACGCGAATCTCTGCGCCTGGCTTCGGCGCATGCACGAACTGGTCATTGCCCAGGTAGATCCCCACGTGCGAATAGGCGCGACGCATGGTGTTGAAAAACACCAGATCACCCGGCTTCAATTCATCGGCGCTGACCTTGGTGCCGACATTGGCCTGTTCGGCCGCCGTACGGGGCAGGTCGATGCCGTTGGAGTCCAGGAAGACCAGACGCGTGAAACCGCTGCAGTCCAAACCGGACTCAACGGTGTTGCCGCCACGACGGTATGGTACGCCGACGAATTCCAGACCCTTGATGATCAGATCCTGGATATTGACGGAGTAACGCTGGAACAGACCCGGCTTGTCGGCTTCGTCTGCGCGTACCGCGCTGGAGAAGGGGGTGAGCGTTCCGGCGATGGTGAGTGCGGCCAGCGCCTGCACCAGAAGCTTTTTACCCGTTTTGCTGGGGGAGTTAACCTTATGCATCCGACCACTTTAACCCAAAATGGTGCCCCGGGGCAAGCCTTTTTGAGCTGGGGTCTCGGATCGAATTTCTTAAGATATTCATAAGGTTGTACGCCAAAGCCAAAGCGAGGCCCCAACAGGTGGCCATGCTGTTCTGCAGCATCACTGCCATGGCGCGGGCTGTAGATGTCGACCCCTTTCTCAACTCTTTCACAAGAGTTTGCAATTTCTGCACGTTTTTGTGTCGATTCCCCCTCGCTTCTGGATTCGCCTTGTGTTACAAATCAGGCTTACGCCGTATTCTTTTTGGCAGATGTTCCGCGTCTGCCGCTCCTCTGTCTTTTGAAAGGAAATCGCCGTGCTAGAAGCCTATCGGAGCCATGTCGCCGAGCGTGCCGCCCTGGGGATCCCCCCGCTGCCGCTCAATGCCCAGCAGACCGCTGACCTGGTCGAACTGCTGAAGA
>JBDLTT010000018.1:0-19446 GCA_039805725.1 Pseudomonadota bacterium | reverse complement strand
TGTAGTCTCCCCTGTCAATGAGACACGGGTAAAAGAGAATTTTCTGCTTGCTGCCGGAAGGATTTGGGCGGCAGCTTCCCAAGAGCCCGATGTGGGCGTTCTTCGTTATATGACCTGATCCAGGCCTCGGTGATTTCCCGAGCCTGCTCCAGATCATCGAACAAATAGGCATTGAGGACTTCATGCCGATAGGTTCGGTTAAACCGTTCAATGAAGGCATTCTGCTGGGGTTTGCCCGGCTGAATGTATTTCAGTTCGATGCCTTTGGATTCACACCATTCGGTAAAGACGGTGGCCCGTAGTTCAGGTCCGTTATCCAGGCGAATGGCTTCGGGTAACCCATGGATCTCTTCGAGCTGCTCCAGCACTCGAATGACCCGGGCAGCCGGTAGGCTGAAGTCGATCTCGATGGTCAAGGCCTCACGGTTGGACTCATCGATGACATTGAGCGTTCGGAAGGCTTTGCCTCGATACAGGGCGTCATGCATGAAGTCGAGTGACCAGATATGGTTGCGTTCGGTCGGGGCGATCAATGGCTGCCTGGGCAACTTGGGTAGCCGCTTCTTGGTGCGCCTTGGCATGTTGAGCTTCATGTCCTTGTAGACCCGCCAGACTTTCTTGTGGTTCCAGGGATATCCCTGGTTTCTGAGCCGGTCGAAACAAAGCCCAAAGCCCCAACGGCCGTGCTTGGCAATGATGGTATTGAGCGCATCAATGACAGGTGCATCCTTGATGGCTTGGTCGATCGGTTTCCGGTAATAGGAAGCCCGAGACATGGCTACGCAGGAACAGGCTTGTTTCACGGTGAGTAGTTCTTCGTGAACCAGATAATCCACAGCCGCCCGTTTCTTGACGGGCGTCAGAGCTTTTTTGCAAGGAGCCCTCGCATGCCTTTGTTCTCGAGGGTGAGATCCGCCACGATGGTCTTGAACTCGGCCAGCTGCTGTTCCAGCTCTTTGATCCGTTTGAGCTCAGAAGCTTCCAGACCACCATATTTGGATCGCCACTTGTAAAAGGTGGCGGCACTAATGCCGTGGTTCCTGAGCACCTCGGCAACTGGGATACCGCTATCGGCCTCTTTGAGAATCCCCACGATCTGGCTCTCGCTGAACTTTGATTTGCGCATCGCAACCTCCTGTTAGTCATCTTGCCATTACCAACAGAAAATTCCACTCATTCGTGTCTTACTTCAGGGGGAGACTACAGTGTTAGCTGAGAAAGGGCATCAGCACTTCGATCTTGATGTGCTTGCTGGATGCGTTTGCGGATTTCCTCCAATGTAGCCATATACGCACAATTAGTTAAATTTCGTGCATTTATTATGCTTGAACTTTTGCTGCTTGTGCGTGACTTTCAGTCATTCCTGCCTGCCGTCCATCGCTTAGCAACGCCCTTAGATCACGATGAACCAATTCGTTGCCAACATGACATCTTATTGAATGGCAGCGGCCTGCACCAAGATAAATTAATATTACCTTTTTTAGAAAAAGTGCTACACGACTCTGGGGACTCTAAGTAAACTCTAAAGATCCCATCAAACCTTGAATTGCTTGAATGAGCTTGCTAAATCCTGCGAAGTTTCAATCTTGCTGTGAACATACCCACAGTTAATGCATCTGTATGTATTTTCTGACGTCGTAATTGTTTTGACACCTACTTTATCAACTTTTGTTTCTGAAACTGCGATAGGCGCCCCCCCTTAATAGATCCAGCATAATGTTTAGTCTGTACCGTATCCTTATAAGTGTAGCTTTCCTGATTGACGTCAACAACATCAGAGCTTACAAGTTCCTTATACCAAACACAGTGACAATTCGGGCACTGATCTGCTAAATATCTCAGGTAAAACCACCACAAACCGTTCGTCGAAAACATCCACAACTTTGCCCAGCCCAAACGTTGAGGGGGAATTGCGACACGCTGATCTACTTTCTTAGAAGACTTGAACATAAACAAGATTGGCAATGCAAAAAGAAAAGGAGCCAATAAACAGGCAACTATAAATTCAAGAACAGTCTTCTTTTTAATGTTGTAGATCATAACTCACTCTTTAATAATTCAAGCCAATCGTTCAGCAGCCATTGTTGGTGTCAACTTACTGTAGTGACGTTCAATCATTGCCGCCGAGTTCCCCATTTGCTTTGCCAACGTATGTATATCCGTACCGTGTTCCAACAGTTCCAGCGTCATAGCGCGCCTTTTACGTTTACTTTCCCAAAGAACCTGCCAATATCATATGCGAACGCAAAACCAACAAATGCCATTATGCCTGGCACCAACTCATACTTTCTAAAGCCTTCACCGAATGCACTACCCCCTGCTGCAAATAACACACAGCAAATCGCAACAAAACACCTCAGCGCCCACTTTGCGAACGAATTCGAAACGAGCATTTCACCGTTTTCCGCAAACTTCCATCTTACAACCGCATACATCAGAGATATTGCATATGCAATAATCAAACGATCAAACAATAAAGCGCAAGAAGCCACAAGCATAAAACTTATACTTGCTACAGCAACCAGCCTTTTCTCAATATCCAGCATTAAATTAATCTCGTTAGAAATTCAAGCCAATCTTTCTGCAGCCATAGTCGGCGTCAATTTACTGTAGTGTCGCTCAATCATTGCCGCTGAATTCCCCATTTGTTTCGCCAACGTGTGTATGTCCGTCCCGTGTTCCAGCAGTTCCAACGTTGCATAGGTGTGACGCAGGCTATACAAAGTACGGTTCTGCCCTTCGCTATCCTTCAACAAACCACTGTCTTTCATTAGCAATCTGAACGTGCCACGTAAGTCGTGCGGCTGCGTTCCGTTGCTGTATGTAAACACATTATTCTTATTTTTTGACTTTAGCAAGTCCTCAAAGTTGATGTGCGACAAAGTTTTATGTCTGCTGTGTAGACGTTTCAGCACATCTACTGCCGCGTGTTTAGCAATCAACCACCGACCGCCAGTCTTTCCGCTTACCCAAATACGCAAGTAACGCACGCCTTTGTGCGTGTGCCACTCAATATTGTTCCAGCATATACCCATTGCTTCTGTGCCGTGTCGCATACCCGTGTAAAGCAACATTTCAACGTAATCACGCAACAAGGGTTTGATTTCTCGTGTCGCAACTGTGCGCCCACCAACAATCCAAGTTTCCATAAACTTCAGCAAGTAGTTGATTTCGTCGCGTGTAAATGCAGGACGCGGGATACTTTTAGCACCCATTGTCGATAGTTTGGGCACGGGCACACGTTCGCTAATCCAGCCACGTGCAACTGCTGTTGCACATATCTTGTTCCACGCACTGGTGAATGTGTTTAATGTGCTGTGCGTGGGTTGCTTACGCATCTGCCGATTGCGCCACAGTTCAAACTCGGCAATGTCTGCACTTGTCAGTTGTTCTAACTGTCGTTCCGCAAAATACGGTGCAATGTAGCGTTCTATGCAGGCAATGTAGTCTTTGTAGATTACTTTGCCACGTCCCAAGTCAATGTCACGCCGTAGTTCTGCGACGGTTTCTGCCGCAATTTGTGCAATGCTGTGTGTTCTGTGTGCTAAACCCAAGCGTTGGCGAAAACGTGCTTCGTCGTAAAGTTCGCAGGCAACACCAACTGCATATTCAATGCTTGCTTTACGTGTTGATGCTCGGTGCCAACTACCGTCGGCAAGTTTGTATCTGCACTGGTAATACGGACTGTCATCACGCAGATACACAACAACTTCACCATCGCGCAAATAAATGCACGGTGGCGTTGCCGTTGCAAGTTGTGCAAGACGTTGGCGTATTGTGTGTGCTGTGTGCGGTGCGAACTGCAATAGTTGCAAGGTTTCGTGCTTCATCACACAGACCGTGCAAAGTAAAACAACGTCAATGCAAAGTTAAAACAGCGTTGTTGTAGTGTTGTTGCACGTTTGCGCGCACATAAAACAAAACGCCGTGCGATTAAACACGGCGTTTTGCATTGTGTTACTGGTGGCCAGTCTCGGAATCGAACCAAGGACACGCGGATTTTCAATCCGCTGCTCTACCAACTGAGCTAACTGGCCATACATCCGGGCTAGGCCCAGATGGTTCGAAACATTAACGCTTCGAGAACTGCTTACGGCGACGGGCGCTGTGTAGACCGACCTTCTTACGTTCGACCTCACGCGCATCGCGGGTCACGAAACCGGCCTTTGACAATGCCGACTTCAGTTCGGCATCGTACTGAATCAGAGCACGGGTGATTCCGTGACGAACAGCACCGGCTTGACCCGACTCACCACCGCCAACCACGTTGACGTTGATGTCGAATGTGTTGACGTGCTCGACCAGCTCCAGCGGCTGACGGACGACCATGCGACCCGTTTCACGCGAGAAGAAAATATCGACCGGCTTGCCGTTGACAACGATGTTGCCTTTGCCGCGCTTCAGATAGACACGAGCGACCGCGCTTTTGCGACGACCGGTGCCGTAGTATTGTTGTTCTGCCATAAAGACCTCTTAGATGTCCAGCGATTTCGGTTGCTGGGCGGTATGCGGATGGGTCGCACCAGCGTAGCACTTGAGCTTCTTGATCATGGCGTAGCCCAGCGGACCCTTCGGCAGCATGCCCTTAACGGCTTTTTCCAGAGCGCGCTCCGGGAAACGCTGTTGCATCTTGCCGAACGTCGTTTCAGTGATCCCGCCCGGGTAGCCCGAGTGGCGGAAATATTTCTTGTCTTCAGCCTTGTTACCCGTGACACGCAGCTTTTCGACGTTAACGACGACGATAAAGTCGCCCGTGTCAACGTGCGGGGTATATTCAGGCTTATGCTTGCCGCGCAGACGACGTGCGACTTCGCTGGCAACGCGACCCAGGACTTTGTCCGTAGCGTCCAGGACGAACCAGTCGCGCTGGACTTCATGCGGCTTGGCGGAAAAGGTTTTCATCATTGCACTTCCGTGGCGCCAACCATGGCGCGGAATTTGGGAAAACGAGAATTCTAACAATAGTCGAATCCCCTCGTCAAGCTCCCAGACAACTTGCCGAACCGGCTCCCAGCCTTGGCTGACCGCGCTTCGCCAAAAAAAAGCGCGGAGCCACACAAGTGGTTCCGCGCAAATCCACACCAAAGGAGGAGGGTGGAGGAGACAATCTTGCGGGCGGCCTTAAAGCTTACACCCGGCTTACATCGTCAATGTATAGCCCACAAGCCAAAAAAGCAAGGGAATTTGCTGTGTCGCAATAAAATATTTTTGCGCCGCATTCAAAACCGCGCCCAACGGGCATTCATAGAAGTTCATGATGATTAACAACAGCTTAAGGAAGTGCTGTTTTTTTCGCACAGGATGCGTATTCCATAATTTGCCTTAATTGTTGTGCGCCGCAGCACCCATGGTTCGCTAACGCGCCCAGTACAGGGCACGGCAACCTCCTCGCACCGCATCATTTGGCCGTACAATCGGGTTTCCTACATCATTGATCCCAACTGGAGCCTCAAAACCATGGAATGCCGCGTCGTTTGGACCGAACACATGACCTTTATTGCCGAAACCGGCAGCGGCCATATGGTGACGATGGATGGACCACCCGATGCCGGTGGGCGCAACCTGGCCCCCCGCCCCATGGAAATGATGCTGGCAGGCGCTGGTGGCTGCACGGCCTTTGATGTCGTGATGATTCTGAAGCGGGGGCGTCACCCGGTGACTGGCTGCGAGGTGCAACTTAAAGCCGAGCGCGCCGACACTGACCCGAAGGTCTTTACCAAGCTGCACCTGCACTTTGTTGTTACCGGCAACGGACTCAAGCCAGAAGCGGTAGAACGCGCGGTGACCCTCTCGAAGGACAAATACTGTTCGGCGACCGCTATGCTCGGTGCAACCGCCGAGATCACATGGGATCTGGAACTGCGCGACCAGAATGCGCCTGGCACGGCCAGCGCCTAAACGCTCTATGTCAGATGCGGTAAGACAGGCTGGTCATCAGCTTGGAGGTCTGTTGCATCAGACGTTTGAGTAACGGCGGAAACTGCGCCGCACCCAGCGCTTCGGCGGTATGCGCATGCGACGTTTCATCGATCGCCATCTGCCGGATGATTGCTGCGCTTTTTTTATCGGACGCCGGCAAGCGATCCAGATGGCTTTCCAAATGTGCCGTCACCTGCTTTTCGGTTTCTGCCAGAAAGCCCAGATTCCAGCGGTCACCCAACTTGCCGGCGATAACGCCCAGACTCAACGAGCCCATATACCAGAGCGGATTCAGCCAGCTGGTATGACTGCCTAGCTCGCGTAAACGTTGCTCGGTCCAAGCCAGGTGTTCGGTCTCTTCATGCGCGGCGTCACGCAAGGCCTCGCGCACGGCCGGATCACGCGAAGTTAGCGCCTGACCCTGATACAAGGCCTGCGCGCAGACCTCACCGCTGTGATTGACGCGCATCAGGCCCGCGACATGACGGCGCTCATCGCTCGACAAGTCGGCCTCTGGCAAATCCTGATCCGGATGCGGCCGCAGACTACGCCGCGTCGCAAATAAGGTGCGCAGCACCTTGTCGGCTTCAATGATGAGCGTATCTACGTTCATGGCCTTACCTTAATGATGTGGCGGCTGGCCCAGCCCTTAAGCGCTCAACTGCAACTTCGGCACTGGGTGGCGGCTCCATATCCAGACAGAAATACTCATAGGCCAAAATGGCCGGATAGGCGTTATGCATCTTGTGCTGCTGCTTCTGCATGAGAATCCAGGACGACCCTTGACTCTCGATCCAGGATCCATCTTTTTGCCCAAAGGCATAGAGACGGCGCTCACGAGTTTTACAACGTAAACCTTCATAGTTGACGGTACGCCCACCGCCAGAGGCCTCAATGACAACCGTAAACCGCACCACACCATCATTCCCGACCGACACACTGGCCGGGTCGACAGAGAATCGGTTGGCATTCGACACATTGACCTCGAAGGGAATCAATGCATCCATATCCGGTGCCGCAGGCAGTTTGTACTTCTCTTCCTGCCAGACTTTTTTGTCATCTTCGGATTCCTGATAGTCGTAGCACTCGGCGTATCTCCGGGTGTCACAATCAATTGCTGCCGATGCATGGCTCGCCACGCATGCGGCTGCCAACAATACCAAACGCCGCATCATGAACTTTCCTCCACGCCCGTAGCTGCCGTCACCGGTGCCGATGGGGCATGCCCATTATGCGCTGGCGCGCTCTTTGCGGTAGGCGCACGACGCCCGCGGCGGCCAAGCGCCGGGTGACGCAGTCGGTCGGCATTCAAAAACGGTTCCAGCTCAGCCAGTGCCAACTTATAGACCTCCCGCTTGAACTCAACAACCGTTTCCAGCGGCACCCAGTACTGGCTCCAGCGCCAGGCGTCAAACTCCGGGTGCGAGGTCGCCCGGAGTTGCACGTGATGATCGCCACCCGTCAACCGAAGGAGATACCAAATCTGTTTCTGACCCTTGTAGTTACCGCGCCATTCCCGGCGAATCCATTGCTCCGGCACTTCATAGCGCAACCACTCTTTGGTACGGCCAAGAATAATCACGTGCTCGGGCGCAAGACCCACCTCTTCCTGCAACTCACGAAACATGGCATCTTCCGGCGACTCGCCACGCTTGATACCCCCCTGTGGAAACTGCCAGGCGTGTTCCCGAACGCGTTTACCCCAGAAGACCTGATTCCGTGCATTGCAGAGAATGATGCCGACGTTGGGCCGATAGCCTTCACGATCTAGCATAAATCACCTGCGTTCATTTGAAATTGCCTTGATTCTGGCACATCCGCCCCACAGACGAAAGCCGGCTTCCGCTAGAATGCCGTTTTTCGCCCATTTCTGCGGTCAACCGGCTGCCTGTGGCGCCACATTGCCCCTAGGTTCTTCGTTATGCGCTCCTCCCAATTCCTGATCACTACCCTCAAAGAAGCCCCGGCCGATGCCGAAGTCATTAGCCAGAAGCTGATGCTTCGCGCAGGACTGATCCGCCGTCTAGCTTCCGGGGTCTACACCTGGACGCCGACGGGGCTGCGCACGCTACGTAAGGTTGAGGCCATTGTGCGCGACGAAATGAACCGCGCCGGCGCTCTGGAAATGCTGATGCCGGCCGTGCAACCCTTTGAACTGTGGCAGGAATCCGGACGTGGCGAACAATACGGCCCGGAACTGCTGCGCTTCAAGGATCGCCACCAGCGCGACTTCGTCATCGGTCCGACGCACGAAGAAGTGGTCACGGATTTTGTCCGCAAGGAAATCAAGAGCTACCGCCAGCTGCCGATTCACCTGTACCAGATCCAGACCAAGTTCCGCGACGAGATCCGCCCGCGTTTCGGCGTGATGCGTGGTCGCGAATTTCTGATGAAGGATGGCTACTCCTTCCACACCAGCTTTGAAGATCTGCAGCGCGAATACCGCGTCATGTACGACACCTATAGCCGCATCTTCACGCGTCTGGGGCTGCGCTTCCGCGCCGTGGCGGCCGATACCGGTTCGATCGGGGGCACGGGCTCGCACGAATTTCATGTGCTCGCCGATTCGGGTGAAGACGATATCGCGTTCTGCCCCACCTCCGACTTTGCCGCCAACGTGGAGCTGGCCGAAGCACTGGCGCCGTCCACCCCGCGCCCGGCTGCGGGTGCCACGCTGACGAAGGTTGCCACACCCAAAAAATCTCGCTGCGAAGACGTGGCTCAAGCGCTGAATATCCCGTTGTCCGGCCTTGTCAAAACACTGGCCATCGTGCCGGAGTTACCCGAGGGCGGCAATGCCGGGCTGGTGCTCCTGCTCCTGCGGGGCGATCACGCACTGAACGAGATCAAGGCCGGCAAGATCAGCGGCATCGGTGCCTTCCGCTTCGCCCGTGAAGATGAAGTCAAAGAAGCGTTGGGTTGCATCCCCGGTTTTATTGGCCCGGTGGGTATCAAACCGGGGATCCGCGTCATCGCGGATCGATCGGTTACTGTCATGGCGGATTTTGCTTGTGGCGCCAACGAATATGACATGCACCTGACCGGCGTGAACTTCGGTCGCGATCTCCCCGAGCCGGAAGTTGCCGATCTCCGCAATGTAGTCGCCGGCGATCCGTCGCCGGATAGCAAGGGCGTTCTGGAGATCGTGCGCGGCATCGAAGTCGGCCATATCTTCCAGCTAAGGACCAAATATGCCGAAGCCCTGGGCTGCACGTTTCTCAATGAGCAGGGCAAGACCGAGGTTATGGAAATGGGTTGCTACGGTATTGGCGTCACCCGGATCGTCGGTTCGGCCATTGAGCAAAATCATGACGACAGGGGGATCGCCTTCCCAGCTGCGATTGCGCCGTTCACGGTGGCCATCGTGCCGATGGGGTATCACAAGTCGCCGGCGATTCAGCAGGCCGCCAGCGAACTCTACGAAGAACTCCTAGCCGCAGGCTTTGATGTGTTGCTCGATGATCGGAACGAACGGCCCGGGGTGATGTTCGCCGATATGGAACTCATCGGCATTCCGCAGCGCCTGGTTGTTGGCGAGAAAGGTCTGGCCGCTGGTCAGATCGAGGTCAAAGGGCGTCGCGATGCCGAAGCGACCATGATCGACCGCGCTGGCGTGGTGGACTACTTGCGCAAGGCACTGGTGCAATAAACGGCTCGGCGCAGCGCAGTCGGTTAAAAAGGGAGTTTGCCGCCGAACATCGCCTTGGCGCCCCGCATTGCCTTCATCATGCCACCCTTGCCTTTGAACATGCTGCCGAACTGCTTCATCATTTTCTGCGTCTGCTCGAACTGATTCAGAATCCGATTCACGTCTTGCACCTGAACACCGGCACCGGCGGCAATACGCCGTTTGCGACTGGCCTTGATCAGTTCGGGATTGCTCCGCTCGGCTGGCGTCATGCTGTCGATAATGCCCTGAATCTGGCGCGCCATTTTGTCATCGCTGCCCGTAGGCATTTTGGCGGCCGCTTCGGCAAACTTGGCCGGCAACTTGTCGACCAGCGCTGACATGCCCCCCATCTGACGCATTTGCGCCACCTGGGACCGGAAGTCATTGAGATCGAACCCCTTGCCGGATTTGATCTTCTGCGCCATCGCCGCGGCCTGGTCCATATCGACCTGCTGCGACGCCGCTTCGACCAGCGACAGAATGTCCCCCATGCCGAGGATGCGCGAGGCCATCCGATCCGGATAGAACGGCTCCAGGCCATCAAGTTTTTCGGCGACACCAACAAATTTGATCGGCTTGCCGGTCACCGCCCGCACGGACAATGCCGCACCACCCCGGGCATCGCCATCCAGCTTGGTCAGTACAACGCCAGTGAGCGGCAAGGTCTCATTAAAAGCCTTGGCGGTGTTCACCGCATCTTGCCCCAGCATGGCGTCGACGACGAAAAGCGTTTCAATCGGATTGAGCTGCGCGTGCAACGCCTTGATCTCATCCATCATGGCCTGATCAATCGCCAGACGACCGGCGGTATCGACGATCAGCACCTCTGCGTGGTGCTTGCGCGCCCAATCCACGGCCGCCGCTGCGATGTCTGCCGGCTTCTGATCCGGTGACGACGGGAAGAATTCGGCGCCAACCTGACCCGCCACATGCTTGAGCTGTTCGATCGCCGCCGGACGATAGATGTCGCAGGACACGACCATGACCTTCTTTTTATGATGCTGTTTGAGCCAGCGCGCCAACTTGCCGACAGTGGTCGTTTTACCCGCTCCCTGCAGACCTGCCATCAAAATAATCGCTGGCGGTTGCTGGTTCAACGCCAGCGGCACCTGCGCCTCGCCCATCAACTGCTTGAGCTGCTCATGCACAACCCCAACAAAAGCCTGTCCGGGCGTCAGTGATCCGATCACCGCTTCACCCAACGCCTTTTCCTTGACCTGGGCGACAAAATCTTTCACGACGGGCAAGGCCACATCCGCTTCGAGCAATGCCATGCGGACTTCGCGTAGTGCATCGCCAATATTGGCCTCGGTCATGCGGGCTTCGCCGCGCATGGTTTTCATTACTCGGCTGAGCCGTTGGGTCAGGTTTTCAAGCATGGGTCTAGAGATTCGCCTTGAATATTCGTCCAGCCGCCGTGTTATAAATGGGGCTATGTCCCCGATTGTATCCCTTCCTTTTCTATTTCCCGTATCTCTGGCCAGCCTACTCACTGTGGCTTCGGCCATCGCCTATGGTTTTCTGAGCTGGCAGGTGCTGCGCCAGGTCGCCACCCAATCGGGCGCACGTCTGGCACAGGCCACGCTGGGCGCCGGTAGAAAGCAAGACACCACGCCGACCGCCGGCGTTGCTCCGGCCTTGCTTGGCTTTGCCCTGGCAACCCATGCCGGTGGCCTCTATTTCGATATGTTTGGCGGCGGCACCGTCCGCTTCTCGTTCGCGCTGGCGATCTCGGTCATTCTCTGGCTAGCCGTGGTACTCCATGGCTTCGAAAGTCTCGCCTACCGCCAACGCGGTTTACTAGGACTGATTCTGCCAACAACGACCGCCGGCGTGCTGCTTCCGCTGATCTTTCCGGTCGACCACCCGTTGGTGCACATTGATTCGCTGTTATTCCGTGTGCACTTTATTCTGGCGATGCTGGCCTACGGCGTCTTTCTGCTAGCCACGCTGCAGGCATGCCTGCTGTGGGTTGCCGAGCGTGACCTGCACCACCCGCAGCGTCTGACTGCCGAGCGCCGTTTTCCACCGCTACTGCGCATGGAAAATCTGCTATTCCGGATGCTGGCGATCGCATTTCTCCTCTTAACCGCGTCGCTCGCAACCGGCCTGCTGGTATCAGAACAGTTTTACGGCCAGTGGATTCGCGGTGATCACAAGACCATCTTTGCCTTCCTGTCGTGGCTCATCTTTGGCGGCCTTCTGCTTGGCCGCCACTTACGCGGGTGGCGCGGTCGCAAAGCCACAGGCTGGACCATAGCCGGGTTCGTTTCGTTGCTCCTCGCCTACGTGGGCAGCCGGTTTGTCCTGGAAGTATTGCTCGACCGTAGCCTATGAGTGCTCTCGCCCGCGCGTTGATCGATAGCGGGCGGATTTCAGCCGGCGAGATGGCGCGTTGCCAATCACGATGCGCCCAGAAAAACACCAGCCTGCCTTTTGAGCTGATACAGGGCGGCTTCATGGGTAGCGACGAGGTTGCCAATTTCATTGCCCAGACCTTCGGCTTTAGCCGCTGTGATGCTTTTCAGCTGCAAACAACACAACCGATCCATGGTTTATCGCCAACCCTGTATCAGGATCCACGCTATCTACCGGTTGCCCAGAATGGTCAGCAACTGCTGTTGGCCATGGTGGATCCAACAGATGATGCATTGATTAATCTTGCAAGGTTTCAATCTGGCCTCGGTATTGAACCGATGGTGGCGGATTGCCAACTTCTCGCAGCCACCGTTGAACGGCTGAAGAGTTTACCCAGCGCCGGAGCCACCAGCGCTGCTGCCAAACCAACACCCACCGTTGATACCGCGAGCGTCGACGACGCACCTGCGGTGAAGTTTTTACAACAGATTCTCTCTGAAGCGGTCGAACGTGATGCCTCGGATGTGCACTTTGAACCCTTTGAAGCCAACTACCGGATTCGGTTTCGCATCGACGGCCTCCTTCAGGCAGTAGAAACGCCACCACCCGAAATCCGCGACATGCTGGCATCGCGCTTAAAGGTGCTATCACGACTGAACATTGCCGAGAAACGGCTGCCACAGGATGGCCAGATGCGGATCGATACGGATCAGGGTAAACCAGTCGATTTTCGGATCAGCACCATGCCCACCCTCTATGGTGAAAAGATCGTGCTGCGCATCCTGGATCGGCAGAATGCACGACTCAGCATCGACCAGCTGGGCATGAGCGATGCCCAACGCGCCCACCTGCTTCAAGCCATTCGTCAGCCTAGTGGCATGATTCTCGTAACAGGACCGACGGGTTCGGGCAAGACAGTCTCGCTCTATGCCTGTCTGAATGAGCTCAACCAACCGGGTGTGAATATTTCAACCGCCGAAGATCCGGTGGAGATTCCCGTGACGGGCATCAATCAGGTGAACATCGACGAACGTACCGGTTTGACGTTCGCGGTCGCGTTGCGTGCATTTATGCGGCAAGATCCTGACATCCTGATGATTGGCGAAATCCGCGATTTCGAAACCGCCGATACCGCCGTCAAAGCGGCACAGACCGGCCACCTTCTGCTCTCGACACTGCATACGCGTTCTGCGCCTGCCAGCCTGGAACGTTTACGTCAGCTGGGGCTACCCGCATTTAATGTCGCGGGCAGCGTGCTACTGATCGTTGCGCAGCGTCTGGTTCGCCGGCTGTGTGACTGCAAAGCTAACGAAAACGCCATCGAGAATGCCGCACTCCGTGCCGCCGGCTTTAGCGATGACGCACTTCAAGAGTACAGCAACAACCAGTGGCAACTCTATCGCCCGGTCGGCTGCAAAAAATGTGGGCACACCGGCTACAAAGGTCGATTGGGGCTTTTCGAGGTGCTTCCTGTCAGCCAGGCCATGCAACGCATCATTCTGGCCAATGGCAGTACGCTGGATATGGCGACACAAGCGAGGTTAGAAGGCCTGATGGATCTGCGCCAGGCTGGCCTGGCAAAAGTCATGGCGGGCGACACATCGCTCGACGAAGTGCTTGCAGCGACCGACCCCTGGTGATGGGATGGCGGATAAGCGTGCGTCACTAAAAGCGGTGCGATTCAAATGGTCGGGCATCGGCACGGATGGTGCCACGTTGTCCGGTGAGTTAGTGGCACCCAGCGAGGTTCGCGCCCGCATGGCGCTCCGCCAACAGGGGATTACACCCACACGGGTCGATCGGAGTCGGCGCCACGCAACACGCCTGCCCGCCAAGACCGTGGCCTTTCTTCTCCGGCAGCTCGCCACCCTCATCCGCTCTGGGGTACCGATCCTGTCGGCTTTCGATATCATCGCCCGCAGTCAGGAACGGCCGGAGGCGACCCAGATCCTGTTGCAGATCCGCACGGATCTGCAAACCGGCGCTTCATTGGCCACAGCCCTGACACGCCACCCTGCCAATTTCGACGAACTCACCTGCACGCTGGTCGCCGCCGGCGAACAATCCGGTCTGCTCGATGTGATGCTTGCACGCATCGCCGATTATCAGGAAAAAATGCTGGCGATCCACAGCAAATTACGCAGCGCACTCACCTACCCCATCGCCATCCTATCGGTGGCAGCGATCGTGACCATACTGATGCTGGTGTACGTGGTGCCGGCTTTCGAGAACACGTTCAGCAGTTTCGGTGCGGCCTTGCCGCTGCCGACACGCGTCATCATCAATGGGTCAGCGGCGCTCCGCGATTATGGCCCCATCCTGGCGTTGGGGTGTTCGGCCATGGCCGCCGGCCTCATTCATCAGTGGCGCAAGAATATACCCTGGCAGGAGACTACTGATCGTTGGCTGTTGACGCTACCGATCCTGGGCTCACTGTTCAGTCGCGCCGCGTTGGCGCGTTGGAGCCGAACCCTGGCCAGTCTCTACGGTGCCGGCATTCCGTTGTTAGAGTCGCTGACGCCGGCGGGCAACGCGACCGGCAATCGCCTGTACCAGCAGGCCAGCCAGGCGTTGTGCCAGAAAGTCAACCAGGGTGACAACCTCTCACGGGCGCTCGCCCGACAAAGTGTGTTCTCGCCGCTCCTGGTCCAGATGGTCGGAATTGGCGAAGAATCAGGAACCCTGGATGAAATGCTGAACAAAGTGGCCGACATCTACGACCGGGAAGTGAATGACGCCGTCACGCAACTCGGCACCCTGATGGAGCCACTGCTGATGGTCCTGCTCGGAGGCATCATCGGTGGTCTGGTAATTGCGATGTACTTACCGATCTTCCAGCTCGGCACCGTCCTCTAACCCAGCGGCAGGTCACCCATAAAGAGGGATCCGGGTGCGCCCAAGTTCGCCTGAAGTCCGCTATAATCAAAGGTTTGACAAATTCCTTCAAGCCATAACCTGTCTATAACCCATCGTGAAACGTTACTTCATCACCGGACTGCTCATCTGGGCCCCGCTCGGCATTACGATCTGGGTGTTGTCGTTCATTCTGGGCATGATGGACCAGTCGATCATGTTGCTGCCCGCCGAATGGCAGCCGCGCAACCTGCTAGGCTTTCACATCCCCGGCCTGGGCGCTCTGATGACGCTGGTTATCGTATTTCTGACCGGCCTGCTGACGGCCAACTTTATCGGCCAACGCCTGGTGCGCTGGTGGGAAGCGTTGTTGCATCGTATTCCGGTAGTGCGTTCCGTCTATCAGAGCGTCAAACAGATTTCAGATACCGTCTTTTCGCCCTCTGGTCAGGCGTTCCGCCAGGCCGTGCTGCTGCAATACCCGCGTCAGGGCAGCTGGACGATCGGATTCCTGACAGGCACGCCCGGGGGTGAAATTGCCGGTCACCTAAGCGGCGAAATGGTCAGCCTGTATGTGCCCACAACGCCCAATCCGACCTCGGGGTTTTTCCTGATGATGCCCAAGGCCGATGTCATTGAACTCGATATGTCGGTTGAAGACGCACTTAAATACCTTATCTCGATGGGTGTGGTGGCTCCCGCTGCCCTGCCCGTCAAAACCCCGGAAGCCATTTCCGCCGAAGCTACCCACCAGCGCGCCGACACCTACGCCGGCGACTGATTTCCACCCTGAAGAAAAGCAAGCACTCCCATGCGTACTCATTACTGTAGCGACCTCAACCCTGCGCTCAATGAACAGATCGTCACCCTCTGCGGCTGGGCGCATCGTCGCCGCGACCATGGTGGCGTAATCTTCATCGATCTGCGCGACCGCAGCGGCCTCGCCCAGGTGGTGTGCGATCCGGATCGTGCGGAAATGTTCCAGATCGCCGAATCGGTCCGCGGCGAATTCTGTCTCAAGATCACGGGCAAAGTGCGCCCGCGTCCAGCCGGCACCGAGAACACGACGCTGGCCTCTGGCGCCATCGAAGTGCTGTGCCACGAGATCGAAGTCCTCAACCCGTCCGTGACACCGCCGTTCCAGGTCGATGACGAACATCTGTCGGAAACGGTGCGCCTGACCCATCGTGTCATGGATCTGCGTCGCCCGGCGATGCAGAAAAATCTGCAACTGCGTTACCGCGTAGCCCGCGCCTTCCGCCGCTACCTGGACGACCATGGATTCATCGATATCGAAACGCCGATGCTCACCAAGTCGACGCCCGAAGGCGCCCGTGACTATCTGGTGCCATCGCGCGTGCATGATGGCCAGTTCTTCGCGCTACCGCAGTCGCCGCAGCTCTTCAAACAGCTCCTCATGGTGGCCGGCTTCGACCGCTACTACCAGATCGTTAAATGCTTCCGCGACGAGGATCTCCGCGCCGATCGCCAGCCTGAATTCACCCAGGTGGATATCGAAACCTCGTTCCTGAGCGAAGAAGAGATCATGGTTCTGATGGAGGGTCTGATCCGCTACGTGTTCAAAGACGCGCTGGATGTCGAACTACCGAATCCGTTCCCGCGCATGGCCTACGCCGAAGCGATGGCGCGTTTTGGTTCGGACAAACCCGACATGCGTGTGACGCTGGAACTGACCGACATGACCGACGCCGTTGCCGATGTCGCGTTCAAGGTGTTTAGCGGTCCGGCCACCACGGGTGGCCGTGTCGCCGCCATGCGCATCCCGGGCGGGGCTTCCCTGACTCGCGGCGAGATCGACGAATACACCAAATTCGTTGGCATCTACGGCGCCAAGGGCCTGGCCTACATCAAAGTCAACGATGCCGCGCAACCAAACGAAACCGGTCTACAGTCGCCAATCGTGAAGAACCTGCACGAAACGGCACTAAAAACCATTCTGGAGCGTACCGGCGCCCAGAGCGGCGACCTGATCTTCTTCGGCGCCGACACGACCAAGGTCGTGAATGATGCGCTGGGCGCCTTGCGTGTCAAGATCGGCCACGAAAAGAACTTCATGAACGGCACCGTCTGGGCGCCGATCTGGATCGTCGACTTCCCGATGTTCGAATACGACGAAGACGATAAGCGCTGGAATGCCTGCCACCACCCGTTCACCAGCCCGAAGGATGCGCACATCGACCTGCTAGCCAGCGATCCGGGCAAATGTCTGGCCAAGGCGTATGACATCGCCCTGAATGGCTGGGAAATCGGCGGGGGCTCGGTGCGTATTCATCGTGCGGACGTTCAGGAAAAAGTCTTCAGCGCCCTGGGCATCGGTGAAGAAGAACAGAAACTCAAGTTCGGTTTCTTGCTCGACGCTTTAAAATACGGCGCGCCACCGCATGGCGGTCTGGCTTTTGGCCTCGATCGCATCGTCACTATGATGACCGGTGCCGAATCGATCCGCGACGTGATCGCCTTCCCGAAAACCCAGCGCGCCCAGTGTCTGCTCACCGACGCGCCGTCACCCGTGGACGAAAAGCAACTGCGCGAACTGCACATCCGTTTGCGTCAGCCTGCAGCGCAGTCGGCATCGGCCGACACCAAGGCGCCGGCTTAAGCGCCAGAAGTTTTCGAGCACACCTAGCCCGTGAACCCGGCCGCCTTTGCCCGCCTGCTCGCCGACTACGAGCGTGCGGGTGTCTATCATCTGACGCCCGGCGGGATGACTGTACTGGCAGAAGCCTGTGCACAGGCGGAGCTACAGCTGATTGTTGTCGAACTTGCCGAAACGCCCCGCATGGCCGATGCTATGGCGCTCCTCACCAGAGCCACGGCCTGCCCTGCCCACGAGGCAGCACACCTCGATGATCTGTCAGAGATGTTGTGTGATTTCTCGTGGTTGCCCGCCAATGGCTACGTGATTCTGGTGGAGGATGCCGATAACCTGATCGCCTCGGATCCGACAGGCGTACAGAAACTGCTCGATGCCTTTCAGGCGGCGAGCAACTACTGGCAGGAACAGGAGACCCCTTTCTGGGCCTTCCTGGGGCTTCGCGGCGACGGCATTGCCCTGCTACCCATGATCGGTTAGATCGATGTCAGCCGCCTACAAGCGCCCAGAATCGGTACTCGTCGTCATTCACACGCCGGATCTGCAAATCCTGCTGCTGGAGCGCGCCAAACACCCGGGCTACTGGCAATCGGTGACCGGAAGCCGCGAAGACGGCGAGCCTTTCCTGGACACGGCCGTTCGCGAAGTCCATGAAGAAACGGGCCTGCAGATACATCCGGAACAGCTGCGTATCTGGCCCGGGGAAAACATCTACGCCATTATGCCGGAATGGCGTCATCGCTACGCACCCGATGTGACGCACAATCGCGAACGCGTCTTCTCGCTCTCCCTGCCTACGACCTGCAACATCACCATCGCACCCGCTGAGCATCGTGCCTGGCGCTGGTTGGCCTGCGAGGAGGCTGCTGCCGCCTGCTTTTCCACCAGTAATCGCGAGGCAATTCTTGCCCTCAAAGCGTTGCCGCCCATAATCGCCTAGTCACACAGCTTTGCGATCCCACGTGGGCTCGCTACAATCGCCGCATACCGACCGCCTCTCAGACCGACGGAACTTCTATGCCCCTCGCTCAAATTCCTGAAAACACCGCACTCGAAGCCAAAGTCCTGGCCGAAGCTCTGCCCTTCCTAAAGCGCTTCCATGGCAAGACGATCGTCGTCAAATACGGCGGCAACGCCATGACCGAAGAGCGTCTGAAGCAATCGTTCGCCAACGACGTCGTGCTACTCAAGCTGGTTGGCCTGAACCCCGTGGTGGTCCATGGTGGCGGCCCGCAGATCGAGCAGATGCTGACGCAGGTCGGCAAAAAGGGTGAGTTCATTCAGGGCATGCGGGTCACCGATGCCGAAACTATGCGCATTGTTGAAATGGTGCTCGGCGGCGAGGTCAACAAGGATATTGTCGGCCTGATCAACCAGAATGGTGGCCACGCGGTGGGGCTGACAGGCAAGGATGCCGGCCTGATTCGTGCCAAGAAGCTGATGTTACCCAAGCAGGGCAATCCGAGCGAACTCATTGACATCGGCCTGGTCGGCGACATTCAGCAGATCGACCCCTCGATCGTGCACCACCTGGTGTCTGGCGCCTTTATCCCGGTCATTGCTCCGATCGGCTTTGGCCCTGACGGCGAAACCTACAATATCAACGCCGATGTCGTCGCCGGCAAGATGGCCGAAGTACTGGGTGCCGAGAAACTGGTGTTGCTGACCAACACCCCGGGCGTACTCGACAAGGACGGCAATCTGGTCACCGGCTTGACACCGCGCGACATCGATAACATGGTGGCTGACGGCACGCTCTCCGGGGGGATGTTGCCAAAGATTTCGTCGGCGCTCGATGCCGCCCGCAACGGTGTAAAGGGGGTGCATATCATCGATGGTCGCGTGCCTCATGCACTCTTGCTGGAAATCCTGGCGCAGCATGGCGTCGGGACGATGATCAAGTCGAGCTGATGCGCTCGCGGCGTGCTCCGGTCTGGGTATTTGATCTCGACGACACCCTGCACCACGCAACGCCAAACATCTTTCCGCATATCAATCGGGCCATGACGGCCTATATCGAACGTCACCTGGC
>JBDLTT010000017.1:0-28110 GCA_039805725.1 Pseudomonadota bacterium | reverse complement strand
GGGCTATGAATTCGTCGATTCCGGAAGCCTTTGGCGGTCCGCTGGGTGGTGCGCCTTCTGAAAAGGCGATGGCGCAAAAAAACGCGCTCCTGGCAGGCCTGAACGAGCCGCAACGTGCGGCCGTGTGCTTGCCGCCGGAACATGCACTGATTCTGGCGGGTGCCGGGTCGGGTAAGACCCGGGTGCTGACAACGCGGATCGCCTGGTTACTGCAAACCGGTCAGGTGTCGCCGCAGGGTGTGTTGGCGGTGACGTTTACCAACAAGGCGGCGCGCGAAATGCTGACGCGTCTGTCGGCGATGGTGCCGTTCAATGTGCGCAATCTGTGGGTCGGCACTTTCCACGGTTTATGTCATCGCCTGTTGCGCACCCATTGGCGGGCGGCACGGTTGCCTGAGACCTTCCAGATTCTCGATACCGGTGATCAGCAAGCGGCGATCAAGCGTCTGATCAAAGCGATGGGAGTGGACGAAGAACGTTTTCCCGCACGTGACATGATGTACACCATCAACGCGCTCAAAGAGCAGGGTATCCGTTCCGGCCAGGCCGAGGCGCATGATGCGCATACGCGGCGCAAGATGGAAATCTACGCCGAGTACGAAGTCCAGTGCCAGCGCGAAGGCGCGGTGGACTTTGCCGAGCTCTTGTTGCGCGCTTATGAGTTGCTGCAACAGGATCAGGCGCTGCGTACGCATTACCAGCAACGTTTCCGCCATATTCTGGTCGACGAGTTTCAGGATACGAATCCGCTGCAATATGCCTGGCTGCAGCTATTGTGCGGGCCGCAGGCGGCGATCTTTGCGGTGGGCGATGATGACCAATCGATCTATGCCTTCCGTGGTGCGGATGTGGCCAATATGCGCGGCTTTGAGCGCGACTACGCCAAGGGCAATGTGATTCGCCTGGAGCAGAACTACCGCTCGCACGGCAATATTCTGTCGGCGGCCAATGCGCTGATAACAAATAACGCCGATCGACTCGGCAAGAATCTGTGGACCGATGCCGGCGAAGGCGAAAAGATCCGCGTGTTCCAGGGGGTGTCGGATCTGGACGAAGCGCGTTACATCATCGAAGAGATTGGTGAACTGAATCGCGACGGCATTCCGCGGCATCAGATCGCGCTGCTCTATCGCTCGAATGCGCAATCACGTGTGCTGGAGCATGCCTTGTTCCAGGCGGGCATTCCGTACCGGGTTTATGGGGGTCTGCGCTTCTTCGAACGGCAGGAAGTGAAGCACGCGTTGGCCTACCTGCGATTAATTGCAAATCAGGATGACGACACGGCGTTTTTACGCGTGGTGAACTTTCCGACGCGCGGTATTGGTGCGCGCAGTCTCGAAGCGCTGCAGATTGAAGCGCGTCAGTTGAATTGCAGTTTGTATAACGCCGCTGCCAGCCTGACGGGTAAAGCCGGCACAGCGGTAGGCCAGTTCATTCGACTCATTGAAACGATGCGCGCCGAGACTGCGGGCGTAACGCTACCAGAAGTGATTGATCATCTGCTCGATCGTAGCGGTTTACGTCAGCACTATCAGGCAGAGCGCGAAGGCCAGGATCGACTGGAAAACCTGGAAGAATTAGTTAACGCTGCGGCGGTGTTTGCCGAAGACCCTGAGGCAACGCGCAATATCGATCCGGAGACGGGCGAGGCAACCAGTCTGTTGGCCGATTTTCTGGCGCACGCCGCGCTGGAGGCCGGGGAACATCAGGCCGGCGATTCGGACGACGCCATTCAGTTGATGACGGTGCACTCGGCCAAGGGACTGGAGTTCAGCGCCGTCTTTATCGTCGGGCTGGAACAGGGATTGTTCCCGCACGAAAACGCCATGCTGGAACGCGATGGCCTCGAAGAAGAGCGCCGTCTGATGTATGTGGCGATCACGCGGGCGCGGCAGCGCTTGTATCTGTGTCATGCGCAGACGCGCATGTTGCACGGCCAGACGCGTTACTGCTTGCCGTCCAGTTTCTTGGATGAACTGCCCGATGCGTTGCTGCAGCGGCTGGATGCCACCCCATCGTGGGCCGGCACGTACACGACCAGTAGCTGGTCGCCCGCGCCGAATGTCGATATGACCACCCGCGTTGCGGCACGTGCCGCCAGTGATGCGGGCGCCGGTGGCTTTCGCGTTGGTCAGAGCGTGACGCATGCCAAGTTTGGATCGGGCGTCATTCTGGCGGCCGAAGGCCGCGGCGAAGAAGCGCGGGTGCAAGTCCGTTTTGGTCAGGCGGGCACCAAGTGGTTGGCGTTGGCCTACGCCAAACTGGAAGCGGCCTGAGTAGGCTTGCAAGGGAGAGTAAACATGACGACGCAAGCGCGCTGGTTGAAATTGTTATCGCCTGAGAGACTGGGCGCGCAGGATGCGGATGCGCGCGCCGGGCACTCGCCGGATCGCAGTCGCTTCCAGCAGGATTACGACCGCATCGTGTTTACGTCGGCGTTTCGTCGTCTGAAAGATAAGACCCAGGTATTTCCGCTGGCGCAGAGCGATTACGTGCGCACCCGGCTGACCCATAGCCTGGAGGCTTCCTGCGTGGGTCGTTCGCTGGGGTTGATGGTGGGCCGGGCGATTGTTGAACGGCATGGTCTGGCGCCGGATGTGCACCCGTCAGATTTTGGTTCCGTGGTCGCTGCAGCGTGTCTGGCCCACGACATAGGCAACCCGCCGTTTGGTCATGCCGGTGAAGACGCGATGCGCGCCTGGTTCGCCACGCACCCGCATTATCTGGCCGGGCTAGATCCGGATCAGCGCGCCGATCTGTTGAACTATGAAGGCAATGCCCAGGGATTTCGGATCCTGACGCATTTGCAGAATCCGTCGAATCCGGGTGGGTTGCAGTTGACCTGTGCCGTGCTGGCGACCTTTGCCAAATATCCGCGCCGTTCGCATCTGGAGCAGCCGCTTCCGGGCAAGAGCGCGCGTAAGTTCGGGTACTTTGCGGCAGAAGCCAACCTGTTTGCCGAGGTGGCGGAGACAGTTGGGTTGATTCCCCGCGAAGCGGGCGCCTGGTTCCGTCATCCGCTCACCTTTTTGGTGGAAGCGGCGGATGACACCTGTTATCTGGTGGTCGACATCGAAGATGGTGTGCAACAGGGCTGTGTCACGCCAGCGCATGCCGAGGAGCTCCTGCTTAATCTGGCCGGTGGGGTCGCATCGGCGGGCAAGCTGAAATATCTGACAGACCCCAAGCGACGGATCGAATATTTGCGCGCTCGCGCTATCGGCCGATTGGTTGACGAAGCCGCGCGTGTGTTCCTGGAAAACGAGACAGCGATTCTGGATGGGTCGTTTGATCAGGCCTTGTTCGATGTGTCACCGGTGGGCGAAAGCCTGGCGGCGGTTCGTCGCGTTGCCGAAGAACAGATTTATAACGCCCGCCAGGTTATGGAAGTCATGGCGGCCGGCTATGAAGTGATTAGTGGGTTGCTGGAGGGTTATGTGGCCGGTGCCTGTGGCCCGCAGACCAGTCGCAACCGCGTTTGGGCAAATTTGCTGCCAGCAGATTTCGAAGAGACGGCGGGCGATAGCAACTATCACCGTTTGCTGCAGGTGGCCGACATGATCGCTGGTATGACGGATTCGTATGCGGTTTCGGCCTATCGTCGTTTGAAGGGTATCGAACTACCGGCCTGACCGGATCGACTTTATGTTGCCTGATTTCGTTCACCTCCGACTGCATTCCGAATACTCGATCACCGACGGTATCGTCCGGATTGATAAGGCGGTGGCTTGCGCGCGTGACGATGGCCAGCCGGCACTGGCACTGACCGATCTTGGCAACGTCTTTGGATTGGTGAAGTTCTATCAGGCCGCGCGCAAAGGCGGGGTGAAGCCCCTGGTAGGCGCCGATATCTGGGTAGGAAACCCACAGGAACCCGATGACGCGAGCCGTTTACTGCTGCTCTGCCGCAACAACGTTGGCTATCGTCAGCTTTGCGAATTGCTGAGTCGTGGCGCCTTGTTTTCCGGGCGACGCGAACGTGTCGTACTGGACAGGGTGTGGTTCACAGAAATTGGCTGTGACGGGTTAATTGCCCTATCGGGTGCAGCTGAGGGTGATGTGGGTCAGGCGATTCTGCAAGGGCGTTCGGATGAGGCCGAACTGCGTGCTGCGGCTTGGAAGCGACTATTTGGTGACGCCTACTATCTGGAGGTGCAGCGCTACGGTCATCCTGATGAAGAAATCCTGGTGACGCAAACAGCCGCGATTTCTATCGCACACGACATCCCGGTGGTGGCGACGCATCCGATTCAGTTTATTGCACGTGATGACTTCCGCGCTCATGATGCGCGGGTCTGTATTGCCACCGGTTATACGTTGGCCGATAAGCGGCGTCCACGGACCTTTACCGAACATCAGTATTTTCAGACGCGGGCCGACATGGCCGAGCGGTTCTCGGACATGCCGCAGGCGTTAGCCAACGCGGTCGAAATTGCCAAGCGCTGTAATGTTACGCTGACGCTGGGCAAGAGCTTCTTGCCGGATTTTCCGACGCCGAATGGTGAGGGGCTGGACGATTTTCTGGTGGCAGAAGCTAAGCGCGGGCTGGAGCGCCGGCTGTTGCAGCTATACCCGGATGCGGCCCTACGTAATACACGACGCGCCGAGTATGAGGAACGCCTGTCTTTTGAGTGCGACACGATCATCCAGATGGGCTTCCCCGGCTACTTCCTTATCGTGGCCGACTTTATTAATTGGGCCAAGAATAACGGCGTACCCGTGGGGCCCGGCCGGGGGTCGGGTGCGGGCTCGTTGGTCGCCTACTCGTTGGGTATTACCGATCTGGACCCGCTGGCCTACGCGCTGCTCTTTGAACGATTCCTGAATCCAGAGCGGGTCTCGATGCCCGACTTCGATATCGACTTCTGTCAGGATAACCGCTGGAAGGTGATTGAGTATGTGCGCCAGAAGTACGGTGCCGATGCCGTGTCGCAGATCGCAACCTTTGGCACGATGTCATCCAAGGCGGTGATTCGCGACGCGGGCCGCGTTCTGGATCTGCCGTACAACTTCTGCGACCAGCTCTCGAAACTGATTCCCGTGGTACAGAACCGCCCGGTATCGCTGACTGAGGCGCTGACTGCCGAACCGCAGTTGCAAGAGCGTTATGAGCGCGAAGAAGAGGTCAAAGAACTCTTCACATTGGCCAACAAGCTGGAGGATCTGACGCGTAACGTGGGCATGCATGCCGGTGGCGTACTGATCGCGCCGGGCAAGCTGACGGACTTTTGTCCGCTTTACGTCCAGCCGGGTGGCGACGCGGTGGTGAGTCAGTTCGACAAGGACGATGTGGAAAAGGTCGGCCTGGTGAAGTTCGACTTCCTGGGCCTTCGTAACCTGACGATTATTGAGCTGGCGCTTGATTACGTGAAGCGTTTGACGGGGGAACGTCCCGATCTGAATGCGTTGCCCTTCGATGACCCTGCCGCCTATCAGATTCTGAAAGACGCCAATACGACGGCGATCTTCCAGGTGGAATCGGAGGGCATGAAAAAATTGCTCAAGAAGCTGGCGCCCGATCGTTTCGAAGACATCATCGCCGTGCTCGCGCTGTATCGTCCGGGGCCTTTGGGTTCGGGGATGGTGGACGACTTTATCCTGCGAAAGAAGGGTCTGCAGAAGATTGATTATTTCCACGAGTCGCTCAAGGCTTGCCTGACGCCGACCTACGGCGTGATCGTGTATCAGGAACAGGTGATGCAGATCTCGCAGTTGATTGGTGGTTACACCCTGGGGGCAGCCGATATGCTGCGCCGGGCGATGGGTAAGAAGAAGCCCGAGGAAATGGCCGAGCATCGTGGCATCTTCAGCGAGGGTGCAACCAACAACGGGATCGACAGCAAGCTGGCGATGCAGCTATTCGATCTCATGGAAAAGTTCGCCGAGTACGGTTTCAACAAGTCGCATACGGCGGCCTATGCCGTGGTGACGTATCACACCGCCTGGCTCAAGGCACACCACGCTTCGGCCTTTATGGCGGCGACGTTGTCATCCGACATGGATAACACCGATACGGTGAAAATTTTCCATGATGATGCCAAAGCCAATGGCCTGACGATTCTGGGGCCGGATGTGAACACGTCGGAGTTCCGCTTTGCGCCGGTGGATGCCAAGACGATTCGCTATGGGCTCGGTGCGGTCAAGGGTACGGGGGAGAATGCGGTATCAGCGATTATTGCGGCGCGCGATGCCGGTGGACCGTTCAAGGATATTTTCGATTTCTGTCAGCGCGTTGATCGCCGGATTGTGAACCGACGCGCCATGGAGGCGCTGGTCCGTGCCGGCGCCTTTGACGCGCTCGACCCGGAGCGGTCGCGTGTATTGTCGCAAGTCGGCTTGGCCATCGAGACGGCCGAACAGGCGGCCGCAAACGCGCATCAGAACAGCTTGTTCGGTATGGAGGATGTGGCGCCGGTAACCGCAGCGCGCCCGGGCTCGGCGGAAGCCGCCTACCCGAAATGGACGGATCGCCAGAAGTTGGTGGAAGAAAAGGCGGCACTGGGTTTCTTTTTCTCGAACCACCCTTTTTCGATCGTGCGCAACGAAGTCCGGATTCTGTGTCCAATGCCGATCAGCCGGTTGGAAGCGGGTCGCGATACGTCTGTTGTTGCCGGCATTGTGACCGATGTGCGGACGCAGATGACCCGACGTGGCAAGATGGCCTTTGTGACGCTGGATGATGGTGATGGGCGTATCGAGGCCGCTGTATTTAGCGAGCTATTCGATGCCCAGCGTCATAAGCTGCGGATGGATGAACTCTTGCTGGTGGAGGGCAAGGTCAGTCGCGACGAATTCCGTGATGCACTGAAGCTTGGCGTTGACCGGTTACTCACGTTTAACGAGGCGCGCGCACAGTGGGCGAGCCGTTTGCATCTCGATCTGCGAGCGCTCGACCTCAAAGCGTTGGGCGGCGCACGCCGCATCTACGATTTACTGCAACCTTTTTCGCAGTTGTCGCTGGTTGATGGTGGGGCAACAAACAAAGGGTGCCCGGTGACCCTGACCTATAGCAATGGCGCGGCAGAAGCCGAGCTGGAGCTGGGCGACACACTGCGCGTTCGACCAGACACCGATCTGATCGACGCACTACGCGGGTTGATCGGTCATGATCGGGTCCGATTGGATTATCAGCTGGGCGCGCAACAACGCATCCGTTAGGCTGTGACTGATGCCGTGCGTCCCCAGGGCGGCGTCGAAGCCAGAACGCTCGACCAGTGATGCCGGTTGAGCATTGAGTCCACACAGAATCAGCTGGGCGCCACGTTTTTCCAACGAGCGTTGTAGCGTTTGCAACAGATCCAGGCCGGTAGTATCAAGCGAGACGGTTTTTGTCATATCCAGGATCAACACGCGTGGCGGGGCGTCTTGTTCCTCCAACAACGTCTCGAGCTTACTGATCGCCGCAAAGAAGAGTGAGCCGAAGAGGCGGTACGCCGTAATGCGTCGGCCACGAGTGTCATTCAGGGCGCCGGATCCGTAATAGTCTTCAAGCGGAATGCGTTCGACTTGGGTAAGTTCTGACATGCGGTATAGATAGAACAGGCAGGCGAGAATCATGCCAAGCTCAACCGCCAATGTCAGGTCGAAGACAACAGTGACAACAAAGGTTGAAAGCAGAATGGCGCGATAGGGGATCGTGTAGCGCCCCAGTTCCTTGAACGCATGCCATTCACCCATGTTCCAGGAGACCAGCATCAGAATCGCCGAGAGCGCTGGAAGCGGTACATACACGGCGGCGGGCGCGGCAACCAGAACGACTAGCAGCAGCGTGAGGGCATGGCATATGCCGGCAATCGGTGTGCGCCCACCGGCACGCACATTGGTTGATGTGCGTGCGATGGCACCGGTGGCGGCAAAGCCACCGAATAGTGGCGCCACGATGTTGGCGATGCCCTGTGCCATCAGCTCCTGGTTCGGATCGTGACGGTCGTCGATGGCGGCATCGGCAACGCGTGCCGAGAGCAACGATTCGATGGCGCCAAGCAGGGCGATGGCAATGGCAGGCTGGATCAGCTGGTTGAGCGTGCCTACTGACAACGTTGGCCAGGTAAGTACGGGGATGTCACGGGGTATGCCGCCAAAGCGCGATCCGATGGTTTCGACAGGGAATTGGAAAACAGCCTGAATGGCGGTGGCCGCAACGAGCAACGCGAGCGGACCGGGGATTTTTCCCAGTGCCGGTATCCAGCGCGCGGCTTGCTTGTTCCACAAAATCAGCGCGGTTAGAGAAACCGTCGACATGATCACCGTGGGCGCATCCATGGTGCCGGCGTAATGCCAGAGTGTTTCCATGCGGGCGAAAAATTCGGCGGGCATGCTTGGGATGTCGAGACCAAAGAAATCCTTGATCTGGCTCATAAAAATCACGACAGCGATGCCGTTGGTGAAGCCGATGACGACGCTGATCGGAATAAATCGGATCAGGCCGCCCATTTTGGTCAGTCCCATCACGAACAGAAGCACGCCGGCAATGATGGTGGCGACCATCAGGTTCTGAAACCCATAAAGGCTGACGATGCCAAAGACGATGGGGATAAAGGCGCCCGTGGGGCCACCGATCTGCACCCGAGAGCCGCCCTGCAGCGAGATGAGGAGACCAGCGATGATGGCGGTCCAGATGCCGGCGGTGGGCGAGCACCCGGAAGCAATGGCAAAGGCGATGGCCAGCGGTAACGCGAGCACGCCAACCGTCACGCCGGCGGCCATATCTTTGGCCAGCAATTCCGGCGTGTAGTCCTTCAGGCAGTCGAGCAGCTTGGGACGAAAGCGGGCGAGCGGCAGGTTGCTCATCATTCCCGCAGTGTAACCGGTTATTTAACGCGCATGCCAGGCTGGGCGCCGGCGTCTGGGTTCAGGATAAACAGGCCGGGGTGGTTGCCCTCGGTATCTGATGCGGCCAGAACCATGCCTTCGGACATGCCGAACTTCATTTTGCGCGGGGCGAGGTTGGCGACCATGACGGTCAATCGACCGACCAGCTGGGCCGGGTCGTAAGCCGATTTGATGCCGGCGAAGACCTGGCGATACTTGGGTGCACCGTTCTCGGTTTCGCCAATATCGAGTTGTAGACGGATGAGCTTGTCGGCGCCTTCGACGTGTTCGGCGTTAACGATCTTGGCAATGCGCAGATCGACCTTGGCAAAGTCATCGATGCTGATGTGATCGTGACTTGGTGCTTGCGTGGCTTCCACGTTGGCGGCTTTCTGGTTGGTTTTTTTGTCGGCTTTGGGGACTTCGGCCTGAAGTGATTCGGCGTTAGCGGCGATGAGCGCATCGACCATGGGTCGCTCGATCCGGTTCATCAGATGCGTGTAGTCATTAATACGATGGCCGGCCGGCAATGGCTGGCGCGCGTCAGCCCATGTGAGCGGCGCGGCATTGAAGAACTGTTCGACCTGCGAGGCTAGCGCCGGCACGACGGGCTTGAGCAATACCGTCAGACTTCGGAAAAGATTCAGTGCCGTGCTCGCGACGATGTGTAGCTGCGCGCGCTGTTCTGGATCCTTGGCGAGCAGCCAGGGTTGCCTATCGTTGACGAATAGATTGGCTTCGTCGGCCAGGTGCATGATCTGACGCATGGCGCGGGCACTATCGCGCGCTTCCATCGCGGTCGCGATTTCAGCCAAAGCCTCATCGGTAATGATACGGTCAAAAACTGCCCGGTCGGTCTCGCCCAGCACGCCCTCGAATTGTTTCTTGATGAATCCGGCGCAACGACTGGCGATATTGACGTACTTGCCGACCAGATCGCTGTTGATCTTGGCGATGAAGTCATCGAGATTGAGATCGATATCTTCCATCGTGCCGTTGAGTTTGCTGGCGAAGTAGTAACGTAGCCACTCGGGGTTGAGCTTTTGTTGCAGGTAGCTCTCGGCAGTGATGAACGTGCCGCGCGACTTTGACATCTTGGCGCCGTCGACGGTCAGGAATCCGTGGGCACAGATACGCGTCGGCACGCGGAAGCCGGCGTGATGGAGCATCGCTGGCCAGAAGAGGGCGTGGAAGTACAGAATGTCCTTGCCGATAAAATGTATAAGCTCTGTGTTCGAACCGGTCTTCCAAACGGCATCGAAGTCACGTCCTTCCTTTGTGGCCAATGCCTTGAAAGCGCCCATGTAGCCAATCGGCGCATCGAGCCAGACGTAGAAATATTTGCCGGGTGCATCGGGAATGGCGAAGCCGAAATACGGCGCATCGCGTGAAATGTCCCAATCGCTGAGCTTGTTCTCACCCGCATCGCCCAGCCATTCCTGCATCTTGTTGGCGGCCTCGTGCTGTAGCACCGGAATACCGTGCGGCGCGCTGCGCGTGAAGTCACGTAGGAATTGCTGACAGCGCGGGTCAGAGAGTTTGAAAAAGTAATGCTGTGAAGGCTTGAGTACCGGCACGCTCCCTGAAACAGCCGAGCGCGGGTTTTTGAGTTCGGCAGGCGTATAGGCCGCACCGCAGGACTCGCAGTTATCACCATATTGGTCGGCGGCACCACATTTGGGGCACTCACCTTTGATAAAGCGGTCGGGCAGGAACATGCCCTTCTCTTCGTCATAGTACTGCTCGATCTCGCGGACTTCGATCAGACCCGCATCGCGCAACGCGAGATAGATCGTTTCGGCGCACTCGCGGTTCTCGTCGCTGTGTGTCGAATGATAGAGGTCGAAGTCAATATGAAAACCGGTGAAGTCGCGCAGATGTTCCTGGTGTACGCGGGCGATTAGTGCCTCGGGTGTAATGCCCTCTTTCTCGGCGCGCAGCATGATCGGTGTGCCGTGGGTGTCATCGGCGCAGACGTAGGTGGCCTGGTTGCCAATGAGATTTTGAAAACGCACCCACATATCGGTCTGGATATATTCGACCAAGTGACCAAGGTGGATCGCCCCGTTGGCGTAGGGCAGCGCTGAAGTGACGAGTAGAGAACGTTTCATGGGCGCAATTTTAGCCGATCGGCAGGTGACAACGTGCGCCGTAGGGGCATTTAACAGGACTTTCACCCTAAAAAAGCGGCGTAAAATCAGCCAACTGACAAAAAGCGGCCAAGCATAGGCCGTGAATCTTCTCATCCCCAACGCCTCACGGAGTTTGCATGACCACCCCTGCCACCAACGAAACGCTAACCAAAGCCACCGAAATTTTGAGCGGTCTGATCGATCCATTGACCGAAAAACCTTACTGGCTGCCGCATCAGGTGAGCGCGGCAGTATCAAGCTCACCCGAGGCATGGCTGGTGCGCGTGCAGGTGGGTTATCCGGTGGCGCTTGAGGCGCCAGCGATTCAGGCGCGTATCGCCGCGGCACTGGTCCCGGTTGCCGGCACTACGCCGGTACGTGTCGAGGTGACCTCGGTGATTGAAGCCCACGTGGTGCAACGGAATTTGCCCTTGCTCAAGGGGGTGAAGAATCTGATTGCCGTGGCTTCTGGCAAGGGCGGCGTCGGCAAGAGCAGCACCGCCGTCAATCTGGCGCTGGCGCTGGCGCAGCAGGGCGCGCGTGTCGGTCTGCTGGACGCCGATATCTATGGGCCTTCGATTCCGCAGATGCTGGGTGTGGGGGGGCAGCAACCGCACTCACCGGACGGTAAGCACATTGAGGCCTTGCAGGGTCACGGCATCGCGTTGATGTCGATCGGTTTTCTGGTTGATGTCGATGCGCCGATGGTCTGGCGTGGGCCGATGGTCACGTCGGCGCTGGAACAGTTGCTGCGCGATACGCTCTGGGGCGAGCTGGACTATCTGGTGGTCGACATGCCACCGGGAACGGGCGATATTCAGCTGACGCTGGCGCAGAAGGTACCGGTGACCGGCTCGGTGATCGTGACAACGCCGCAGGACATTGCGCTCCTCGACGCCCGCAAGGGGATTCGCATGTTCGAGAAGGTTGGCGTGCCGATCCTCGGCATTGTCGAGAATATGTCCGTGCACATTTGTAGCAACTGCGGTCACAGCGAACCGATTTTTGGCGAAGGTGGCGGCGAATCGCTGGGTGCTGACTTTCATGTGCCGCTGTTGGGCAAGCTCCCGCTGGATCTGCGCATCCGCCAGGGGCTGGATGCTGGCCAACCCATCGTGGTGGCTGATCCGGCAAGCCCGATCAGCCAGCAGTACCGGGATATCGCCCTGCGGGTGACGGGCGCCATCGCGGCCCGAGCCCGCGATACCAGCCATAAATTCCCGAAAATCGTCGTCGAATGAGGGCTTTTGGCCGTGAATAGACGCCGGATCGGGGTACAATTTCCGCCAATTTTCCTGAATTCGCGTTCCTGATGGGACACCTGGAGTTGGTATGAGCATCAAGTCTGACAAGTGGATCCGCCGCATGGCCGAACAGCACGGCATGATTGAGCCGTTTTCGCCGGATCTTGTCCGTGAAGTGAATGGCCAGAAGATCGTGTCCTATGGCACGTCGAGCTATGGCTACGACATCCGTTGTGCCCGCGAGTTCAAGGTGTTCACCAATATCAACAGCACCGTCGTCGATCCAAAGGCCTTTGATCCGAAGTCTTTTGTCGAAGTCGAATCCGATGTGTGCATCATCCCGCCAAACTCTTTTGCGCTGGCCCGCACCGTCGAGTATTTCCGCATTCCGCGCAGCGTCCTCACCGTCTGCCTGGGTAAGAGTACCTATGCCCGCTGTGGCATCATCGTCAACGTCACGCCCTTTGAGCCGGAATGGGAAGGCTACGTGACGCTCGAGTTCTCGAACACGACGCCGCTGCCCGCCAAGATCTATGCCGGTGAAGGCTGCGCCCAGGTGCTGTTTTTTGAATCCGACGAAGTGTGTGAAACCTCGTACAAGGACCGTGGTGGCAAATACCAGGGCCAGGTCGGTGTCACACTCCCGAAAATCTGACGCCTTAGGCTACCTTCAACCGTCTCACAGCTCCGCGTGACCGGCTTGCCGGCACGCGGAAGTTCTTTCTGGCCCAGGAGTTGCCATGAAATTTCACTTTCCGATCATCATCATTGACGAAGACTTCCGTTCTGAGAACGCCTCTGGCCTGGGGATTCGCGCCCTGGCCGAAGCAATCGAGAAGGAAGGGATGGAGGTGTTGGGCGTTACCAGCTACGGTGACCTGAGCTCTTTCGCGCAGCAGCAGAGCCGCGCTTCTGCATTCATCCTGTCGGTCGATGACGAAGAGCTGTTAAACCATGAAGAACAGACGATTGCGGAACTACGGGCATTCGTGGAAGAGATTCGTTACAAGAACGCCGATATTCCGATCTTCTTGCACGGTGAAACCCGGACGTCACGCCATATTCCCAATGACATCCTGCGCGAACTGCATGGCTTCATCCATATGTATGAAGACACGCCGGAGTTCATCGCGCGAAATGTCGTGCGCGAAGCCAAGGTCTACATGGATTCGCTGCCGCCACCATTCTTTCGTGCACTCACGCACTACGCAGCGGATGGCTCCTACTCGTGGCATTGTCCGGGACACTCAGGCGGTGTCGCATTTTTGAAAAGCCCGGTCGGCCAGATGTTCCACCAGTTCTTTGGTGAAAACATGCTGCGTGCCGACGTCTGTAATGCGGTCGAAGAACTCGGCCAGCTCCTCGACCACACGGGTCCGGTCGCGGCTTCGGAGCGTAATGCGGCACGTATCTTCAATTGTGACCACCTGTACTTTGTGACGAACGGTACGTCGACATCCAACAAGATTGTCTGGCACTCGACGGTCGCGCCGGGTGACATTGTCGTCGTTGACCGTAACTGCCATAAGTCGGTGCTTCACTCGATCATCATGTGTGGCGCGATCCCGGTGTTCCTGATGCCCACGCGCAACAACTTCGGCATCATCGGCCCGATTCCCAAGAGCGAGTTTTCCTGGGAAAGCATCCAGAAGAAGATCGCCGCCAACCCCTTCATCACCGACAAGGGCGCCAAGCCACGCGTGCTGACGATCACCCAGTCGACCTACGACGGCATTCTCTATAACGTTGAAGAAATTAAAGAGATGCTGGACGGTAAGATTGACACGCTGCATTTCGATGAAGCCTGGCTGCCGCATGCCGCCTTTCATGACTTCTATGGCGACTATCACGCCATCGGCGCCGATCGTCCGCGTTGTAAAGAGTCGATGGTGTTCTCGACGCAGTCGACGCACAAGCTGCTGGCTGGCTTGAGCCAGGCCTCGCAGATCCTGGTGCAGGATTCGGACGATCGCAAGCTGGATCGCGATGTTTTCAACGAAGCCTATCTGATGCATACCTCGACGTCGCCGCAGTACGCGATTATCGCGTCATGCGACGTGGCTGCCGCCATGATGGAAGAGCCGGGTGGCCCAGCCCTGGTAGAAGAGTCCATCGCTGAGGCGCTCGACTTCCGTCGTGCCATGCGCAAGGTGGACGAAGAGTGGGGCGAGGGTTGGTGGTTCAAGGTCTGGGGGCCGGACGATTTATCTGAAGAGGGAATTGAAGAACGCGAAAGCTGGATGCTGAAGCCGGGTGAACGCTGGCATGGCTTTGGTCAGCTGGCCGATGGCTTCAACATGTTGGACCCGATCAAGGCGACCATCATCACCCCGGGCCTGGATGTGGATGGTTCATTCTCCGAAGACATCGGTATTCCGGCGGCGATCGTGACCAAGTATCTGGCCGAGCACGGCGTGATCGTGGAGAAGTGCGGTCTGTATTCGTTCTTCATCATGTTCACCATTGGCATTACGAAGGGCCGTTGGAATACGATGGTCACCGAGCTGCAGCAGTTCAAGGATGACTATGACAAGAACCAGCCATTGTGGAAGGTCCTGCCGGAGTTTTGCCAGAAGTATCCTCGCTACGAGCGCGTTGGTTTGCGTGACCTGTGTCAGCAGATCCACGATGTGTACAAGAAGAATGACGTCGCTCGCCTGACGACGGAGATGTATCTGTCGGATATGGTGCCGGCCATGCGTCCGGCCGACGCCTTTGCGAAGATGGCCCACCGCGAAATCGAGCGTGTTGCGATTGATGATCTGGAGGGTCGTATCACTGCCATGCTGGTAACGCCCTATCCGCCGGGGATTCCGCTGTTGATTCCGGGTGAGCGCTTCAACAAGACCATCGTGAACTACTTGCAGTTCGCGCGTGAATTCAACGAACGCTTCCCGGGTTTCGAGACCGACGTGCACGGCCTGGTTAAGGGCGAGCAAGACGGCAAAACGGCCTACTACGTGGACTGCGTGCGCTGACCTTTAGCGCTGATACCGCACCAAAGCGTAGGGCAGACCGGCAGCGCTGGTGTGTGGTTGGCGCGATACTTCGCGCCAGTCCGGATCCCTCGCTGGAAAAAGCGTGTCGCCGGCGGCATCGATGCCAATTTCAGTGATGATGAGTGTCGCTGCCAGCGGTAACGCCTGACGATAGAGCTCGGCACCGCCGATCACGAAAGCCGTGGCATCGCCCACGGCGGTGAGTGCCTCGGGCAGGCTGGCAAAGACTTCAGCCCCGGCCGCCGCGTAATTGCGCTGACGCGTGATCACCATATTACGTCGGTTGGGAAGTGGCCGGCCCAGCGATTCCCAGGTTTTGCGTCCCATGATAATCGGGTGGCCGCTGGTGGTTTCCTTGAAATGCTTCAGATCTTCCGGGAGGTGCCAGGGCAATGCGCCGCGCCCATCTTCGTTGGTGCAGCCGATAATGCCGTTACGGGCAACGGCAACGATGAGCGCCAGATTCGGATAGATCTTGTTAGCCATGCGTGGTTTGCGTCCACTCGATGAGGCCGCGCGTGGAGGCATCCAGTTCGCCCTTGCTGGCATCGCCGTTCAGTACCGGCAGCACGCGCGAGGCGAGTTGTTTCCCCAGCTCGACGCCCCATTGGTCGAACGAATTTATGCCCCAAATCACGCCTTGGACAAAGACTTTATGTTCGTAGAGCGCAAGCAATAGGCCAAGGTGGTATGGGTCGAGACGTGGTAACAACAAGGTCGTCGAAGGTTGATTGCCGGCAAAAACCTTGTGCGGTAGAAGCGCATCGCGTTGTGCGGCAGGGAGGCCGGCGGCCTCGAGTTCGCTGCGGGCTTCAGCTTCGGTTTTACCAAAGGCCAGAGCGGCGCTCTGTGCGAAACAGTTGGCGAGCAACGGCGCCTGGTGACCAGGCAGCGGGTAATCGCTCAATGCGGTAGCGATGAAGTCGCAGGGAACAAGCCAGCCGCCCTGGTGTAGTAACTGGAAGAACGCATGCTGGCCGTTGGCGCCGATTTCACCCCAGACGATGGGATTGGCCGGGCAGGTCAGTGGTTGGCCGTCGCGATTGACGGTTTTGCCATTCGATTCCATCTCCAGCTGTTGCAGATAGCCGGGTAGATGACGCAGAGACTCGTTGTAAGGCACGATGGCCGAGGTGTGCGCACCGAGGAAGTTGGTGTTCCAGATGCCGAGTAATGCCAGCAAGACGGGCAGATTATCTTTGAGCGGGGTGTTGCGGAAATGGTGATCCATCGCCTGGGCACCGGCCAGCAGGCGTTCAAAACCGCTCATGCCGATACTGACGGCGAGCGGGAGGCCGACGGCGGACCAGAGCGAGTAACGGCCACCCACCCAATCCCACATTGGCAATACCTGGGCTGGTGGAATGCCAAATTCCGCAGCGCGTTCCGGATGAGCGGATACAGCGACGAAATGTTTGGCCAGCGCTTCTTCCGAGCCGGTGTGCGCCAGCATCCAGTTGCGGGCACTGGCGGCGTTAATCATCGTTTCCTGTGTCGTGAAGGTCTTGCTGGCGATGATGAAGAGCGTCGTGCGCGGATCCAGCGTTTCGAGCAGCGGCGCCATGTGGGCACCATCCAGATTGGAAACATAATGGACGTGCAGGCCGGGGTGCGAGAACGCGGAGAGGGCGCGCGTGGCCATCTTGGGGCCGAGGTCCGAGCCGCCGATGCCAATGTTGACGACATGACGGATGGTGTCGCCCGTGTAACCCTTCCAGTTGCCGCTGCGCAGTTGCTCAACGATCGCCGCCATCTGCTGGCGCACCTTGCGCACATCCGGCATGACATCGCTATCGGTTGACGGAAATGGTGTATCAGCCAGGTGGCGTAGCGCCGGATGGAGTACGGCACGCCCTTCGCTGACATTAATCTTTTCGCCAGCAAATAGTCGTTCGCGCCAACCGGCCACATCGGCAGCCTCTGCAAGGGCGACGAGGTGATTCAGGGTCTCCTGATCGAGGCGTTGCTTCGAGAAATCGAGAAGCAGACCGTCGGTCTGGCGGGAGAAGTGTTGGAAGCGATGGCCATCGCTGGCAAACAGCTCACGTAAATGCGTGTGTGCCAAGCGGCCACACGACTCGCGAAGACGCGACCAGGCGGGTGTCTTGGTGATATCCGGTGTCATAACCTGTTTAAACAGCGACGGGTGCCGGGATGTGAGGGTGCGGATCGTAACCTTCCAGCGTGAAGTCTTCGAAGCGGAAAGCGAACAAATCTTTGACGTCTGGATTGATACGCATCACTGGTAGTTTGCGCGGTTCACGACTCAGTTGCAGCTTGGCCTGCTCCAGGTGGTTGCTATACAGGTGGGCATCACCCAAGGTGTGAATAAACTCACCGGGGCGGTAGCCGCACACCTGTGCAATCATCATGGTCAGGAGCGCATAGGAAGCGATATTGAACGGCACGCCGAGGAAAATATCGGCGCTGCGTTGGTAGAGCTGGCAAGAAAGACGTGGCCGTTGGTCGACATCGCCCGGGGCGGGTGGCGCGACATAAAACTGGAAGAGGGCATGGCAGGGCGGTAGCGCCATGCGGTCGACTTCGCCCGGGTTCCAGGCGCAGACCAAGTGACGGCGGGAATCGGGATTCTTCTTCAGACCTTCGATGAGCTGTGTGATCTGGTCAATGGTACGGATCGTTGGTGGCGCGCCGTCCTTGCCCGGGACGACGGTTTCCCACCGGCGCCACTGTTTGCCGTAGACGGGGCCGAGCTCGCCGTTTTCGTCCGCCCAGTCGTCCCAGATCGAAACGCCGTTCTCTTTCAGATAGGCGATATTGGTGCTGCCCTGCAGGAACCACAGCAGTTCATGAATGATTGAACGCAGATGCAGCTTTTTGGTGGTCAGCACCGGAAAACCTTGCTCCAGATCAAAACGCATCTGCCAGCCAAAAACCGAGCGGGTGCCCGTACCGGTGCGGTCGGTTTTGACGTGGCCGTGATCCAGCACGTGTTGCATCAGGTTCAGGTAGGTCTGCATGCGGAAATCCGTTTGTCCTTTTTTTGGTGGATTCGAACCCTATAATGATCGCATACCTTTGCAGAGTTTCCTTCATGACAGTCTCGCATCGTTCTCCCCGATCTGCCCCTGCCGCCAACATCCAGAGCCTGCCGGCGGGTTGGTTGCCCGAGTTACCGGAACTCAAGCTGTTGGCAGCAGAGCCGGGCAGCCGAGAGTTGCAGGCCTGCAGCCATGTGCTGGTGCTTTTTTCAGTCGATAAGCTGGCGGCGGGGGCCGTACCAGCAACATTGCCGGCTGCGGACGTGCTTCGTGCAACGCTGGTGCGCCGTCGCAAGAAGGTGGATGTTCTGCGCCGCACGCCGGCCGGTGGCGGCAAAATGCCTGTCACCGCGCTGATCCCGGAGGCCACTTTGGCCGGGGGTGGGTTGATTCGTTGGCTGGCGGTGGATCTGAACGAGAGCGTGTTCCTGCGTCAGCAGGCCCTGAGGGAGGCGCTCGCCCCCTTGCTGGCCGAGAGCCCGGCGCGCATCGATGTCGTCCTGCACGGCAATGCCACATTTATGGCGGGGGTGCTGGCCGATGCAGCCTACGTGGGATGTGTTAACGCGGTTAGCCTGCCCAAAACAGTCCGTCCGGAGGCTACCGCGACCAGGGCTGCGAGCCGGCCACCCGAAGCAACTATCTTGCGCTTCTGGATCGGCAGCTCGGTGAAACCGGCAGCGCGTTCGGCTTATGTCGCCCAGTTGCATTGGGCACGCAACAAAGCATCGGCAAACTTATTGGCACGCTGTCTGTGTGTGTTGCCACCCAATCAGCTGACGCCGGCAAGTTTCCGTACGCAGATTCCGCAGTTGATCAAAGGCACCGGTATCCGGGCGGAGGTTTATGACATCAAGCGTCTGAAGAAAATGAATGCAGGCGCATTTCTCGCAGTCGCGCAGGGTAGCCCCGAACAAGATGCAGCAATTGTGCATCTGAGTTATGTGCCTAAAACAAAATCAGTGCCGCATGTGAGCCTGGTCGGTAAGGGGATCTGTTTCGATACGGGGGGGCACAACCTAAAGCCGGCCCGCTACATGGCAGGGATGCACCAAGATATGGCGGGCGCCGCGACGGCCTTGGCCGTGATACGCGCTGCCGCGCAGTTAAAGTTGCCGGTACGGCTCGATGCCTGGCTCGCGCTGTCGCGGAACGACATCAGCCCGGCGGCGTATTGTCAGGGCGATATTGTCAGGGCAATGAACGGACTGACGATCGAGATCGTGCACACGGATGCCGAAGGCCGAATGGTACTGGCGGATACATTGTCGCTTGCTGCAAAGACAAATCCGGATGTCGTGATGGATTTCGCGACGCTCACCGGGAGTATGACCATGGCGCTGGGCAACCGGATGAGCGGCTTCTTTGCGACCGATGTCGACTATGCGCTGCAGCTGGCGATGGCCGGTGAGGCGGCGGGTGAACGTGTCATGGCTTTCGCGATGCCGGATGACTACGATAGTGCGCTTGAAAGCAAGGTGGCCGATGTGAAACAGTGCACGCTGGATGGCGAAGCCGATCATACGCTCGCAGCACGTTTCCTCAACTTATTTGTCGGTGATTTGCCGTGGTTGCACGTCGATCTATCGGCAGCAAGTTGCAAAGGCGGGTTGGGTGCCGTCGGGACGGAAACCACCGGCTTTGGCGCGGCGCTCGCGCTGCAGTTCTTACGCGATATGACGCACTAGGTTTAGACCCCCTGGTTGCCGTCTTCGCGGCCGTCTTCTCTTACGGCTATTTCGGGCGTGTCGGCTTCGGGGGGCTCCAGGTTTTTTAGTAACTGAAAAATTGCCCGGTAGGCTTTGGGGGGTTTCTGTTCCGTCTGTTCCTTGATGGCGTTACGGCGCAAGGTGCGTAACGCGCTGACATCCAGATCCGGGTGATCGTTTTTGAGCGTGGTGATCACGGCTTCGTCTTCAATGAGACGGTCCCGAAGTTTTTCCAGTGCGTGAAACCGAGCGTTGGCCTTGTTTGAGATACCGTCGAGTTCGTCGAGCATTTCCTGAATCGGATCCGTATCGACATCGCGCATCAATTTGCCGATGTACTGCATCTGCCGGCGCAGCGCCCCGTGCGAGGTAATGCGTTTGGCCTCGAGCACGGCATCCCGCAATGATTCCGGTATATCCAGTTTTTTCAGCCGATCATTGCCCACGCCGACCAGTCGTTTGCCCAGGTCTTGCAAGGCCTCGACTTCTTCCTTGGCTTTGGTCTTGCTACGCCGACGGCCTTCCGTCATGGGTGGCGGTTCAGCGTTGACGACCTCCTGCCCTTGACGGGTGTGAAAGTGGCTAGGAGGCTTGCTAGGGTGAAATGGCATAAGCGGGCGTGTCAGGTTCGGTGGCGTTGCAGTTTGCCGCTATCATACCAACCACACGATCAATGCTTGTCTCCACTACTGCTAAATTCATGACCGACCAACTGTCTGCCGACGAACACCTCTTTGCCCACAGCCGTGAGGCGCTGACCCATATCGCCGATGATCTGCTGACGATGGCCCGGAAAGGCGGCGCAACGGCAACGGAGGTCGAGATCTCCGAGGGTTTTGGTCAGAGCGTGAATGTGCGCCAGGGCGAGGTCGAAACCATCGAGCATCATCGCGACAAACAGATTGGTGTCACCATTTACCTGGGACAGCGTAAGGGTTACGCCTCGACCAGTGATTTTTCGCGTGAGGCTTTGCAGGCCACCGTGAACGCTGCGCTGGATATCGCGAAATTCACGGCCGAAGATCCTTGTGCCGGGCTGCCGGATAAGTCGCAGCTGATGTTGGGCGACGTGCCAGATCTGGATTTGTTCCATCCCTGGACGCCCTCGGTGGAAACCGCCGTGAATCTGGCACGTGAATGCGAGGCGGCAGGGCTTGCGCTCGGTGCGGTGATCCAGAATTCCGAAGGCGCCTCGGTATCGACGCACCAGGGTCATTTCATGATGGCTAATAGTCTCGGATTCATGGCGGGCTATCCCACCAGCCGCCACAGCGTGGGGTGCGCGCTGATTGCCGCTGACGAGCATGGCAGCATGCAGCGTGACGATTGGTATGAATCCGTGCGCAATGCGGCGCACCTGCCACCGGTCGCCGAGATTGGCCTCAAAGCCGCGCAGCGTGCTGCTGCCCGCCTGGGCGCTCGTCAGTGCCCGACAGGTGAAGTGCCAGTGATTTTTGAAGCGCCGATTGCATCGACCATTGTCGGTAATGTGGTGCACGCAGCCTCGGGCGGTGCACTGTATCGCAAGAGTTCGTTCCTGGAGGGGGCGTTGGGTCGAAAAATCCTCCCGGAATTTGTTGTGCTTGAAGAGCGTCCGTTGTTACCTGGTGGTCAATCGAGTGCGCCTTTTGATGGCGATGGCCTGCCAACGCAGGATCGTGACGTGATTCGCGATGGCATTCTCAAGGGTTATTTTCTCTCGGTCTATTCGGCGCGCAAGTTGGGCATGGCGCCCACCGCCAATGGCGGTGGCAGCCATAACCTCTTCATGCGCGATGTGCGCGGCGGCCATGCCGATCTGCCGGCATTGATGAAAACCATGGGGCGCGGCTTGCTCATTACCGAGCTGCTCGGTCAGGGCGTCAACTATGTGAATGGCGACTACTCGCGCGGCGCGGCTGGCTTCTGGATCGAGCACGGCGAGATCGCCTACCCGGTTGAAGAGATCACGATCGCTGGCAACATGAAGGACATGCTGCAGGGCATTGTCGCTATTGCCGACGACCGGCTGGCACGCAGCGCCAAGCAATCGGGGGCGATTCTGATCAACAAGATGATGGTGGCCGGAGCCTGAGATGCGTTGCTGTTTCGTTCGTCACGGCGAAACGCCCTGGAATGCCGAACGTCGGTTGCAGGGGCATCAGGATATTCCGCTTAATGCTCTGGGCCTGGCGCAAGCAGAGGCGACCGCCCGCTACCTGGTGGCGCGCCACGCCGAAAGTCCATTCGCGGCCATTGTCAGCAGTGACCTCCAGCGCGCCCGGCAAACGGCCGACGCGATTGCGCGTGCTTTGGATCTAAGGGTGCAGCATGCGCCGGAACTCCGCGAACGTCATTATGGTGATTTCGAAGGCAAAACACCGGCCGAAGCCGCATTGCTTGGACCTTCGACCTACGCGGCGCTGGTTGCACGCGCCAATCTGACGGCGTCACCCGGCAACGCCGAGTCGCTGGCGGCGATGGTGGTCCGGATCGAGACCTGTCTGCACCGTCTGGCGCTGGATTACGCAGACCAGTCGGTCGTTCTGGTCACCCACGGTGGGGTCCTGGATGTACTCTACCGGCGGGCGATGGGGCGAGATCTGGCAGGGCCCCGCGATGCCCCGATCCCCAATGCCGGCCTGAACTGGCTGGATTTGGTCCCGGCCGGGGAAGGGCTGCGCTGGACGATGGTGGCATGGGGAGAAACCGGCCATTTGAAGGACACCAGCCTCGACGAAATCCTGTAAAATCACGGGCTTGAGCGTATGGCTCGATGGTCAGCCGCTGGTTGGCCGTTCCCGACACTGATTTTTGAGGTTTCTTATGTTCTCCGCCCGCGACACCCTGCAGCAAGTTGATGCCGAACTCTGGAAAGCCATTGAGGCTGAAGACCGCCGTCAGGAAGATCACATCGAGCTGATCGCCTCGGAAAACTACGTCTCATATGCCGTGATGCAGGCACAGGGCTCGCAGCTGACGAACAAGTACGCCGAAGGCTACCCGGGCAAGCGCTATTACGGTGGTTGCGAACACGTCGACGTGGTCGAGCAGCTGGCGATCGATCGTCTGAAGGCGCTGTACGGCGCCGATGCTGCGAACGTACAGCCGAATTCGGGCTCGCAGGCCAATCAGGCTGTGCTGATGGCTTTTGCCAAGCCGGGCGACACCATTCTGGGCATGAGCCTTGCCGAAGGCGGCCATCTGACGCATGGCATGGCGCTGAACATGTCGGGCAAGTGGTTCAATGCCGTCTCCTATGGCTTGAACGATAAAGAAGAGATTGATTACGGCCAAGTAGAGCAGCTGGCGCGCGAACACAAGCCCAGGATCATCGTGGCCGGCGCCTCGGCCTATGCGCTGCGCATCGATTTCGAGCGCTTCGCCAAGATTGCCAAGGCCGTCGGTGCCATCATGTGGGTCGATATGGCCCACTACGCCGGTCTGATCGCTGCCGGGTTTTATCCGAACCCCGTGCCGCACGCCGATGTGGTGACGACCACGACCCACAAGACGCTACGCGGTCCACGCGGTGGCGCCATCCTGATGAAGGCCGAACACGAGAAGGCGCTGAACTCGGCGATCTTCCCTGGTGTTCAGGGAGGCCCGCTGATGCATGTGATTGCCGCCAAGGCGACCGCCTTCAAAGAAGCAGCGACCCAGGGTTTCAAGGATTATCAGGAGCAGGTGCTGAACAATGCCCGCGTGATGGCGCGCGTTCTGGGCGAAGAGCGCGGTCTGCGTGTCGTCTCGGGTCGGACCGAAAGCCATGTATTTCTGCTCGATCTGCGCAACAAGAACATCACTGGTAAAGACGCAGAAGCGGCACTGGGCCGTGCCCACATTACCGTGAACAAGAACGGCATCCCGAACGACCCGCAGAAGCCGTTCGTGACCTCGGGGATCCGCATCGGTTCGCCGGCCATGACCACTCGGGGTTTCACTGAGATCGAAGCAGAGCAGATCGCGCACCTGATTGCCGATGTGCTCGATGCCCCGAACGACGAGGCGGTGCTGGCCAAAGTGCGTGAGCAGGTCTCGGCGTTGTGCAAGCGCTTTCCGGTTTACGGCAAGTAACCGGTCTGCGGAGACGCTGAATGCGGTGCCCTTTCTGTGGCGCGGACGGTACCACCGTCGTTGAGACGCGCGAATCAGAGGAGGGACACATCGTGCGGCGTCGCCGTCGCTGTGGGCAATGCGAAAAACGTTTTACAACGCACGAAACCGCCGAGATCCAGTTTCCGTACATTGTTAAGCGTAACGGGTCGCGTACTGATTTTAGTCACGATAAGTTGGTCGCCTCGTTGCAACTGGCTCTGCGCAAGCGGCCGGTGACGGCTGAGGCCATCGACGCCGCGATTTCCCGCATTGAAGAGAAACTCCTGGCACTGGGTGAGCGCGAAGTCACCTCGCAGCAAGTGGGCGAACTGGTGATGCGTGAACTCAAGAAACTCGATAAGGTCGCTTACGTCCGTTTCGCGTCGGTGTACCGGAACTTCACCGACATCGATGAATTCTCCGAAGTGATCCGCGAGATTTCACCGTCGGTTTAATCCCGGCGCAAACAGGCACGGGTCAACAGCGATGCCCGATTCCAATATTCAGGCTCCCACGGCAAACGATGCCGTCTGGATGGCACGCGCGCTGCAGTTAGCCGCCAAAGGGTTGATGACCACGGGTGTGAACCCGCGCGTGGGTTGTGTGCTCGTGAAAGATGATCGGTTGATCGGCGAAGGCTGGCACGAACGCGCCGGCGAGGGGCACGCCGAAGTCATGGCGCTGCGTGACGCTGAGCGACACGGTAACGCCGTGCGGGAAGCAACTGCGTACGTGACACTTGAACCCTGCGCCCATCACGGCAAAACACCGCCCTGTGCCGAAGCGCTCATCAAGGCGGGCGTGAGCCGTGTCGTTGCCGCCATGGAAGACCCGAATCCACTCGTCGCCGGCCAGGGCTTTGCCCTGTTGCAACAGGCCGGTATCGAAGTCGCGTCGCCACTGATGGCGGCCGAGGCCGAGGCGTTGAATATCGGCTTTCTGAAACGTATGCGCCAGGGCAAACCCTGGGTGCGTCTCAAGATGGCCGGCAGTCTCGATGGACGCAGCGCGCTGGTCAATGGCCAGAGTCAGTGGATTACCGGACCCGAGGCTCGCGCCGATGGGCATCGTTTCCGTGCACGGGCACAAGCCATCATCACGGGTGTGGGCACTGTACTCGCCGATGACCCTTTGCTCACCGTGCGCGATGTCGAAGCACCTTTGGGTCATTCGGGTCAACCGGTGCTGCTGGCGCCGCCGCTGCGCGTGGTCGTTGACAGTCATTTGCGCATGCCGCCCACCGCCAGAATTCTGCAAGGCGGTTGTCTGGTCACAACAGCATCGACGGATGCAGCAAAGATCGAAGCTCTCCGCGCCGCCGGCGCCGAAGTGATCTGTCTGCCCGATACGAATGGTCGCGTCGATCTAGCGGCGTTACTGGATCATCTGGCTAAGCGGGGCGTCAACGAAGTGCATGTCGAAGGCGGTGCGCGTCTGAGCGGCGTGTTCCTGAAATCGGGTCTGGTCGATGAGTTGCTGTTCTATATGGCGCCCACGCTACTCGGCAGCGATGCACGGGGCTGGTTTGATGATCTGCATCTGACGAGCCTAGACCAGAAGATCGCGCTCAGGTTTCAGGATGTACGCATGGTCGGGCCAGATTTGCGCATTATTGCTCGACCGACTGTGTAACCTACCAGGGTAGTGATTCGTAAAATTGTCGAATCGCCTGATATGCCGTTTCAAACACTGGGGGTTGTTCTTTCAAAAGTGTTGGCAACTGCTTGTCGTAGTCAGCCTTTGATAGAGAAATAACCTCCGGGTCACGCAGGGAGGTTCTCGTTGGCGCTCTGTCTAGCCGCACACTCGCCGATTTCAATTTGTTGAGGATGTCGGCTTTATCCGCATCACTGAAATCGTGTTCATCAAGTAGCAGGAACAGATCGTAGATATCTTGATAGCGCTTGCGCTGGCGTTCTACCTGTTGCAATACAGATCGAAACTTTTCGGCGATCAGATCATGAAAGGCATACATCGACAACTGCCCACCATCAATCGATTGCTGCTCGATGCCCGTTGACCATTCGTTGTAGCTGTAGTCTATAGACACGGTATGCGCGGCATTCTTGGCATTAAGCTGCTTCAGCTGATTGGGAATCGAACGCAGTGCATAACCCACCTTAATGTGCAGGGTAGGGAAGGTTGGGTTCTTTTCTGCACGGGGTTTGAGCTCTGTTGACTGAATACGGAGCGCCAAGCCATATTCGTTGTCAGCATCCGATAAGACCAACGCCTCCTCCAGATCCTCTAAAAAGATTTCCGCTTCGGTTTCTGAAAAAGCCTGAGTCGTCGAGAAGTCGATATCCTTAGTGAATCTTGGGCTGTTATAGCGAATGGCCAGCAAAGAACCGCCTTTCATGACCATCAACGGTGCCAACCGGTGCGAGTTTGCAATGGCGCGCAGCACCAGATGTACCGCTTGGCGAAATGCTTTTCTGGCAGGATCCTTTTCAGCTAAGACCCAGTCTTGGAGATTGATCACGCTCATTCAGCCGGTAGTGTCACATTGATTGATAGACACCATGGCTCAGAGAAGTTTTCGCTGTAGTCTTCGGCAGGGTCTAGCTTTCTAGAACCACCGCGCTTGGCGAAAGTCTTCCAGTGCTCAATCCGGTGATCAGAAAGACCGCACAGACATTCCAGAATGTACCCGGCGCGTACCTTATCGATGGGGCTGCCATGCTGATCCAGCTCATCAGCAATTAATCGCAAGAAAGGCTTGGCATGATCTTGAAAGCATTCAATGACGTGGTGAATGCCGCCGCAAAGTTCGGGCGCACGGAGCATATCGAGAAAGGTGCGGCCGAGCGTCGAAACCCGTAAGTGCTGATCCGAGTAAACCCGATAGGCGCCGTAATGCACACTAGCGGTACGATGCACGGGCTTGCCCAACAGCTTGCTGAAACTGGTGGGTTGCATGACGGGTAGTCCCGCAGCCCGATAGGCTTCAACATGGGCGCCAAGATCCTGCTTCATCCGATCAAGGGCAAAGGCCTTCCATTCCTTGGGGGCAGGGGTGGAAAGATACAAAATCTCAGGCATACGATCGGTAAGCCCATGAAACTCCATGGCGCTTAAGTGGGACACATAGCAAAACGGATCAATGCCACAAGCCAGAACCCGAGGATCTTGAGCGTTGGTGCCAATCAGACTAAACGCATTGTTTGGCCGCAATCCTGCGATAGGGCGGAGAACACCGCGCTGCACGAGATCGTGCTCGCATTGGGTGTAGGTCTCGGCGGTGTTTAGATCAGGCAATGCACCAACCACTTGGAACACGCGCAGCCCCAATTGGTAACGCATCACCACAGGCTGCGCGAGTTCGCCCAGTAAGCGTGTGGCGTTATCGGCGATCTCAGATCGGTTCATTTAGCGTGATTACCATTCGTCCTTAGGACGAATGGTAATCACGCTAAATGGAATTGTCAAGACGCAGATAACAGATTTGATTCTTGGAGCAGGTTATAATGCGTCCTTAGGACGCATTATAACCTGCTCCATTGAACGACTCTATAAGTCCCCTAAGTTTTCTCCGCATCATGGCCGGCTACGTAAAACAGCTAACGTATTGAATTAGTTGACGCTGCGGAGAATAAACCCGATAATCTCCGCATGAAAAGCGGAGATTATCGTTACACCTGGCAGCGCACTGAGTGGCCGCATTGGTCTTATGACCCCAAGCGGCTGATGCCGTTGCTCGCCCAAGTGCATCAGGCACAGGGTCTGTTGCGCGGCCGATTGCATGATCTAGGCATGGATCAGCAAGATCAGGCCAATCTACGGGTACTGACCGAAGACGTTCTCAAAACCAGCGAGATCGAAGGCGCCTCGCTCAACCCGGAATCGGTGCGCTCATCCATTGCCCGCCGTCTCGGTGTCGATATCGGCGCCCTAGCGCCCGTAGACCGCAACGCAGAGGGTGTGGTCGATATGGTGCTGGATGCCACCAGCAACTATCAAACACCGCTCACCGTGCAGCGTCTCTTCGCCTGGCATGCCGGCATGTTTCCGGCGGGTCAAAGCGGCCTGAGCAAAATCCGCACGGGGGATTGGCGCGATGATGCGCATGGCCCCATGCAGGTCGTGTCCGGCCCGATACACCGACCCAAAGTGCATTTCGAAGCGCCACCCGCACA
>JBDLTT010000016.1:0-42913 GCA_039805725.1 Pseudomonadota bacterium | reverse complement strand
ACCCGAAATAAGCATGTCGCTAGCGCTCATCCAGACCCGAGCGCTGGATGGCCTACAGGCACCACCGGTCACGGTGGAGGTGCATGTGGCCAACGGGCTACCGGCGTTCAGCCTGGTCGGCTTGGCCGATGCCGAGGTGCGTGAAGCGCGCGATCGTGTTCGGGCCGCACTCCTCAGTTCCGGCTTCGAGTTTCCCGCCCGCCGTATTACCGTCAACCTGGCGCCCGCGGATCTGCCCAAAGATTCTGGGCGTTTTGACTTGCCCATCGCCCTGGGTCTGCTCGCTGCCTCCGGGCAATTGCCCGCGCTCAACCTGCAAGACTACGAATTCGCCGGCGAGTTGTCGCTCACAGGTGGCCTTCGCCCGGTGCGTGGCGCTCTGGCGCTGGCGCTCGCCAGTCAGAATGCTGGGCACACCCTGATTCTGCCCATGGCTTCGGGGACAGAAGCGGCCTTGGCCGACGGCGCGGTCATCCGTGTGGCCGAAACCCTGCGTGAGGTGTGCGCCCACCTGATGGGTGAAGATTCTCTGCCTGCGCCACAGAAACCGAACCTGGATCATTTAGCCCTCTACCCTGATCTCGCCGATGTCAAAGGTCAGGCACAGGCTAAACGTGCCCTCGAAATTGCCGGTACGGGTGGCCACGCGCTGCTCATGCTTGGACCGCCCGGGACCGGCAAGTCGATGTTGGCCACGCGTTTACCCGGTATCTTGCCGCCATTTACCAAAGAAGCCGCGTTGGAGTCGGCCGGCATTCTGTCGCTGGCAGGCATCTTTAACCCTGAGCGTTTTGGTGAACGCCCTTTTCGCGCACCGCATCACAGCGCGTCGCCCGCTGCTGTAATCGGCGGCGGCAGCCAGGCACTCCCCGGCGAAATCTCGCTCGCCTCCGGCGGCGTCCTGTTTCTCGACGAACTGCCCGAATTTGATCGGCGCGTTCTCGAATCGCTGCGCGAGCCTCTGGAAACTGGCGAAGTGCATATTGCCCGCGCCAACAAGCGCGCCACCTATCCCGCCGCATTCCAGCTCGTCGCAGCGATGAATCCGTGCCCTTGCGGTTACCAAGGGCACCCGACCCGCGCATGTCGCTGCACACCGGAGCAAGTACAGCGCTATCGTAATCGTTTATCGGGCCCGCTGTTGGATCGTATTGATCTTTGTATTGAAGTACCGGCATTGTCTTCGGCAGACCTTGCCGAGACGGCGCCCGGTGAAAGTTCGGCCACCGTGCGGACGCGAGTCATTGCTGCCGCTAATCTGGCTATTCAGCGTCAGGGTTGTACTAATGCGCGACTGGAAGGCAAAGCGCTTGAGGCACATGCCGCACCTGATGCGGCGGGACAGACCCTGCTCAGCCAGGCCGTAGCGCGGCTTGGGTTATCCGCACGCGCCTACCATCGCCTCTTACGGGTTGCCCGAACCATCGCGGACTTAGCAGGCAGCGAGCAGATTGGTACTGCCCACATCGCCGAAGCGATCCAGTTCCGGCAACTATCGAACCAGCCATGAGCCCACACCGTGTCTTCATTCTGCCCGTGGCGATTGCGCTTTGCACCGGTTGCGGATCTTCCGCCTGGCAACGAGAAAGCACCGCACGTTCCGTCGGCTGCACACCGTACGAGGTCAAGGTCACCAGCAAAGACTCGGGCGCCTTCGACAACATCCAGAGCTGGTATGCCAGCTGCCGGGGCAAGCAATACCGCTGTGTCTTCGTGCCGGGTGACCAAGGTGGCTGTTACCCCGCCACCCAGTCTAGCGGCTGACTATTTTCCGCCATCACCCCAGCGGTACTGCCACATCACGCCGTACATCGTGTAGTACTGGCCCTGGCTGAAGAAGGCGCCTTCGGTCACATGAAACTTCACCGCGTTATGCTTATTCACCGGCATGGATAAGGTCGCACCAAACAGCCAGTTCTCCTGATTGTTATTAACCTGCTGTCCATTCACGAAGGTCTGCCCACCGGAGTAATAGGTTACGTCGGTCGAAAGCCAGGCGGTAGACGGAAAGTAATAAATCAGGTGCCCCGTTCCGGAATAGATGGGCTGCTCTGAGAGATTGTTCCCGCCGTAGAAATTTTTGTTGTCCGAGAAAAAGGTGATGTCGCCTGATAACTCATAGCGCCACGGCCCATTGGCTTTTGAGACGCCCAACCCCGGCTGCAGAAAAGTTCGATTGGCACCGACGTTAAATAACTGGTTGCTGTTGTATTCCCCCCAAGGCACGACGGCCGAGAGGTTGGCACCGATGATCAGATCCTGTGTGTAGTGCTTGAATTCATCGGCCGTCAGCGCGGGGGCGCCATAGAGGTTTGCCGCCAGCCGAATGATTGGGTCGGTCAGCCCGACCGAAGAACCCGAGATCACCTGATTGCCGACCGTCGTCTGACCATGCAATTGCGCGTAGGGCAAAATGACATTCACTTTGCCGGATTGCCCGAAAACATCGAAAGTCCGGTTGTACGCCAGAATCTCTGTGTTCATCTGGAACTTGCTGGTCGTCACCTGCGTAAACCCGATGCCGAGAAAGTTGTAATCAATCGGTGCATTGGAATAAAGCCGCGCCTCAATCTCCTGCGCCTGTGCGGCATGCCCGGCCAGCAACAGTGCGAAGGTCGCGCACAACAGCCATCGAAACAACGCTGACACAGGTCTCAACACGGTCAGTCTTTATGGGCGGCCAGCGCGGCTTTCAACTTATCCCGGACTTTGGCGCGCAGCGCGGGCGGCCCGACGACTTCTACCTCCGGCATATGGCGCAGGATATCCATCACCAGCTCGGTCTCGATGCTGTACGGTACATCGAGCTGATAGCTACCATCCGGCAAGACGCTGCCGCGTTGATCCGGGTGCCACTGCTCCGACGCTACCCAACGGGCCCGCGCTGGGGTAAAGCGCAGCTGTGCCCACTGCGTGCGCTCCCCGCCGAAAATGCCGTAGCCATTCTGTACGCGACTATCCAGCACCTTGGCCGCCACGTCTTGCGCCTTCTTGTCGAGCAAAGCCACCTCGCTCAGCGTTTCTACCGCGAAGCTACGCAAGTCCTTACGCAAGTGACACCAGGCGTCCAGATACCAGTTGCCCCGATAGAACACCAAACGCTGTGGCGAAATCTCGCGCACCGTCGTTTCATCGCGCCCGCGATGCCAGTGCTGTAGCTTCAATCGCTTGCGCTTCAGTAGCGCCGAAGCAATCAGGGCAAAGTTGGCCGGCTCCGGTGGCCGCTGGCCCGTGTGCACAATTCGAATACGGTCTTCAATATCTTCCGGCCGATGCTGCTGACTGCCCAATAGCGCCGACAGCCGAGACTGCAAGGGCGCGATATGCGGGCCGAGCAAACCCGGTTGTACGGTGTTGAGCAGTTGCTGCATCATGAGCAACGCATAAATTTCGCTGGCGTTAAACCAGAGGCCCGGCAGTTCATATTTTTGCGCCGCCAACGGGTTGGCCCGACTATCGGCTTGCGCAAAGCGATAACCGCCGCCCATCCGGTCGTAAACAATCGGCGCGTTCAGCCGATCGCGTAAATACTGCAGATCTCGACGCAGCGTTGCGCGCGACACGCCCAGTGCCGCCTGAATCGCTTCAAAGGACAGACAACGCTGCTCGTTGAGCAATTGGTCGATGCGGTAAAAGCGTTCCGTGCGATCCAAACTGCCATCTCCAGTTTCTAGCCAGAATTCTGGCGCGCTCGACACGATTCGAACGTGCGACCCTTGCCTTCGGAGGGCAATACTCTATCCAACTGAGCTACGAGCGCGTGCGGGCGAAGTCTAGCGGGTTTTGGCGGGGCTGTCCAAAACGGATTCCCGGCAAAATCCCGAATATTTGACCAATGCCAGCCCCGTTCGCACCGTAAGCCCCATTCCTACCCGCACCCAAGGTTTTTCCCGCTATACTTACGCCAAATTCATTATTCATTCGCCCATTTACTTTCGCGCACAGGATCGATCATGGCCGACAAGAATTCCAGCAGCAAAATCATGTACCTCTCCATCGCCCTGGCGGTGGTTCTAATCGCCGTTGTCGTGCCGTTCTCGATGAGCGGCAAGGGTAAATCTGACTCGGTGAGCAATGCTGACGATGTGGAGTCGCGTATTGCGCCGATCGCCAAGATTGAAATGCAAGCCGGTGGCGGTGACGGTGGCGTCAAGGATGGCAAGACGGTTTACAACACCGTTTGTGCAGGCTGTCATGGCGCCGGCGTAATGGGTGCACCGAAGTTCGGTGACAAGGCCGCATGGGCGCCGCGCATCGGTCAGGGCTTGCCGACCCTGGTGAGCCATGCGATCAATGGGATCCGGGCTATGCCTGCTCGCGGCGGTGCTGCCAGTCTGACCGATGACGAGGTAAAGGGTGCCGTGGAATACATGGTGAACGGTTCGAAGTAACCCGAACACCCGAATGGCCAAGGGACGCAATAGCGTCCCTTTTGTTTTGATAGCGCAGGAAACGCCTAGGATGCTTCGGGATCGGCCGCCGGCGTCTTCTGCAGCATGGCCTTGAGAAAATCCAGCTTGGCCGTAGACGTGGACTTGTCGGCCAATGCCTTACTGGCCGAGCTTGAGGTTTCGCAGCCCATCTCCTCGATAAAGCGCGATGGTTCGCAGGGCACTAGGTCTTTACCCTGACGGCGTTTTTCGCACCAGGTGATGTGCAAACTCCGTTGCGCACGCGTAATGCCGACATACATGAGGCGGCGCTCTTCTTCCAGCTTCTCAGCCTCTTGCGATTCACGATGAGGCAAAATCCCTTCTTCCACGCCGACCAGAAAGACATGGCCAAACTCCAGCCCTTTGGCCGCATGCAAGGTCGATAGCTGAACGGCGTCGTAGCCTTCGCCCTGATCCCGCCGCTCGAGCATCGACATCAAGGCCATGGTCTGCACGATCTCGGCGAGAGTTTTGCCATCATCGTCGCTCTTCTTGGTGATCCAGGCATGAAACTCCTGCACGTTGCCCCAACGGGTTTCAGCGGTGCGGGCTTCTTCCTGGTCGTAGAGCCAGTTTTCATACTCGATCGCAGCTAAAAGATCGGGGAACACATCGGCGGCGGATTCGCGCTGCGCTCGCCACTGAAAGCGATTGATGAATTCACCGAACTCACGTAATGGCTGCAGCACACGGCCATGAACCTGCGCCGCGAAGCCCTCTTCGAAGAGCGCCGCAAAGAGCGAGATCTGACGTTCGGCGGCATAACGCCCCAGGGTCGCCAACGTCTGGCTCCCAATGCCCCGGCGTGGTGTGGTGGCGGCACGGATGAACGCAGGATCGTCGTCGTCATTGACCAGGAGACGCAGGTAAGCCAGCAGATCCTTGATCTCGGCCTTATCGAAGAACGACTGCCCCCCCGAGAGCACATAGGGAATACGTTGCTGACGAAGTGCTTGTTCAAAGAGCCGTGCCTGGTGATTGCTGCGATAAAGAATGGCGTAATCAGAGAATTTGGCGCGATGCTCGAAACGGTGTCCTTGTAGCTTCATGACCACAGTTTCGGCTTCGGCCTCCCCATCGGCACAGGCAATCACATGGATGTTGGCACCCGGGCCATGCTCGGACCACAGCGACTTAGTGAAAAGCTTGGGGTTGTTCTGGATCAGCGTGTTGGCGGCACCCAGAATCTTGCCGGTGGAACGGTAGTTCTGTTCTAGCTTGATGACTTTGAGCTGCGGAAAGTCTTCGGTCAGACGACGCAGATTCTCCACATCGGCGCCGCGCCAACCATAGATGGCCTGATCGTCGTCGCCCACGGCCGTGAATGAAGCACGTACCCCGGTCAGCTGTTGCAGTAAGCGGTACTGCGCAGTGTTCGTATCCTGATACTCATCTACCAGAATATGGCGGAACTTGTCCTGCCATTTTTGCCGAATCTCCGCGTTATCCTGCAATAGCGTAACCGGCAGACGGATCAGATCATCGAAATCAACCGCCTGATAGGCGTGCAAACTATGGGCGTAATCGCGGTAAATGCGGGCGGCGAGCGCCTCTTCCTCGTCTTTGGCCGCTTCAACCGCGTCCGCCGGGCTGAGCAGCCCGTTTTTCCACAGCGAAATGGTCGTCTGCAGCCAGCGTAGCTTGGCTTTATCGGTAGTGCCGCTGAGCTCATTGATGATGCCCAAGCAATCGGCCGAGTCGAAAATCGAGAAACCCGGCTTGTAGCCCAGAATTCGGGCTTCTTCGCGCACCATGCGCAGACCCAGGGAGTGGAAAGTGGCAATGGTCAGGCCCTTGGGGGCTTTTTCCATACGCTTGGTGATCCGTTCAGACATCTCCAGGGCCGCCTTATTGGTAAACGTAATGGCGGCGATCTGCTGCGGTTTGATTTCGCAGGTCTCGATCAGGTGCACGATCTTCTCGGTGATCACCCGGGTCTTACCAGAACCGGCACCAGCCAACACGAGCAGGGGACCATCCAGATACTGGATGGCTTCGCGCTGGCGGGGATTGAGCCCCGATGGCGAGAATCCGGCGGTGACGGGTGCACTTGAAGACATGGGCGCGGATTTTACCGCCCGGGAGCGGGATCCGCTCGAACCGGACCCGCGAAATATTTTTTACTTCAGCGTCCAAGAGGCTCACCTGGTGAGACTCTCGTGGTGTGCAATAATCATTCCAATCTCTCAAAAGGAAGTCAGCATGGACGAAAACAAGGTCAAGGCGCTTGGTGCCGCACTAGCCCAGATTGAAAAGCAGTTCGGCAAGGGCGCCATCATGAAGATGGGCGATGCCCAGATCGACCAGGGTATTCAGGCCGTTTCCACGGGGTCGCTGGGCCTGGATATGGCGCTCGGTATCGGCGGTCTGCCGCGTGGCCGTGTTGTGGAAATCTACGGCCCGGAATCGTCGGGTAAAACGACGCTCACCTTGCAAGTCATTGCCGCCGCTCAGCGCGCCGGTGGTACGGCGGCCTTTATCGATGCCGAACACGCGCTGGACCCGGTCTACGCCGGTAAGCTGGGTGTTGACGTGCCAAATCTGATCATTTCGCAGCCGGATACCGGTGAACAAGGTCTGGAAATCGCCGATATGCTCGTCCGCTCGGGCGGCGTCGACATCATCGTCATCGACTCGGTCGCTGCACTCACACCGCGCGCCGAAATTGAAGGTGAAATGGGGGACTCAATGATGGGTCTGCATGCCCGTCTGATGAGCCAGGCGCTACGTAAGCTGACCGGCAGCATCAAGAAGACCAACACACTGGTGATCTTCATTAACCAGATCCGTATGAAGATCGGCGTGATGTTCGGCAACCCGGAAACCACCACCGGCGGTAACGCACTCAAGTTCTATGCTTCGGTGCGCCTGGATATCCGCCGCATTGGCGCGATCAAGAAGGCCGACGAAGTCATTGGTTCGGAAACCCGCGTCAAAGTGGTCAAGAACAAAGTGGCGCCCCCCTTCCGCGAAGCCATATTCGACATTCTTTACGGCGAAGGCATCTCGCGCGAAGGCGAAATCATCGAGCTTGGTGTTGAACACAAGATCATCGACAAAGCCGGTGCCTGGTACGCCTACAACGGCGAAAAGATTGGCCAGGGCAAAGACAACGTGCGTGAGTTCCTCAAGTCGCGCCCGGATCTGGCGCGCGAAATTGAAGCCAAGATCATGGATGCTGCTGGCATTACCGCCAGAACTGGCGCAGGCGCAGCCCCTGCTGCTGCGGCAGAGGGAGACGACGCTTAAGTCGTGATTGAGATTGACTGCATCGGCTGACGACCTGCGTGCTCGCGCCCTGCGCCTTCTGGCGCGGCGCGAGTATTCCCGTCAGGAACTGGCCCGCAAACTGCTTAGCAAACCCGCGCCCAAACTGGCACGGCGGAATACAGGCGATACCTTTAGCACTGAATCCTTTGTTGATGAGGCCTACGAACCGCCGACGGAAATCGAGGTCCATGCACTGCTCGACGATCTGGAACAACGCAAGATGCTCTCGGACGATCGCTATGCTGAAATGCGCGCGCGCCTGCGAGCACCGCGCTACGGCGATAGCCGCCTACGTCAGGAACTGACGCAGAAGGGCATTGATCGTGACACCATCACGGCCGTGTTGTCCGAACAGCCGGACGAACTTGCACGCTGCCGCGAGATCTGGTTCAAAAAGTTCGGCCAGCTCCCACGCGATATGAACGAACGCGCCAAGCAGACCCGCCATCTGGCCAGCCGCGGTTTTGCCATGCGGGTGATTCGGCAGGTTATCCGTGATGAGTCTGGCGAAAGCACTATCGAAAATTTACTCGATAGCGATGGTGCTTCCTGCGACAATAGCGTTCCAACCGCCTCAACACCCAAACCGTCGACACCATGACTACCATCGCAACCACTCACAGTGACACGCTTTCGGCTCGAAACTTACGCAAGGTTTATCGTAAGCGCACTGTCGTCAAAGATGTGTCCTTCGACGTGAAGGCGGGGGAAGTGGTCGGCCTGCTGGGTCCCAATGGTGCGGGTAAAACCACCTGCTTCTACATGGTGGTTGGCCTCGTTCCCGCCGATGGCGGCAACATCACGCTGGCGGGTGACGAGGTCGTCCACCTACCCATTCACCAACGTGCTCACATGGGCGTGTCGTATCTGCCGCAGGAAGCCTCGGTCTTTCGCAAGCTGACCGTGGAAGAAAACATTCTGGCGGTACTGCAACTGCAGAAGCTGTCGGCGGACGACGAGCGCAATCGCCTGGAAACGCTGCTCGACGAATTGGCGATTCAGCACATTCGTGACAGCCGTGCTGCCTCGCTGTCGGGAGGCGAACGCCGTCGCGTCGAAATCGCCCGCGCGCTGGCGACTGAGCCGCGCTTCATTCTGCTCGATGAACCCTTCGCCGGCGTCGATCCGATCGCAGTGCTGGAAATCCAGAAGATCATTCGCTTTCTCAAAGAACGCGGCATCGGCGTGCTGATTACCGACCACAACGTCCGAGAGACGCTGGGCATTACTGACCGCGCCTACATTATTAGCGAAGGCACAGTACTGGCTTCGGGTCGACCCGACGACATTATTAACAACGATGCTGTCCGCCAGGTCTACCTGGGCGAACACTTCCGCCTCTAGAGCCCTTGCCACAAACCTGTGGCAACTGAACGGAAGACTCCATGAAGGCCAGCCTGCACCTTAAGGCCTCACAACACCTGGCAATGACACCCCAGCTACAGCAGTCGATACGATTGCTGCAGCTATCCTCGGTGGAGCTCCAGCAAGAGGTTGCCCAGGCGCTGGCCGAAAACCCCATGCTGGAGCGTGAAGACGCTGACGAGGCCGAGGAGAGCGAGGCGGTCACTGATACCGACGCGAACATTGAGCAACCTGGCAACAGCATCCGTGACGACCGACGCACCGATGATGAACCTGCGGATACCGCCGAGGCTTTCGAACAGCGCAACCCCATCGATATTGACGAAAGCCCCTACGACTACAGTAGTGGATCGAGCGGCAGCGGTGATGATGACTTTGAACACGAACAAGCAGACACATCAATCATTACGCTACGTGAACATTTGCTTGCCCAGGCCGGATTGCTTCGCATCAGCTGGCGCGAACAGGCGCTCGTGCGCATCCTCATCGAGGCGCTCGATGAACGCGGCTTTCTCTGCAGCGCCTTGCCGGATGTACTCGAGACGCTGCCGGCTGACGAAGCAGTAACGCTGGACGAACTGGAAATCGCGCTCACGCAACTACAAGAACTTGATCCGCCGGGTGTCGGCGCACGCTCACTGGAAGAATGCCTCTTCCTGCAGCTACGAGAGTCTCAAGATCCCGCAGCATCCCTCGCCCGCATGCTCGTTAGCGACTACCTGCCGCTGCTGGCCCAACGTGACTTTGCCCAACTACGTCGCAAAACCGGCGCAGACGATGCCCAACTCCGCGCTGCCCTGGCGCTCATCCGCACCTTGAGTCCGCATCCGGGTGACGCTTTCATCGATGATGCCAGTCCCTTCATCATTCCCGACGTTCTGGTTCGACGTGTGGGCGGCGCAAGCGGCAAGTGGCAAGCCATCATTAACCCGGACGCCGTGCCGCGACTCAAAATCAATCGTCTGTATTCCAACTTACTGCGCCAGGCAGGGACTAGCGACGGTGGTCTGGCCGGCCAGTTACAGGAGGCCCGTTGGCTCATCAAGAACATCCAACAGCGTTTTGAGACCATCGAACGCGTTGCCCAGGCAATTGTTCAAGAACAGGCTGATTTTTTTGAAAAAGGTGCGTTGGCTATGCGGCCTCTGGTCCTCCGCGAAATTGCCGACCGACTGGGGCTACACGAATCGACGATTTCCCGGGTGACCTCGCAAAAATTCATGGCGACACCGCGCGGAGCCCTTGAATTTAAATACTTTTTTGGTAGCCACGTGGGCACCGACGATGGTGGCGCCGCCTCGGCAACCGCCATTAAGGCTCGGATTCGCCAACTGGTCAGTGAGGAAAACCCTAAAAAACCGCTCTCGGACCAACAAATTTGTAATCAATTTAGTGCCAAGGGCATTGTCGTAGCACGCCGGACCATAGCAAAATACCGTGAGGCGATGAATATTCCCACCGCCAGTTTGCGTAAGACCCTATAGAGGAGGCAGTATGAATCTGCAAATCAGTGGTCATCATCTGGAAGTCAGCCCGGCTATTCGTGACTATGTCAGCCAGAAGCTGCAAAAGGTCACGCGCCATTTCGATCATGTCATCGACATCCATGTTGTGCTCAGCGTCGAAAAGTTGAACCAGAAAGCGGAAGTGACCCTCCACGTCCCAGGCAAAGATATCTTTGTCGAAAGCGTGGATCCGAACCTCTACGCCGCCGTCGACGACCTGACGGACAAGCTGGATCGTCAGGTTCAGAAGTACAAGCAGAAAATCCAGGATCACGGTCGCGGCCACAGCGTCGCTAGCCATCTCGAATAATCTCAACCGGGCGGCGGGCACCTGCGGGTGCCCGCCTTTCATTCAATGAGCGCCATCTCCCGTCTACTTACCCCTGACACTGTCTCGCTGACCGCGCAGGCGACCACCAAGGAAGTGCTCTTCCAGGTCGCCGCCGATGCTTTGAGTAGCCGTGTCGGCATTAACAGCACACAGATCCGCGAAGCCCTGCTGATGCGCGAGCAACTCGGTTCCACCGGTCTGGGTCAGGGTGTGGGGATCCCACATGGCCGCCTCAAGGGACTCAAACAGGTGGCCGGCATGTTCTTCCGGCTGAGCACACCAATCCCTTTCGACGCGCCGGATAATCGTCCGGTCGACCTGATCTTTTTTCTGCTGGTTCCCGAACAGAGTACTGAAGAGCATCTACAACTGCTCTCGGAATTGGCGCAGGGTTTTTCTGATCCGGATTTTCGCGAGAGCCTCCGTAAGGCAGCCAATGCGGATGACATCATCCTAACTTTCACGAATAACGGCCAGTGACCCCGATGAAAGAACTCAGCGTTACGCAACTCTTTGAAGAACACAAAGATCGGCTGACGCTAAACTGGGTCGGTAGCGTCGGCTGCAATCGCAGCATCCGGCTTGTGGAAAAAGACGCGTACGGTTCCGACATTGTCGGTCACCTGAACATCATTCACCCGGACCGACTACAAGTCGTTGGTGCGGCCGAACAGAAATGGGCACTACGCACCCGCGCTCAGCGCCGCCAATCGGTGTTCGAAGATCTATGCCAGGCCTCGCCACCAGCGATTATTGTGGCCGACAATCTGCCGGTACTCGACGAACTGCGCGAGGCCTGCGAGAAGACGGGTACCCCGTTGTTTGCCTCACCCAAATCCTGCTCGGCCGTTATTGACCAGCTGCGTCACTACCTGGCGCGCAAGCTTGCTGACTCCACCAGCCTGCATGGTGTCTTTATGGATGTACTGGGGATGGGCGTCATGATTACCGGCGACTCCGGCTCGGGCAAAAGCGAACTGGCGCTGGAACTGATCTCGCGTGGCCATGGCCTGGTGGCCGATGATGCCGTCGAACTCACGCGCGTGGCACCGGACGTGATCGAGGGACGATGCCCCAATATTCTGCGCGACTTCCTGGAAGTGCGCGGTCTTGGCTTGCTGAATATTCGCACTATCTTTGGCGAAACGGCTTCGCGCCGCAAAATGCGGCTCAAACTGATCGTTCACCTCCACCGTCAACAGCCGGGAGTGGATACGCCCCGCCTGCCCTTCGAGGCACAGACACAGGAGATCCTGGGCGTCTATATCCGTAAGGTCAACATCCCCGTAGCCGCCGGCCGCAACTTGGCCGTGCTGCTGGAGGCCGCCGTACGCAATACGATTCTGCAACTTCGCGGTATCGACAGTATGCAGGAGTTCATCGCGCGCCAGCAGGAAGAAGTTCTGGCACAGGAAGTCATCACCGCCCGTAGTGCGCAGCGCGCTTTAAGTCTGGAAAATGACGACCCCCCGATTTAAATCGGGGCCCCCTTCAGGGGGATCAGCGGAAGGTAATCACCTGCGGTTGATCTGCCACACCTGTATTAGCATCCGGTGTTTCGCAGCCATCATCGAAGTTCTCCGCATCAAATGCGATATCACCGCCACCTGCGATCGCACCGGCGGTTTCCGCACGCAAACCTTCAAAGTCAAAAAGATGACGGTCGCCCAAATGTGAGGGCACCACATTCTGGATCGCCGTCAGCACCGACTCGGTGCGACCCGGATAGCGCTTATCCCATTCGGCCATCATTTCCCGAACCTTCTGACGCTGCAAGTTTTCCTGAGAGCCGCAGAGATTGCACGGAATGATCGGAAAGCCCACGCCACGGGCATAGCGTGCAATATCGGCCTCGGGAACATAGGCCAGCGGGCGAATCACCGTGTTCGACCCATCATCCGTCACCAACTTGGGCGGCATAGCTTTCAATTTTCCCCCAAACAGCATATTCAGAAACAGCGTGTGCACGATGTCGTCACGATGGTGGCCGAGCGCGATCTTGTTGGCACCCAGTTCTTTGGCGGTTCTGTAGATAATCCCACGGCGCAATCGCGAACAAAGCGAACACGTTGTTTTGCCTTCGGGCACTTTCTCTTTCACGATAGCGTAGGTGTCTTGGGTCACGATGCGATATTCGACACCAATACTTTCCAGGTAATTGGGCAAAACCTCCGCTGGAAAGCCCGGCTGCTTCTGATCCAGATTCATCGCGATGATGCGAAAATCGATCAGTGCACGCTTACGCAACGCGAGTAGTACGTCCAACAGCGTGTAGGAATCTTTACCACCGGACAAGCACACCATTACGGTGTCGCCCTCTTCGATCATGCGGTAATCGCCAATCGCTTTACCCGTTCGGTTCTCAATGAAACGGCGGAGCTTCTGGATCGACTGGGATAAAACTTCAGGAGCAGACGACATAAACAGGATCAATTATTAAGTTGCGAGATGCGCGCTGCGGCCACCATCGACGTTCACCACCTGTCCGGTAATGTACGGTGCATCGAGCATCAGAAAACGTACCGTGCGCGCAATGTCTTCTGGCGTGCCAGCCCGCTTCAGCAGCGTGTGCTGCACAATGGCCTGACGCTCGGCCTCGGGAAACTGCTCGTCTTCTGGCCATAAAATAGGACCCGGAGCGACCGCATTGACTCGAACTTCTGGCGCCAGCTCGACCGCCAGCGCCCGGGTCAGGGTAAGCAACGCGCCCTTAGCCGCCACATAAAGCGGGTAGCCGGCTAGCGGCCGCTCGGCGTGGATGTCGGTAATATTGACGATCGCGCCGCCAGTAGCGTGAAGATGCGGTGCGGCGGCTTGCGCCAGAAACAGCGGCGCCTTGAAATTGCTGCCTACCAGATCGTGCCAGTCCGTCTCGTCGATACTGCCGAGTGGCGTTGGAAAAAATGACGATGCATTACAGACCAGACCATCCAGACGGCCAAATTGCGCAACGGCAGCGGCTACCATCGGCTCTATGGATAACGTATCCAGTAAATCGCCGCTCACCACCCGCGCCGAATCGGCGCGCGCCGTGTTCAGGCTTTTTGCCAGCGCCTCTGCCTCCACCAACGAGCGACGGGCGTGCAAGATGACCCGCGCCCCTGCGGTGTGAAACGCCATGGCGATGGCTGCCCCGACACGACGCGCCGCCCCCGTGATTAGAATCACCGGGGACGTTGTGGGTGGCAATCTTTGCGTGTTCGACATGACGCGTATTGTCGCATGCGCTATCCTCACGCTCTACCACCCTTTTTGCATTTCGAGTCTTGCCCCACATGAGCCTACCGCCGATCGTCCAGCCTGCATCGCCGCGCGGCCAGGATCCGCTACCGCAACCCGGGGCGGAAGCTCAGGCCTATAGTCAGCAACTTTCAGAAAAGATTCTGATGGCCATTAACCAGGCTGGCGGCTGGATTCCGTTTACGGCATACATGGAACTCGCCCTTTACGCGCCGGGCCTGGGTTACTACAGCGGCGGCGCCCGCAAATTTGGTGGCGCGGGTGACTTTGTGACGGCGCCGGAAATGACGCCCTTGTTTGGCCGCACACTGGCCAAAACCATTGCGCCGATCCTTGCTGCATCAGAGCCCATCGTGACTGAAGCCGGTGCCGGGACCGGCAAACTGGCCGGCGACCTCCTACAAGCACTGGAAGACATGGGTCAGCTACCGGCTCGCTATAACATTCTCGAGCTTTCGGCAGAGCTGGCTGAGCGCCAGCGCGAACACCTGCAGGCCACCCTACCGCACCTCATGAATCGGGTCCACTGGCTTGGCGCGCTACCCGATACACTGTCGGGCGTTATCGTCGGCAACGAAGTCCTGGATGCGATGCCGGTGGAACTTGTTCACTGGCAACGGCATGCCAGCCAGGCGGTGCAACGCCTGGGCGTGAGCGTTGAATCGACCGATGGCGGTGTCCGCTTTGTGACCACCCCTGCACCGACCGCAGCATCACCAGCACTCATCGAACGCGTGCGTGCCTTAGCCGACAAATACAACTGGCCCGATAGCTACACGACCGAGATTCCCGACGCCGGCCCTGCGTGGATCACGACGCTGGCGCAACGCCTGACGCAAGGCGCACTACTCCTCATCGACTATGGCTTTCCGCGCCACGAGTTCTATCACCATGATCGCACCGGCGGTACGCTGATGTGCCATTACCGGCACCGTGCACATCCAGATCCTTATTACTGGCCGGGATTGCAGGACATTACGACGCACGTCGATTTCACCAGCATTGCCGAAGCCGCCTTCCAGGCGGGCTTAGACGTTGCCGGTTACTGCACTCAAGCCGGTTGGCTCATGGATGCGGGCTTACTCGACCTCTTGAGGGCGAAACAACCGGCGGACTACACTCAGGCCGATGGCTCATGGGTGCGCACCCAGCATGCCGTGCAAACCTTGCTCTCGCCCGCCGAAATGGGTGAGTTCTTTAAAGTGATTCTGCTCACCCGCGGCTTGTCGGCCGACTTACGCATCCCCGGGTTTTTACGCAGCGACCGGTCGCATACGCTTTAGACCAAACCGTTAACTAGTCCGATTTGCTGTTGGTTGTCGTTGTGCGTGGCGCATTGGGAACCACCGCCAGCAACCAGTCATTCATCACGCTGGCGACGTGATCCCAGTCGCGCTCCAGCATCAGGCCGTGACCCATGCCCGGAAAAATCACGGGTTCGACGCCATAGGCTTCGGCCGTATCGCGCACCTGATTGGCCGGGATGATGTGATCCAGTTCCGCGCCGATAACGAGTTTGGGTACCGGTAGCAAACGCTCCGGGTTAATCAGGTTAAACATGGTCATGTCCCAGATCGCGCGTTGCGACTCCATCTGTGACAGCAGGAGGTAACGCTGCAAATCCGCAAGCGATGCCGGTTGCGCAAAGAGAGCGTCCTTCAGTGCATCAATATCGACCGGGCCACCCGTCATGAGCTGCGATAAGTTCCCCAGCATATCGGGTCGCGACCAAAGCAACGACATCGAGCTGGCAATCAACCCGCGGGGTGGGACGGAGCACATCAGTACGGCTGCAGGAAAAGCGCGTTGCTCTAGACATTTCTGCACGACAAAGCCACCCATCGAGTGGCCGATGAGTACAGGTGCCCCACCCATCTCTTCGATCACTTGCATGACGTCAGAGACATAGTGGTCGATACCCCAATTCCCCAGTTGTTCATGACCCTCACTACCACCATGACCCCTTAACGACACGGCATGCGCCGGCCAGCCGCGCTCGGCATACCAATCAAGAAAATGTTCAGACCAGGTCCAGGCGGCCGTGAAGGCGCCATGAATGAAAAGTAATGGTGTACGGCGTTTGCCTTTACTCGGGTAGCGGCTGATAACTTCCAAGGCGAGGGCGTCGGTCAAGATGATTCCTTAGCTAAGATTCTGTATGGCTTCGATACGTGCATCACGGATACGCGTAGGGATGTGTTCTTGTGTGCGCACGCTCAGTGCGATGGCACCCGCATCGACGGACGCGGCGGCGGCCTGAATTTGTAACCATTGGTTCACAACATCAGGGGCGGCCCCGAGAATTGGCAACACCGCAAGCAGTAACTGGAATCGGTCGGCCCGCCGCAGCCCATCGCAACGCTCCAAGGTATTGAGTCGATCTTCAGCGGTCAGCACGGTAGGCTGCATCAGTGCGGTTCGGTGATACGTGAGCAGAAGCGCCAGATCGCGGCATTCGACCGGAAATCGTAGCTGTTCTGCAATCGCGCCCACCTGGTCCGGGCTACATTCTGCCAACCAGACGGCAACGCGAGCTGCGAGCGGTAAATCAGCGTTAGCCGCGGCATTGAGACGGCCAGCCACAACAGGAATGGGTGGGTAGAGATCGGCGCTGGCACCGCTGGACTCCAACTCGGCAAACATGCGTTCGGGTTGTTCGGCCATCAAGCCGCGTGACAACTCCTGCCAGACACGCTCTGCCACCAGGTGTTTTACTTCGCCATCGCGCACCATCTGCTGCATCAATGCCTGCGTTTCCGGGGCCACCCTGAACTGCGGAAAGCGTGCCGCAAAACGCGCCAGGCGCAGAATGCGCACGGGATCTTCGGCAAATGCAGGGCCAACATGGCGCAGGATGCGCGCGCTCAGATCTTTCTGGCCACCATAGGGATCAATCACGTGGCCATCGGCATCTTCAGCCATGGCATTAATAGTGAGATCCCGGCGCGCCAGATCTTCTTCTAGAGTCACTTCCGGCGCGGCGTGAACGCTGAAGCCATGATAACCGTGTCCGGTTTTGCGCTCGGTACGTGCGAGCGCATATTCTTCATGCGTTTGGGGGTGCAAAAAGACGGGAAAATCTTTGCCAACCGGCACGAACCCAGCAGCCAGCATGGCTTCCGGCGAACCACCCACAACGACGTAGTCCCGATCGCCCGCCGGCAAACCCAGCAAACGATCACGCACCGCGCCGCCAACTGTGTAGATCTTCATAACCGGCGCTTGCGTATCAGAAGCGCGGCGCGGAATGCTTAGCGGCCGGCGCGGCTACGATAGTCGTCGAACTGCACGCTATCGCCGGACCCCAGCAAATACAAAGGCACCACGGCCTCCAGCGGTTGTGGGTTCCAGTCCGGCGGCGTCTTGCAATGACCACTGCAGACACTGTCGATTTCCATCGAGCGCACATTGTCGGCCGACATCATCTTGTTGGGTAGTAGCGACAACAGCGCAGCCTGGAAATAGGCGAAATTTTCCGAGAGTGGGATGATACGGCGCCTGATGTCGAGAACTTCAGCGGTGTACTCGACGAGCTCCTTGAGCGTGTAAACATTCGGGCCACACAAGTCATAGGCCTGACCTTCCATAGCCGGCGTATCGAGCGCCTGGGCAAAGGCCTTGGCGACATCGTCCACCGAGACTGGCTGGAAGCGCGCATGGGCACAACCCAGCGGCAGGAACGGCAGCTTGCGCAGCAGATTGGCAAAGGTGTTGATGAACGAATCACGCGCACCAAAGATCACCGATGGGCGGAAGATGGTCGTGAGCAAACCCGAGTTGGCAACCACTTCTTCACCAGCTGCTTTGGAGCGCAGGTACTCCGAGGGTGCATTCTTACCGGCATGCAATGCGCTCATGTGCAGCAAGCGTCTCACGCCGACGGCTTTACAGACGGCGACAATTTTCCTGGGTAACTCGACATGGGCGGCGGCAAATTCTTTCCCGTAAGGAATAGCGGGTGTATCGCCATGCAGAATGCCTACCAGGTTGATCACGGCATCCTGACCCCTGGCTAGCCGCTCAAGTGCGCCATTGTCATTGATATCGGCTTCGACCAGCGTCACACTCGGCAGCATCGTGACATCGCGATTCTTTTCGTAGCGACGCGTCGGAATGGTGACCTGAACACCGGCATCAACGAGGACACGAGCCAGATGTCGCCCAACAAACCCGGTGCCACCAATGAGGAGAATTTTCTTATTCGTCAGCATGCGTTTTCCTTGGTCGATCGTCTAATTGGTTCGATTCGTCGATGGGTCATCCAGTACCTATTTTATGTCATTTCAGGGTAAATCCGGCACCCCGTTCGCTTGGCTGGACTTGGGGCCGATCGTTCCCAGCATCACCTTGAGCGACGGCGAACTGCCGGTCATGACGGTCTGGTAGAAGACGGCGTTGCTCATCACTTTTTTTACATAATCCCGGGTTTCAGAAAACGGGATGGTCTCGGCGTAGATCGCCCCTTCCAGCGGCTTCACGTCGCGCCATTTGCGGGCACGCCCGGGACCCGCGTTGTAGGCCGCCGAGGCGAGAACCGGGTGGTTATCCAAGCTTTCCAGTACCAGACGCATATAAGTCGTGCCCAGCATGACATTGGTGTCTGGGTTGTGCAGATCGCCGGGAGCAAACTTCATGCCCAGCTTGTTAGCCACCCATTTGCCCGTAGCCGGCATCACCTGCATGAGACCCGCAGCCCCTACATTCGATTTGGCGTTGGTCACGAAGCGGCTTTCCTGACGCATGAGCCCATAGACCCAGGCTTTATCCAAGTTCTGCCGGTCAGAATGCGGCATGATCTTGTCGGCATAGGGTGTCGGGAAACGCAGTTTGTAATTGTGTTCGTCCTTGGTGCGATCGGCGGCGCTGATCGAACGATCAATGATTTGATGCCGTTGCGCCACTTCGGCGGCGGCCAAAAGTTGCCGATCGCTCATGCCGCGTAATGCCCAGCTCCATTCCTTGACGCCCTCGGGGCGCAGATCTAGCCGGTACATGGCCAATGCACGACGGATGCCTGGTTGCTTTTCGACGGCGCGGATTTCCTCAGGGGTGATGGGTTTGGCCTGGGTCGGTAGTTTGGCGCGCTGACCGAGTTCTTCGGTCGCCAGAACGCCATAGAAATTCGGCTGCCCAGCGATCTTCAGGAACTGCTCATCGGCGGCGCTATCGCGACCCTGTGCCTTATAAGCACGTCCCAGCCAGTACACCCATTCCGGCGAGTTGATCAGGGGTTCGGGCATCGCCTCGATGGTTTTCTTGACGAGGCTCCAGTCTTGCGCCCGCAACGCCACGCGGACGCGCCAGGCTTCAGCCTCATCAGGTAACACGACCGTACCGCTGCGCTTAACGGCATCCAACGCCTCCGGGCTATGCTGAATGCCCAACTGCCAACCAATAATGCCCCAGACATATTCCTGCTGGGCACGATCCAGTCCGCTACCGAAACGTTTGACTGCGGATAGCGCACTGGTGGGTTCCGTGCGCGCCATGCGCACCAACGCCAGAGTGACGAGTTCCTTCTGGGTATCGTCGTTCGGGGTGCCCACACGCTCGAGATAAATCACCGGCCGGTTAAGTACGCTATCGAGGCCACCGGCCGCATCGTTCACGTTAACGCGCATCACCGTTAAGGTCTGGCGCGCCTGACCGGGCTTGTTCATTGCGACCTGACGTCGGGCGCGCTGCCAGCCATCGCTGGCTTTGAGATCGCCGTTGCTCCACATGGCATCAAATAAGGCCTGGCAAGCATCCGGCGAATCGGTGCCAGTGACCCACAACACGCGTGACTGTTCCTTGGCGACGCTGTCGCCATTGTTGATCCGCGGCAACAGGCTGTAGCACTGCACATCGGGTTCCGGCTGCAGCATCAGCGTGCCCTGTTGCGCGACCAACGCCCAATTACCCTGCTTGGCTTGCGCGCGAATCCAATCTGCACGCAGCAGTTCGGCAGGACGCTCGCCATCGTACTTCTTGAGGAAGGCACGGATTTCAGGCGCATCCGTATTCAACTGCGGCTTGAGCAGCCAGGATTCCACGTAAGGCACCAGTTCATGCTGCTTGAGCTGTGGATAGAGCTGCTCGACCTTATTGAGCTGGCCGTTCTTGGCCGCATCGCGTGCGCTCAGATAGGTCGCGTCTTGCGCCGCAGCGAGTGACGCGCCGCCCAACGTAACAACCAGCAGGGAAACGCGCAAAGATTTGGACGAGAGGCATGGCATCAACATAAGTACCGACAAGATAGGGGTCCCGGGAGGGGTGTGTTACTGTCCGGACTATGCCGAACCCAACGGATGAAAAATTCTATCGCAGTACGCTGCGTACCCGCATGAAATCTTGGCGGAGGACGTTGTCAGCCGCTGATCACGCCACTTATAGTCGGCGTATGTGCGACATTCTGGAAGACCATTTCCATCCACCCCCGTCGCCCTTTGCATTTTATTCACCCATTACCAAAGAACCCGATATCTCACCACTGATGCATGAGTGGTATGCGGCGGGCGTAGCTGTGTGTCTGCCCCGTGTGATGGAAGCCTGCGCACCACTGTCATTTTATCTGTGGGATCCAATCATCCGGCCGACGCTGGACGAAGCGGGTATCGTCGCGCCGCCGGCCAATTCCGACAAGCTTGTTACCCCGAAGATTCTATTCATCCCTTGTTTGGGACTGGATAAAAACGGTTACCGGCTGGGCTATGGGGGCGGCTACTACGACCGCACACTCCCTTTGCTACCCGACGTTAGAACGATTGGCGTACTGTTTTCCGGGCAGCTGCTCGATGACATCCGGCCACAGGCACACGATGTGCCGCTCGACGGCTGGGTCACGGAAAAAGGTCTGGTCTTATAACCGTCAGACTGACTGATTTGGTGAACGCAGCACGATCCCCGTCACCACAAACAGAATCGATGCCTCAATCAGCGTCAACACCGCATCGTCTGAGTCGTAGAGCGAGGTTTCGACGGTAAAAAACGCCGTGTTGAGTACACGATCTAAGGCCACGACCAGCAACAACGCCAACCAGAAGCGTATGCCTCTGATGCCGCCTGAATCGGGCACATGGGGAAACAAGCGGCAACAGGACCACCCGAGCAGCACCAACGCACCGGCCAATAGATACAGGGTGATCTCGTACATCTTGCTGGCGCTTAGGCAAGAAACAGGCGATACGCCGGATTATCGGACTCGTTGCGATGCGAATAACCGAGCCCGGCCAGAAAAGCGTCAAAAGCCACCATGTCACCCGCCGGCACCTGAAAACCAACCAGCACGCGACCAAAGTCGGCACCGTGGTTTCGGTAATGAAACAGACTGATGTTCCAGCCCGCACTCATGTTCTCTAGGAACCGCATCAGCGCGCCTGGACGCTCCGGAAATTCAAACCGGTAGATCAGCTCCTGGGTGGCGGCGCCCGCACCTTCACGCGGCGTATGGCCGCCAACCATGTAGCGCACATGTAACTTGGCCATTTCATCGTCGGTCAGATCGAGGGCCGGATAGCCCTCTGCTTTGAGCATCTCGACCAGCGCTATCACTTCGGCACGTTTAGCCGTCTGGATACCCACGAAGACGTGTGCCGCGCCCGGATCGTTGTAACGGTAATTGAACTCGGTAATACTACGGCTACCAAGCAACGACAGGAATTTTCTATACGCACCCGGCTTTTCCGGGAGCGTCACGGCCAAAATTGCTTCGCGCTGCTCGCCCAACTCAGCCCGTTCGGCCACGAAACGGAGACGATCAAAATTCATGTTGGCGCCAGACGCGACGGCAACGAGCGTTTTGCTCTGCACACCGGTTTTGGCGACCCAAGCTTTCATGCCGGCAACGGCCAAAGCACCGGCCGGTTCCAGCACGGAGCGCGTGTCCTCAAAGACATCTTTGATCGCGGCACATATTGCATCGTTATCAACCTGGATCATTTCATCGACATACTGTTCCGCGATCCGAAAACATTCGCTGCCCACTTCCTTGACGGCGGCACCATCAGCAAACAAGCCCACCTGATCGAGTCGGACGCGCTCATGCGCGGCGAGCGAGCGGGTCATGGCATCGGCATCCACGGCTTCAACACCGATCACTTTGATTTCTGGACGCACCAATTTTACGGCGGCAGCGACACCCGCGATCAGACCACCACCCCCTACACAACAGAAGATGGCATCGATGGGTTTAGGGTGCTGGCGCAGGATTTCCAGGCCGACGGTACCCTGACCGGCGATCACATCGGGGTCGTCAAAGGGGTGCACAAAGGTCAACCCCTCTTCACGCTCCAGGCGACGCGCTTCGTTGTAGGCATCATCAAAGGAATCACCAAACAGAACCACCTCGCCACCACGTGAGCGCACAGCATTCACCTTGATACCCGGTGTCGTCGTTGGCATCACAATCACGGCACGACAACCCAACTTTTGAGCTGACAATGCCACACCCTGAGCATGGTTACCAGCCGAGGCTGCAACCACACCGCGCTTAAGGACTTCGGCTGGCAGTTTAGCCATCTTGTTGTAGGCGCCACGCAGCTTGAACGAAAAGACCGGTTGTTGGTCTTCTCGTTTGAAAAATACGGCGTTACCAAGCCTTGCCGACAGGTTCGGTGCGTAATCGAGCGACGATTCGATAGCCACATCATAGACCTCAGCCGCTTCAATGCGGCGCAGATATTCCGTCAGCGGGAAAGGCACATCATTTTTGACAATCATGGCAACTTTGGAATTGTTGGAAAAGAGCACCCCGAGCATCGCTGAAAACCCATGCCGGCGCGTGATTGCATTATACCGATGCGCTACAATACAAAGTCCGAAAAGGCCTTTGCGGGCCGCAATCGACCAGAACAACATCATGAATGCACGCCTCCGCGAGATCCCCTACAACTACACCTCGTACTCCGATCGTGAAGTTGTTATTCGTCTGCTCGGCCAAGAGAACTGGGCGATCCTGGATGCGCTTCGCAGCGAACGCGTCACCGGCCGATCGGCGCGGATGCTGTATGAGGTGTTGGGCGATATCTGGGTCGTGCAACGCAATCCCTATCTAGAAGACGATCTGCTACAGAACCCCCAGCGACAATCAGCGCTGATCTCGGCACTGCGCCATCGCCTTGCGGAAATTGAAAAGCGCCGTGACGGCAACGAGAAAGTAGCGCAACTGCTCAAGGCTACCAACGAAGCCATCAATCGTTTCGCCAAGCATCTGGACACAGCGGCCGCACGCCGCCGCAAGGTGCTGCGCACGCTCAGCAAACACACGCGCAAGGACAACATTGCTTTTGATGGTCTTGCCCGCGTATCGCATGTGACCGATGCCACTGACTGGCGCATCGAGTATCCGTTCGTGGTGCTCTATCCGGACACTGAAGAAGAAATTGGCCCACTGGTGCGTGACTGCATCAAACTTGGCCTGACCATCATCCCCCGTGGCGGCGGTACCGGCTATACGGGCGGTGCCATCCCGCTGACGGCTGACTCGGTCGTCATTAACACCGAGAAGCTGATTGATATTGCCCCGGTTGAATTCATCACCCTACCGGGCGTTGATCACCCTGTCGGTACAGTACGCACGGGTGCTGGCGTTGTGACCAAAAGAGTTTCCGAAGCCGCCGAGCGTGCCGGTCTCGTTTTTGCCGTGGATCCAACATCGGCTGAAGCTTCCTGTATCGGTGGCAATATCGCGATGAATGCCGGCGGCAAAAAGGCGGTGCTGTGGGGCACCGCGCTCGACAACCTTGCCTGGTGGAAAATGGTCACGCCGGATGGCAACTGGTTAGAGGTCGAACGCCTCGATCACAACCTAGGCAAGATTCACGAACAGGAAACCGTTCGCTTTCGTCTCACGCGCTTTGATGCCACGGGTAAAAAACACCTCGGCGAAGAAATCCTCTCGATCCCAGGTGCGGCCTGCCGTAAGATCGGTCTGGGCAAAGATGTAACCGACAAGTTCCTCGGCGGCGTACCTGGCGTCCAGAAAGAAGGGACCGATGGCATTATCGTTGCCGCCCGCTGGGTGCTGCACAAAATGCCGGCGCACACACGCACGGTTTGTCTGGAATTCTTCGGCCAGGTGCGCGAGGCTGTACCGGCCATCGTGGAAATCACTGACTACTTCAAGCCCAATGGGGGCGGCCGCAATCTTGGCGTCCTGCTGGCTGGTCTGGAACACCTTGACGAACGCTACCTCAAGGCCGTGGGTTATGCCACCAAGGCCAAGCGTCATGGCCGCCCGAAAATGGTACTGATCGGCGACCTGGTGGGCGATGATGAAAACGCCGTCATGCAGGCTGCCTCAGACGTTGTTCGCATGTGCAATCTGCGTTCGGCAGAAGGTTTTATTGCCGTCAGTTCGGAACAACGCAAGAATTTCTGGCTAGATCGCTCGCGCACAGCCGCGATCTCAAAACATACCAACGCCTTCAAGCTGAATGAAGATGTTGTTATTCCGCTACCGCGCATGGGAGATTACTGCGATGGTATCGAACGTATCAACATCGAACTCTCCATCGCCAATAAGCTAGCGCTCTGTGACGCCCTGACGAACTATCTCGGCGGCAACCTCGCCGTCGACGCGGGCGATGCCAATGTGGGCAAAGACGTGCTGATTGGTGACCGTGCTCAGCGCGCCGTGGAACTGGTTGCGCAAGTACGCGCCCGCTGGCAGTGGCTGCTGGACCATCTGGATACGCCACTGGCCCAGGCCGAAGCATCCTTCGCCACGCTCGGCGTGGTGGCCGGCCCGCTCGAAAATCAGGCCGCCAACCCCGTACTCTTCCACCGCCTGCAGGACTACAGTGTTCGCGTCTCGTGGAAGCAGGAACTCAAGCCCGCGCTTGAAAGTATTTTTGACGGCAACGTCTATCGCCCGATTCTGGATCGGATCAACGCCATCCACAAAGAAGTCCTGCGCGGTCGTGTCTTCGTCGCGCTGCACATGCACGCCGGCGATGGTAACGTACATACGAACCTGCCAGTAAACTCGGATAACTACCAAATGCTGCAAACCGCCAACGCGGCGGTTGATCGCATCATGCTGCTGGCTCGCTCACTGGATGGCGTGATCTCTGGCGAGCATGGCATCGGCATTACCAAGATCGACTATCTGCAAGACAACGAGATGGCGGCCTTTTGGGCTTACAAAGAAAAGGTCGATCCGGAAGGCCACTTCAACCGCGGCAAACTGATGCGCGGTGGCAACCTCGAGATGGCCTACACACCGAGCTACAACCTGATCGGTAGCGAGTCGATCGTAATGGAGCAATCAGGCATCGGCGAGATCTCTGAGATGGTCAAAGACTGTCTGCGTTGCGGCAAGTGCAAGCCCGTCTGCTCCACCCACGTGCCCCGCGCCAACCTGCTCTACTCGCCACGCAACAAAATCCTCGGCACGTCGCTACTCATCGAAGCCTTCCTCTACGAAGAACAGACGCGTCGCGGTGTCTCGCTTGCTCACTGGGCCGAGTTCGATGACGTTGCCGCCCACTGCACCGTCTGTCACCGTTGTGAAAAACCCTGTCCGGTCGATATCGACTTTGGTAATGTCACCATCGCGATGCGGAATCTGCTGCGCAAGCAGGGCAAGCAGAAATTCAATCCGGGTACGGCCGCGGCCATGGCGTTCCTGACCATCAAGGATCCGATGTTCATCAAAGGCATCCGCGAGGTGATGATCCGCTTTGGTTATGCCGCCCAAAATAAGCTGTATCAGCTCGGCAAATCCTTGCGCCTGATTCAGAACCAGGTGCAACACCCACCAGCCACCCTGCATAAGCCACCGGTCCGCACCCAGATCATTAACTTTATCAACAAGCCCATGCCGGGCAATCTACCCAAGCGTACTGCGCGGGCATTGCTGGATATTGAAGACGACAAGGTGATCCCGGTCATCCGGAATCCTAAGCTCAGCGCGGAAGAATCCGAAGCGGTCTTTTATTTCCCGGGTTGCGGATCGGAGCGTCTGTTCTCGCAAGTTGGTTTGGCCACGCAGGCCATGCTCTATGAAGTGGGTGCCACCACGGTACTGCCACCAGGCTACCTCTGTTGTGGCTACCCGCAAACCTCAGCTGGCGAAGAAGACAAGGGCCAACGCATCACAACCGACAACCGTGTGCTGTTCCATCGGGTTGCGAATACGCTGAACTACCTCGACATCAAGACCGTGATCGTCTCCTGTGGTACCTGTATGGATCAACTTCAGAAGTACGAATTCGAACGAATTTTTCCGGGATGCCGTCTGCTCGACATTCATGAGTACCTGATGGAGAAAGGCGTCAAGCTCGAAGGCGTCGATGGTGTTCGCTACATGTATCACGATCCATGCCACACGCCGATGAAGACCTATGCGCCGCTCAAGGTCGCCAGTGAACTGATGGGCACCAATGTGCCGCTCAACGATCGTTGTTGTGGCGAATCGGGCACGCTGGCCGTGACAAGACCGGACATCTCGACCCAGGTGCGATTCCGTAAACAGGAAGAAATGGAGCAGGGTGCCGATGCGCTGCGCGCCGACGGCTTCTCTGGCCAAGTCAAAGTCCTGACCTCGTGTCCATCATGCCTGCAAGGTCTGTCCCGCTTCCGCGACGATGCCGGCACCGATGCCGACTACATCGTTGTCGAACTTGCCAAGAACATTCTGGGCGAGAACTGGATGACAGAGTATGTGAGTCGCGCCAACACGGGCAGCATCGAGCGCGTGCTGTTGTAACTAATCACTGCATCAGCATCTCTCAGCCAACAAGGGCAGCTTCGGCTGCCTTTGTTTTTTACGACAGTCGTGGCGATTAAAGATCGGTCAGGCTAACACCCTGTTTTTTGGCAAGCTCTTGAAAGCTGGCAAAAACGCTCCGTTTACGACGCTCGGCTTCTTCGGCGTCATTGTCTTGCGCTTCACGACGGTGAATTTCCTCCGGGAGAATTTGAAGCAATCGCTCCAGCTCTTCGGTGGTAAAAACTTCTAAATTCATAGGGACTATTTTTTGGAGAGGACTCGGCCGAAGTATAGCGATCAGCGCTGAATTGTGCGAATGATAAAGCCGCTTTGCGCGATTGGCGAGTTTTGACGCGGCGCCCCCCCCCTGGAACTCAAGCCTGGCGCGGCTTTGGCAAAGCAAGGCTATACTGTGGTCTCTAGCGCATCAAAACAACCTCCGGAATACTATGACCTCACCTTGCCCGCTTTGCGCGCCCATAGGCGAAGATATTTTGTATCTAACTGATTTATATAGGATTGTTGCCGTAAACGATGCGAATTGGCCCGGTTTTTGTCGCGTGATCCTCAATGCTCACACCGGGGAGATGACGGATCTGACCATCGAGGATCGTTCTGCCATCATGAGCGCGGTTTATGCCACCGAATCAATTTTGCGCGATCTACTGCAGCCCGACAAAATCAATCTGGCCAGCTTAGGCAATGTCGTTCCCCATCTTCACTGGCACGTGATTCCCCGCTGGAAAAATGACTCCCACTTTCCGGATCCGATCTGGGCCAATACCAAACGCACCTGGTCTGATAAACCTGCGGTAGATCAACGAGAGATCGTTAAGCGACTTAGAACCAGCCTCGGTTAATTTTCGCCACTCCAAACAAGACGCCCGATGTTTCACGTGAAACATCGGGCGTCGTTATTTCCGACACGCGCAAAAAATCATAACTTGCTCTTGGAGACCCCTGGTAGTTGACACGACAAAATGGCCTGGCGGACCGCGTCGATCGCTTTTGGACGCGGAAAGGTGGCGCGCCAGGCCAGGCCAACGGTGCGCCCGACCTTGCTCGAGCCCTCGACAAGAGCCTTGGCTTTGGGGGATTTAGCATCGAACGGCAGGACCTTCACCATGGGTTCCCGCCCAACCAGCGGATCTGCCGCCGAGCTCGGCATCACGGCAATGCCGGCACCACTAGCCACCATGTGGCGAATCGTTTCCAGCGAGCTCCCCTCCAGGGAGCCCGACAGACCCTCGGCGCGTTGCAAGCGGGGGCACGCCTCCAGCACCTGTTCGCGGAAGCAGTTACCGCTACCCAACAACAACAGGTTCTCACCCTCCAATTCATCATTCTTGATCGAATGGCGAATCGCCCAGGGATGGGCAGCCGGCACCACCACACGGAAGGGCTCCTCATAAACTGCCTGACTCACCACGCCCGGTAGGTTGACAGGCAACGCCAACACCAGAACATCGAGTTCGCCATCCTTGAGCGCCGGGAGCAAATTCGCCGTAAAGTCCTCCCGCAAGAAGAGGGGCATCTCGGGCGCCAGACGATGGAGCACGGGAATGAGTGCCGGCAGCAAATAGGGGGCAATTGTATAAATCACCCCCACGCGAAGCGGCCCTTTAAGTGGGTCACGATTTTGTGTGGCAATTTCCTCCAGGCGCAGGGTTTCGTCCAGCACCCGTTTAATCTGGGCAACAACTTCTTCGCCCAGCGGCGTTGTTCGGATTTCCGTCGCGCCCCGTTCAAACAGGGGCGCGCCGATCTGCTGTTCGACCTTTTTAATCGCAACGGAGAGGGTGGGTTGGCTCACATGACAGAGATCGGCCGCTCGTCCAAAATGCCGAGTTTTGTCCAACGTGCTGATATAGCGCATTTCAGTCAATGTCATCGTTGCCATGGATACACCTAATTTAGAGAGTCCGTCTCGAAGGTTTCACGTGGAACAGGGTTGTCCGATTCCGACCCATTGTTTCACGTGAAACATACCCCACATCTATTTGGTAGCCCATCCCGCAAGAAGCATACTCCGGGCATCCAACCATTGCCAATCACCGGACGCGAGCCCTTCTGGTAATAACAAATCGCCAACAGCCACCCGGGACAGATCGGCCACGTGGTTGCCCGCAGCCGCCACCATACGGCGTACCTGATGGTACTTACCTTGGGTAATCGTTAGCTCCAGGAGTGTTGGATTCAAAAGGCGGCAGGATTGCGCCGCCAGGGTTTCGTTCTCGTCCTTGAGCAGAACACCGGACAGCAGTCGATCGCACAGCCCCGGATCAGCCACATCGGCCAAGGTTGCGCGATAGACCTTGGGTACGGCATGCCGCGGCGATGTCAGCACATGAATGCACTGGCCGTCATCCGTCAAAATAAGCAGACCGGTGGTATCGACATCCAGACGGCCTACCGGCTGCACATCGCGCGCGCGCAACGGGGGCGGCAAGAGTGCCAGCACACTCGGGTGGTGCTTAGGCGCTCGGGAGCACTCATAACCCACGGGTTTGTTGAGCAAAATGTAAGCCCGCTGGGAGTAGGGCCACAGGCCATCAAAACCTTCGACCTCAAAACGCAACTCATTGGTTTCAAACACTTCATCCGGATCTTCGCAGAGGTTGCCGTTCACCCGTACCGATCCCGTCCGCACCAGGGTTCGGCAAAATTTGCGCGAACCGAAGCCCTGGCTTTGCAGCAATCGCTCCAGGGTCATGTGTCGACTTGATTTGACCATTTTTGCCACAAGTTCCTTTAATTTCTTCGATCGTGTAGTTTACGTGCTGACAACAGCGGTTTTCTTGACTACCCTTGTTGCCCGAAAACAAAAACGGCCCGCCGCAGCGAGCCGTTGCTATCACCGCGTACGCTTAAGCGTCGATATTGCGCGCGGTAAGGGCGTTGGTTTCGATGAAGGCGCGACGCGGTTCGACCAACTCACCCATCAGGGTCGAGAAGATCTGATCGGCGCCGATGGCATCCTCGATCTGGACCTTGAGCAGACGACGTACCGTTGGATCCATGGTGGTTTCCCAGAGCTGCTCGGGGTTCATTTCACCAAGACCTTTATAACGCTGCTTGCTGATGCCACGTTCGACTTCGTTAAACAGCCACTGCATGGCTTCGCTGAAACGCGAGACCGTCTGCTGCTTTTCGCCACGTTGGATGGTGGCGCCGGCCTTCATCAGGTCGGCCAGCAATTCGGCGGTCTTGCGCAACTGGGTGTAGTCGCCCGAGGCAATAAAGTCGCCGTCAATCAGACCTAGCTTGAGATTACCATGATGCCAGCGCTCCAGACGAAGCACCCAGCTTTCGCGGGCAGCGTCGTAGGCCGGCACGATTTCCAGGGCCTTTTCGTGAGACGCACGCAGCGTTGCATGCGACGCCATGGCATCGCCCAGAACCTTGGCTGACTTTTTAGCAGCAGTCTCATCACCAAGGTCGATACTGAGATTGTCGTTGACCAGGGTGTGCAGCACTTCTGGCGGGATCATGTACGACAGACGCTCGATGATTGCCTCCGATAGCAGGAAGCTGCGTGCCAGATCAGCCAGCGCTTCACCCTCGATGGCTTTGGCGCCCTTACCCGGTTGCAGCTTGGCCTCGTCTAGCGCCATCTGCAGCAGGAATTGATGATATTCGTGGTCGTCTTTCAGATAGCGCTCGTTCTTGCCATGCTTCACCTTGTACAACGGCGGCTGAGCAATATAAATATGGCCGCGTTCGACCAACTCCGGCATCTGACGATAGAAGAAGGTCAATAGCAGGGTACGGATGTGGGCGCCATCGACATCGGCATCGGTCATGATGATGATGCGGTGATAGCGCAGCTTTTCCGGTTTGTATTCGTCTTTGCCAATACCCGTGCCCAGGGCGGTAATCAGCGTGGCGATTTCCTGTGAGCCGATGAGCTTATCAAAGCGTGCTTTTTCGACGTTCAGGATCTTGCCCTTGAGCGGCAGAATCGCCTGGAATTTACGGTCACGGCCTTGCTTGGCCGAGCCGCCGGCGGAGTCACCCTCCACCAGATACAGTTCGCACTGCGATGGATCTTTTTCTTGGCAGTCGGCAAGTTTACCCGGCAGACCGACACCATCCATCACGCTCTTACGACGCGTCATTTCACGAGCTTTGCGCGCGGCATCGCGGGCGCGTGCCGCTTCGACAATTTTGCCGGTAATCACTTTGGCGTCAGCCGGCCGCTCGAGCAGAAAGTCAGCCAACTTCTGGGCGACGACTTCTTCCACGGCCGGACGGGCTTCGGACGACACCAGTTTCATTTTGGTCTGTGAGGCAAACTTTGGATCAGGCATCTTGACCGATAACACGCAGGTCAAACCTTCGCGCATGTCGTCACCGGTAATGTCGACTTTGGCCTTTTTGGCGATGTCATTCTCTTCGATGTACTTATTGATCACACGGGTCATCGCAGCACGCAACCCTGTGAGATGGGTACCACCATCGGACTGCGGAATATTGTTCGTGAAGCAGAGTACGTTCTCGGCATAGGAGTCGTTCCACTGCATGGCGACTTCAACAGAAATCGTCGCATCACCGACCTTGCTTTCGCCGGTGGAATAGAACACGTTCGGATGGAGAACCGTCTTGTTCTTGTTGATGTAATCAACGAAACCTTTGACCCCGCCGGAAAAAGCGAAATCTTCTTCTTTGCCGTTACGCTGATCGACGAGACGAACACGCACCCCATTGTTCAGGAACGACAGTTCACGCAAACGCTTGGCTAGAATTTCGTAGTGGAATTCTACTGTGCCGAAGATTTCTGGATCGGCAAGGAAGTGTACTTCCGTACCACGGTTCTCGGTATCGCCAATAATCTGCAACGGCGAAACTTCAACGCCGTTTTGCATCTCGACAACGCGGTTAACCGCTTTGCCCCGATTAAACTCCATAAAGTGTTTTTTGCCATCACGACGGATCGTCAGCTTCAACCACTGCGACAAGGCATTCACACAAGAAACACCGACACCATGCAAGCCGCCTGATACCTTGTAGCTGTTCTGGTTGAACTTACCACCAGCGTGCAGCACGCACATAACAATCTCGGCCGCCGAACGCTTGGGCTCGTGCTTGTCGTCAAACTTGATACCGGTGGGAATACCACGACCGTTATCTTTTACCGAAATGGAGTTATCGGCGTGAATGGTCACGACGATATCGTCACAGTGACCGGCCAAGGCTTCATCGATCCCGTTATCCACAACTTCAAAGACCATATGATGCAAGCCACTACCATCGGAGGTGTCCCCGATATACATCCCCGGGCGTTTACGGACTGCCTCTAGGCCTTCCAGCTGTTGAATGGATGATTCGTCGTAATCTGGTACTACAGGTGTTTTCTTTTCGGCCATCTTATAATTTCTTAGATTGTTCTTTTAAGGATTTAATCTGGACTGCGTTAAGTTGAATGTCTTAGATGCGCATGGGCATAACGACATATTTAAAGTTAGCGCTTTCCGCTGGTCCAAACAGTGCACTGGAGTTCGAGTCATTAAAGCGCCAGACCACCGTTTCATCAGTAACGTGCCCAAGTACGTCGAGCAGGTAATTAACGTTGAACCCAATATCCAAACGTTCACCGTTGTAGCTGGCTTCTAGTTCTTCCTGGGCTTCTTCCTGCTCTGCGTTGGCCGCACTAATGCGCAATGCACCATTTTCAAGGATCAGACGAACCCCCGAGAACTTCTCATTGGAGAGAATACGGGCACGTTGCAAGGCTTGGCTGAAAGCAATGCGATTTAATACCAACTCTTGCGAGAAACTTGGCGGAATCACCCGGGTGTAATCCGGGAACTTGCCATCAATAAGTTTGGTGACAAACACAACATCGCCAAACGAGAAACGAGCCTGGTTGTTGGCCAGCGTAATATTGAGTGGATCTTCGGAGTCTGCCAGCAGACGTGCCAACTCCAGCACCGACTTGCGCGGCAGAATGACTTCCTGGCGTTCCAGGCTTTCATTCGTCTCCATCTGGGAAAATGCCAGGCGATGACCATCCGTTGCTACCGAACGCAGCGCATTACCCTCAACTTGCAAGAGCATACCATTCAAGTAATAACGCACATCCTGTGCCGCCATGGCGTACTGAGTCTGACCCAGCAGATGCTTGAATGATTTCTGGGTTACGGTGAACGACACCTGATTGGCGGCGTTTAGGTTCATTTGCGGAAAATCCTCCGCCGGGAGTGTTTGCAGTGCGAAACGGCTTTTGCCGGCCTTAACAACCAGGCGTTTATCGTCCAGATCCAGACTAACAGTCGATTCTTCTGGCAACGAACGCAGGATATCCTGAAGCTTGCGGGCACCGACCGTAACCGAAGCATCCGTTCCACCCTCGAGTTGTGTACCTGCCGTGATCTGGATCTCAATATCCGTTGCGACCAAGGTCAGCATAGACCCCTTTTTCTCAATCAGTACATTCGACAGGATCGGTAGCGTATGACGCTTTTCAACGATACCGGCAACAGTCTGTAGAGGCGCCAGCAGTGTTTCTCTGGAGGTCTTGAATAACAACATATATAAGGTTCCTAATACGAATAAGCTCAGGTCACTTTGGTGGATAACGTAATTTTCTCACGAAAATTCATACTATTGCCGACTGTACAACCCTCAGGAAAACCCCGGGGATTGATGGTGTCCGAAACGGGGATGAAATCTCGGGCTGGTACAAAACGACGGGTTATGCACAAAACACCCACGCACTTTACAGGACTTATCCTTCATCCCTTCAAGACCTGCAAGAGAACGTGAATGTCGTGGTTAATCTGCTGGTCTTTACCCCGAAGATCCTCAATAGTCCGTACCGCGTGTAGAACCGTGGTGTGATCGCGGCCCCCGAATGACTCACCAATCATCTGGTAGCTATGCGGGGTGACTTCCTTGCACAGCCACATAGCAATCTGACGTGGCCGGGCAATCATTCGGCTACGTTTCTTAGAATAAAGGTCCGCTACCTTCAATTTATAGTAGTCAGCGACCATTTTTTGGATGTTTTCAACCGTAATTTGCCGATTATAGGCGCCAACGATGTCTTTTAAGGCCTCTTTTGCAGTTTCCAAGGTGATTTCTCGCCCGTGGAACTGCGAAAAAGCCAAAACTCGGGTCAAAGCACCCTCTAATTCGCGTACATTGGACCTTAAATGCTTTGCAATAAAGAAAGCAACCTCATCGGCGATTGGTTTTCCTTCAGACTCCGCCTTCTTTTTCAGGATAGCAACCCGCATTTCGGTTTCCGGGGGCTCAATCTGAACGGTTAGCCCCCAATCTAGGCGAGTAATAAGCCGGTCTTCCAGACCTTCAATCGCTTTCGGGTAGGTGTCGCAGGTGATGACGATCTGTTTTTTGGCTTCGACCAAGGCATTGAACAGGTAGAAAAACTCTTCCTGAGAACGATCCTTGCCTTTCAGAAACTGCACATCATCAAGCAGGAGTAGGTCGAGTGACCGGTAATTGCGCTTGAAACTATCAAAAGCTTTTTGTTGATAGGCTCGAACAACATCCGAATAATAGTCTTCGGCGTGTACATAGCGCACCACCTTGGTCGGATCCGCCGCCAGTACCGCATTGCCAATGGCATGGATCAAGTGCGTTTTACCCAGACCTGCGCCACCATAGATAAATAGCGGGTTGTAAGCGCCACCGGGTGATTGCGATACATTAAGACAAGCGGCGCGCGCCAGTTCGTTGGCCTTACCCACCACCAGAGAATCAAAAGTGAAGTGCGGCATGAGCCGCGTGCCCTGACCATTGAGGCTACCGGTACTTTTGCGGTGAGCTGTTTGTGCCGCCGATTCACGAACATCCTCGGTTTTAAACACCGGAGTGACGGGACTTGAAACACCGCCTGCCGGACTACCAACCAGCGTGCTGGCGGGCGGCGTCGAACGCGCGGGTGCCTGGACCGAAGGATTGGTTGCCTCGGGCGCACCGCCAACAGCGAAGATGACCGTGACCGGTTCCTTATAAAAGTCTTCGGCTAGGCGCTGAAAGATATTCAGATAGTTGTCGCGAACCCACTTAAGAATAAAGCGATTGGGTGCAGCAATCGTAACTTCGCCTGTAGCGTTTTTGTCCGAAGCCAGCTGTAACGGGCGAATCCACGTGCTGAACTGTTGGGCAGGCAATTCGGCCCCGAGATGGTCAACGCAATAATTCCAGAATAAATTCATGATGTTACGATGCGGTCGGCGAATCACGCTCTGTCTTACAACAAAACGCTTAGTGGATAACTTGCTGTGGATAACCCAATATTTTCAGGGAGGCTCGGCCGCTTTTTATTGGTTAATCGAGCTTCAGGATACCCCAAATCTGACGATTTGTACGTAATTCTTCCAAGTTTTCCACAGTTTCTGTGGATAAGTGGATTTAGTTAAAAAAACAGGGTGTCCGAGGCACCCAAAAAAACCGGCCGAAGAAGCTTATTGACAGTCGTAGGGAACTTGCTGTTTAATCACGGGTTTTCCGCGGCATCCGCCGCCTTTTGTTGAATTCGAATTCCGGGGAGTCCCCAACATGAAACGTACCTATCAACCTTCCGTCGTTCGTCGCAAGCGCACTCACGGTTTCCTCGTCCGCTCGCGTACTCGCGGTGGTCGTGCTGTTCTGGCTGCTCGTCGCGCCAAGGGTCGTCATCGCCTGGCTGTTTAAGTTTGCGTGTCCGCATGGCGGACGCACAAACCTCTCGGCCGGATAACGCTGATCGATCTGGCTGGAACTAACGGTGAAAGCGTTTTTGTCTTCGTACCGTTATCGCTTTAGCAGGGCCTCTAGACTACTTAAGCCGTCCGAGTTCCAGGCGGTGTTTGACGTCCGCAAAGCTTGCCGAGGACAATGGCTGACGGTACATCGCACCGCCGCCGTTGTTGACGCAGAAGCGAACGCGGATTCGCCAGCAGAAATTCCTAAGAAGATCATCACCGCCGACACAACCTGTCGGTTGGGTCTCATTGTAGCTAAGCGTATCGTCCCTTCGGCTGCCCGTCGTAATCTGATCCGCCGCATCCTGCGCGAATACTTTCGCACCACGCCAGACGCTTTTCCTGCCGGAGACTGGATTGTTCGACTGCACGACTCCCCGTTTCCCTCGCCGGCACGCGTTCGCAAAGGCGCACCCATCCCCACCCGATGGCAAGTGGTTAGCAGTTTGCGTAACGACCTGACGCAGATTCTTAAACGAATTGCCGCCCAGACCCGCAAAGAAGGCGCCGCCCGTGGTGCTTAATACAACCCAAAAAAACTTGGGTTCGCGCCTCACGGCGCTACCCGGCAGGCTCATTCAAACGTTGCTGTTAGCGCTTATTGCGTTCTACCGTTACGCCCTGAGCCCGTTTCTCGGTCAGCGGTGTCGTTTCCATCCGAGTTGTTCTGCCTATGCGGCAGAAGCATTGACCAAATACGGTGCGCTGCGCGGCAGTTGGTTGGCCGCAAAACGCATCTGTCGATGCCATCCTTTTCATCCCGGAGGACACGATCCTGTGCCCTGAATCTGGTACCCTTGCAAGCTTTAACGCGTTGCCTGTTGGCTTAACCAACAAAAAGCCAACGCAATACCCATTTGTTTTTACTACGCTGGTTGAACCATGGATTACCGCCGCTTATTTCTAACCCTGATTTTTACGATATCTGCCTTCATGCTGTGGGAGGGTTGGAGTCAGCACAAGGCTGCACAAAAAGCAGCTAACATCCAGGCCGCAACCCAGGGTGCCCCTGCTGCATCGGTTGATCTGCGTAAAGACAAAAATGCGGACAAAAATGCCGTTCCGGCACGCGCTGCCAATGCGCCGGCTACCGATGTTCCGGGTGCTAACGCGCCAACAATCACGGTAAAGACGGACGAATATGTCGCGACGATTAGCCTGGCGGGCGCATCGATTACCCAACTGAATCTGACCAAGCACAAAAGCTGGGATCAGTCGGGGAGTGTTGAACTCCTCGGTAAAACACACAACTATGCGGCGCAATCGGGTCTGATCGGTGATGGACTGCCGAATCACAAGACGCTGTGGCGTCCGGTGTCTTCGAATACGGAAATGAAGGCCGGACAAAATACGCTGGATGTCGTGTTCGAGGCCGATGGCGGTAAGGTCACCAAAACCCTGACCTTCAAACGCGGCGATTATGGTATCGATGTGACGTACAAATTGAAGGGTGTCGCGGCCGATAAGGCCGACGCATACTTCCAGCTGGTGCGAGACGATAAGGCACCGGCGGGTGATCCGAACATGGTGAGTGTGTTCACCGGGCCAGCGTTCTATACCGACGCCCAGAAATTCAACAAGATCAAGTTTGCCGACATCGCTGACGGTAGTGCCAAGTTTGAAAAGACCGCCGATAACGGCTGGGTCGCTATGATCCAGCATTATTTTGTGACAGCATTCTTGCCAGCCGCCGGAACGCCGCGTGAGTTCTACGCGCGCCAAGTGGAGCCCGGCGTTTTTGCCGCCGGTGTGATTGTTCCGATGCCAGCCGCACAAAATGGTGTGAGCACGTTGACCGTGCCGCTCTATGCGGGTCCCCAGGAGCACAGCACCCTGGAAAAGGTCGCCCCAGGCTTTGATCTCGTGGTGGATTACGGTTGGCTAACGGTCCTGGCCGCACCGATCTTCTGGGTGCTCGAATGGCTCGAAAAGCTAACGGGTAACTGGGGTTGGGCGATTGTTGTACTCACCATTCTGCTCAAGCTCATCTTCTTCCCGTTGTCGGCCGCCAGCTACAAGTCGATGGCACGCATGCGTACCGTGACGCCGCGTCTGATGGCGCTCAAAGAACGTTACGCCAACGACAAGCAGAAGCTGAACCAGGAAATGATGGATCTGTACCGCAAGGAAAAGATCAATCCGCTTGGTGGCTGCCTGCCGATTCTGGTGCAGATCCCGGTCTTCATCGCGCTGTACTGGGTACTGCTCGGTGCGGTTGAAATGCGCAACGCGCCGTGGGTCGGCTGGATTCACGACCTGACGCAACCAGATCCGTTCTACATTCTGCCGGCGATCATGATGGCCACCATGCTGTTCCAGGTGAAGCTGAACCCGACGCCGCCGGACCCGATTCAGGCCAAGATCATGTGGATCATGCCGATTGGTTTCGGGATCATGTTCTTCTTCTTCCCGGCTGGTTTGGTGCTCTACTGGACCGTCAACAACATCCTGTCGATCGCACAGCAGTGGGCGATTAATCGCAAGATCGAAGCGGTCAAGCACAGTCATCGTTAAGATGAAGACACCACCCATCGCGGCCATCGCCACGGCGCCGGGTCGCGGTGGTGTGGGTATCGTCCGGCTTTCAGGAACAGGCCTCAAAAGCTGGATCGAACCGCTGACTGGCAAGGTGCCGTCAGATACGTTTGCAGCACCGCGTGTCACTACCCTCACCCCGTTTATCGACACTGCCGGTCAGGCCATCGATGAAGGACTACTGATTTATTTCACGGGTCCAAATTCGTTCACGGGTGAAGACGTCATCGAACTGCATGGCCATGGCGGCCCGGTTGTGATGCAACTCCTGCTGGGGCGGTGCCTGGATCTCGGCGCCCGCCTGGCCGAGCCCGGTGAGTTCACCCGCCGTGCCTTTATCAATGGCAAGCTGGATCTGGCTCAAGCCGAGGCCGTTGCCGATCTCATTAATGCGTCCACCGCCACCGCTGCCCGTTCGGCGGTGCGCTCGTTACAAGGTGATTTCTCGCGCGCCATTGATGCACTCATGCAACCGCTCATCGAACTGCGGGCCCTGACCGAAGCCACGCTGGACTTCCCGGAAGAAGAAGTCGATTTCCTCAAAAGCATTCAGGCTGAGACCCGACTGCAGAATATTCGCGAAGCGCTCGGCAAAGTTCAAGCCAGCGCCAAGCAAGGCAAGCTGCTGCATGACGGCCTCACCGTCGTGCTGATTGGTCAGCCAAACGTCGGTAAATCATCGTTGCTCAATGTGCTGGCCGGAGAAGACCTCGCCATTGTCACACCGGTCGCCGGCACCACACGTGATGTCGTCCGGGCGCATCTGCAAATCGAAGGTGTGCCGCTGCACGTCATCGATACCGCCGGCCTGCATGACACTAGCGATGAAGTTGAGCGGCTTGGTATCGAACGCACCTGGAAAGAAATTGAAAAAGCTGATGTCGCGGTATTGCTAACCGATGCGCAGCATGGGCTTACTCCCGCTGAGCAGGACATCATTAATCGCCTACCAGAAGGCATGACGCGTGTGACGGTGCAGAATAAGATCGATCTGGGTGCGGCGTCCACTGCGACTGATGCCTTACAGATCTCGGCAAAGACCGGTCTGGGTATCGAGCTATTGCGTGCAAAACTACTGGAAATCGCTGGTTGGCAGCCCGGTGAAAGTCTTTTCATCGCGCGTGAGCGCCATCTGCGGGCCCTATCTGATGCGTCAGACCATCTGAATACGGCTACTGCTGCCCTGCCCGCCTTGGAGATTTTTGCCGAAGAACTCCGCCTCGCACATAAAGCGCTTCAGAGTATTACCGGCGAATACACACCGGAAGATCTGTTGGGCGACATTTTTTCCCGTTTTTGTATCGGGAAGTAAATATTCGCTAGGGTCTTAAATAAAAGCTGCTAGAGTCGAAAAGCAAGATTGATCCGTGAGGTAGAGATATGACCCAACCCAACAATCCTAAAAACTGTGCGAATGCGATCGTTCGGCTCCTCGAAAACCATGGTGTCACGCACATATTCGGCATACCAGGCGCAAAAATTGATAGCCTGTTCGTGGCATTGAAGCATTCCAAAATCAAGCTAGTATTGTGCCGTCACGAACAGAATGCAGCCTTTATGGCGGCGGCCTTCGGCCGTCTGACCGGTAAGGTGGGTGTTTGTATTGCCACGTCTGGACCGGGCGTTACAAATCTGACAACGGGGCTTGCAACCGCTACCAGTGAGGGTGATCCGGTGTTGGCCATCGGAGGTGAAGTTCCCGTGGACGAACGCCTCAAGAAAACCCATCAGTCATTAGACGCCACCGGGCTCATGAAAGCGGCAACCAAGTTCTCGGCAGAGATAGTGACCGCAGATCAAGTGGGTGAAGTTTTGGGCAACGCCATTCGTGCCGCAGAGAGTGGCCGACCGGGGGCAGTATTTGTGTCGTTGCCTAAAGACGTGGGTTTGGCCGACTATCCGGGCGATGTTAATGCGCCCTGGGGTACAAAGTTAAGTCAGGGCGCAGCAGCAGAATCGGCGATCGCCGAGGCGGCAAAGATTTTGAATGCCAGTAAGCGACCGATTGCTATTCTGGGCATGCAGTCGTCGGTCGATGAATCGGCTGATGCTCTGATTCGTTTTTTCAAGAAAACGGGGATTCCCTACATCTCGACCTTCCAGGGTGCCGGCGCATGGGTCGAACGTAAAGGTGGCTCAATTTATGCCGGGCGTATAGGCCTGTTCCGTAATCAGCCCGCTGACAAATTGCTGGATCAGGCAGATGCAGTCTTGGCCATTGGCTATGATCCCATCGAATACGATCCGTCGATCTGGAACACCGGTAACCCACGTCCGGTAATCTGTGTGGATTCGATCCCGGCCGATCAGGACAACGCCTTCCTTCCTGCGGCAGAATTGATTGGGGACATCGGCGCTTCCCTAACCGCGCTCGCCGAAAAAACGTCGCCACAGGTGGACCCCGCCTACCTAGCAGCTGCCAAAGACGCTGTTCAGGACATCCGGAAGACGGTTGCCGAAGGCAAATCAATGAATGGCTTTCCGGTGCACCCGTTACGCCTGGTGCACGAACTGCAACAACAGATGACCGCCGACACGCACGTGGCGCTGGATGTGGGCTCCAATTACATCTGGACCAACCGCTATTGCGCTGCGGACCATGCGCGCCAGGTGTTGGTCAGTAATGGTCAGCAGACACTCGGTGTGTCAATCCCGTGGGCAATGGCATTGAGCCTACTTTACCCGAACCAGCGCGTCTTATCGACCTCGGGTGACGGTGGTTTTCTGTTTACTGCTACAGAGCTCGAAACGGCCGTTCGTGTGGGCGCCAAATTTGTTCATGTGATCTGGGACAGCCACTCCTACGACATGGTTGATTTCCAGGAGGTGGCGCATTACGGTGAAAATGCCGGCGTCAAATTAGGTAGCTATGACGTCCTGAAATTTGCTGAATCGTTTGGATGTAAAGGTTACAACATCAAATCAGCCGATGAACTGCCCCAGGTTTTTGATGCGGCATTCAAGTCCGACGTGCCTGTGTTGATTCATGTGCCGGTAGATTACTCGTTGAACGAACGTCTGATGCAAGACGTGATTCAGAGCTATTTAAATTGATATGGCCAATAGCAAAACGATGCCCGGCGCGCATAACGTCCAGGTAAACCTCTCGAATTCCATCTACAGCGCCCTTCAAAAGCGTTGTGTGACAACCGGCGACTCTCTGGATCATGTCGTACAAGACGCCTTGGCCAAAGCGTTAGGGGTCGAGCACCATACCGTATTTCAGGTGTCGACATCGACCGCTTTGGTCGAAGGTGTTTATCAAGGCTGTGTCACAGTCGGCACCATTAAGACCCATGGTGATTTTGGTCTCGGTACCTTTGATGCGCTCAATGGTGAAGGTCTCATGCTCGACGGGGTTGTCTATCAGGCCCTGGGGGATGGCTCCGTGGTTCAACCCCCGGATTCGGCGACTGCGCCGTTCTGGGTCAGCGCCGAGTTCGAGGCAGATCGTACGGCAGTTATTGAGACGATCGGCAGCTGGGAAGATCTGTGTGCGCATATCGACCAACAACGGACTTCGGCGAATATATTCACGGCCATTCGTATCGATGGCGTATTTGATCAAATCCATTATCGGGTGGCCTGTAAATCGGCGCCCGGCACGGATCTGGTCACCGCCACCAGCCACCAGGCTGAATTTACGTTGAACCATATTGAAGGCACGCTGCTGGGGTTCTGGTCGCCGGATTATGTGCGCACACTCAATGTGCCTGGGTACCACCTGCATCTGTTATCAAAAGACCGCAAACACGGCGGCCATGTGCTAGGTATCCAGGCGCAAAACCTCAAGATCCAGGTGATGGATGCCAATAACCTGATCATGGCCTTGCCGGAATCCCCGGCCTTTCTCAAAGCAGACTTCTCAAAAGATCCTACGGCCGCATTGCATCAGGCCGAAGGCGCGCACGCTAAGTAGATCTCTATGACCTGGATCATTACCAAATACCTGATCACGGCCGGTGTCGTTGTCCTGATTTCCGAAGTCGCCAAGCGCAGTGACAAGTTGGGGGGGCTGATTGCAGCACTGCCAATGGTCACTTTTCTGGCCTTGATCTGGTTGTATGTGGAGAAACAGCCGATCGAGAAGATTTCTAATCACGCCTGGTATACCTTCTGGTACGTGGTGCCGACGTTGCCGATGTTCCTGATGTTTCCGTTTTTGCACGAGCGTATTGGTTTTTGGCCAACGCTGGGTGCTAGTGCGCTGATTACGATCGTTTGCTTCCTGGTTTTTGCCTACATCGTGAAGCATTTCGGCATCGAACTTTTGTAAGGACTGTTATGAAACGCTGGTTGCTGGCGGTGGGTCTCGCGTTACTCTTGAACGGTTGCGCACCCTCGCTTTTCCCGGTGGAAATGCCGGTGACCGCCTCGTTGTCTGATTCCGGCGGCACTGCTTCGCTGGTTCCGTATCAACCACTGGTCGTGCGCCTACCGACGAATCCGAGTACGGGGTATGTCTGGTCGTATGCGGTTGCGGGCGATGATGTGTTGCGGCTAGATACGGTCACTGGTGAAGCGCCCGCGCCAGATGGGATGGTGGGTGTGCCTGGTCTGGAGGTCTGGTCTTTCAGGGCGCAGGGCACCGGTACTGCGGTGTTGACCTACGTGTATGCGCGACCATGGGAGAAGAATGCCCTTCCTGCCAAGACCTTTACGTTGAGGGTCGAGGTCAGTCCCGCGCAGTAAGCCAAGCTAGCGCACCGCGGCCGGCTTGTCGGCCCGTAGCGAAACAGGCGGTGAGTAGATAACCCCCGGTGGGGGCTTCCCAATCCAGCATTTCGCCAGCAACAAAGACGCCCGGCTTCGCGGTGAGCATGAGGTTG